>JBDTND010000275.1:0-2524 GCA_039933915.1 Gemmatimonadales bacterium | reverse complement strand
CCAGCGCCGGTATTCAATGCGGATCCGACTGCATACGAGACCTGCGCCGATGGAAAGGGCAGCAAGCCAATCGGCGACGTGAGCTTCCTCAACAAGGACATCAAGTTCCCGCAGCCGATGCGCGCCAACCTCGCTTACGATCGCGTCCTTCCGTTCAATCTGATTGCAACAGTCGAAGGACTCTACTCGAAGACGCGCAACCAGCTTTTCTTCGTCAACCGCAACCTTGCTGGACCAGTGGGCACGTCACAAGGCGGCCGTGTTCTCTACGGTACAATCGCGGCCACTGGTATATCCTCGGCCACTCGTCCGGCAGCAGTTATCGCGGCAGGTGGTACCGGTCGCTTCACCACTGCGATCGACGTTGAAAACCAGAACAAGGACTACGCTTACAACCTCACGGGACAGCTCAGAAAGCGTTACGCCAACAACTGGGAAGCGTACATCGGTTACTCGTACGGCCACGCGTATGACGCGCAGAGCTTCACGTCCAGCACGCACATCTCCAACTGGCAGTTCGGGCGCACCCTCTTTGGCAAGCAGGAAGATGTCTACACCACCGTCTCGCTCTTCGACCAGCCGCACAAGTTCTCCGGGTTCTATACGCGGACGGTTGGCTGGGGTCCGGTTGTCCGAAGCCTGGGCAGCTGGGCGAGTGGATTGGCGACTGACTTCACCCTCTCGTATACGGGTCAGTCCGGGGCGCCGCATGACTACATATATGGTGGCTCCGGCGGCCGCGGCGATCTCAATGCCGACGGCGTTCAGGGCAACGATCTGATCTTCATTCCCACCGACGTCAACGACATCAACCAGATCCGTTTCCAGAACACCTCCGGTACGATTAACGGGGTGAGTACGACATTGACGGCGGCCCAGCAGGCGGCCGCCTTCGACGCGCTGATCACATCCACCAAGTGCCTCAACGAGCATCGCGGGGAGATCCTGGTGCGCAACTCCTGCCGTCTACCGTTCTCGCACAACTTCGACTTTTCGCTGCGCCAGGTTGTGCCGCTCGTCTCGGAGCAGCGCCTAGCCATTCAGTTCGACATCTTCGACGTCGGCAACATGCTCAACAAGAAATGGGGCCACCAGCAGGTGAGCCCGCTGAGCAGCAACAACAACATCCCGCTTCTGACGCACGTGTCCAGCTCATCGGCCGACGCTGCGACAGCGGTTCCCGTTGTGACCTTCAACTACACAACGCTTGACCCGGCGAACACTCAGGGCCTGCAGCCGCAGCCCTACCAGGTCGGCGCGTTCACCTCCAACTACTGGCGCTGGCAGATCTCGGCGCGGTACAGCTTCTAAGTTTTTCGGCGGCACCAGAGTTAGGTGGGCACGGACGAAGTCGTCCGTGCCCACTCTGCTATTATGATTCCTCAGGTCATGCGCAAACCAACCTTCATTTCCGTCGCCTTTCTCTGCTCGGCGGCATGCGTCGCCGAGGCGCAGCAACCCGCTGATTCAACTGCTGACTCTGCCAGGGTTCGGCTGCCGCCCGTGACAGTCAGGGCGACGCGAAGCACCCAGTCGGTGTTTGCGACGCCAATGGCTATTTCAATTATCGGTCGCGATCGACTCGACGACCGCCGCGCGTATTCTATAGAAGAAGCGCTTCAGGACGTGCCCGGTGTACTCGCACAGTCGCGATACGGCGGCAGCGATGTGCGCCTTTCCATCCGCGGCTTCGGAGCGCGCGGAGCCGGCGATCGCTCCAACGCAGGCACGTCGCGTGGGGTGCGGATCCTTCTCGACGGAATTCCGGAGACTGAGCCTGACGGACGAACGTCGTTCGACCTCGTTGATCTCGCGGCGGCCGAACACGTCGAAGTGGTGCGATCGAACGCTTCCGCGATGTGGGGAAATGCCGGCGGCGGCGTGATCGACATTTCTACGGCGCGATCGTTCGACGGCCTCCTGGCAAAGGTTCAGCAGATGGGCGGCAGCTTCGGTCTCATGCGAACAGTCGTTCAGGGAGGAACCAACTTCGGCGACGGCTCCTTTGCCGCGACGTTCACCAACACGAGCCAGGATGGCTGGCGAGCTCACTCCGACAGTCGTCGCGCACTGATCAACACCGCCCTCACCGCACCGCTCGGCGCCAGCACGAAGCTTGGCGTATTCGCTGCGGCGACCAACGATCTCTTCCACATACCTGGTCCGCTCACGATGGCGGAAGCTCTGGCGACGCCTCGCAACGCCAACGCCACTTACGCGTCGCGCGACGAGCGGAGGCACAACCGCGTTGGCCGGATCGGCCTGACTCTCGATCACTCCCTTTCGAACGCGAGCTCTCTTTCAGGCCTGCTCTACCTGAATCCCAAAGTGCTTCAGCGCTCTGAGCGCGGGACGTTCCGCGATTTCAATCGCTATCACATCGGTGGGAACCTGATCTATCGCGCCGCTGCCGATTTTTCGCCAACCGTCCACGCGACGACGATCATCGGTGCAGACGAAGCGTACCAGAACGGAACGATTCTTTTCTATTCACTGGCGAGCGACGGAACGAGGGGCAGCGAGC
>JBDTND010000274.1:0-2534 GCA_039933915.1 Gemmatimonadales bacterium | reverse complement strand
TGTCCGACGCGAGAATGCATCCCCCCGCGGAAATCGGCGATTACACAGACTTCTATTCTTCGATCTACCACGCGACAAACGTTGGCAAGATGTTCCGTCCCGATAGTCCGTTGTTGCCGAATTACAAATACGTACCGATCGGCTACCACGGACGTGCATCGTCGATCGTACTCAGCGGCAGTGACGTCACCCGCCCCGAAGGACAGGCTCTCGCCGCGGGCTCCAGCACTCCGACATTCGGTCCTTCCCAGATGCTCGACTACGAGGCGGAGGTCGGGTTCTTCGTTGGAAAGGGCAACGAGCTCGGAAAGCCGATCGCCATCGACGAAGCGGAAGAGCATCTGTTCGGAGTCTGCCTGGTGAACGATTGGTCCGCGCGGGACATCCAGTCGTGGGAGTATCAGCCACTCGGGCCGTTTCTGTCCAAGAACTTTGCGACGAGCATCTCGCCGTGGATCGTGACTTGGGAAGCGCTGCAGCCGTATCGGATTCCATCGTTCTTCCGGCCACCCGACGATCCGAAGCCGCTACCGTACCTGTTGTCGAAAACGAATGAGGAGGCGGGAGGAATCGATCTCGTCATCGAGGTTTACATTCGGTCGATGATGATGCGGGAGAGTCACCTGCGCCCTTCGCGGCTGAGCGCGGCGTCACTCGCGGACATGTACTGGACGCCCGCGCAAATGCTGACGCACCACGCGAGCAGCGGCTGCAACCTTCGAACCGGCGATCTCTTCGCCAGCGGGACGGTCTCGGGACCGGACGCCGGTTCTCAGGGCTGCCTGCTCGAGCTCACCCGGAGAGGCGCCGATCCGCTTGTTCTGCCGACGGGCGAGGAGCGAAAGTTCCTGCATGACGGGGACGAGATCATCATGCGCGGCTACCTGCGCCGCGAGGGTGCGGCCCGCATTGGGCTCGGCGAGTGCTCGGGCCTCATTGTCGCATCTCCCAAGCGTTAACACTCACCGCAACTGATGTCGATGTCGAAGAACGGGCGCGAGCCCCTATATGTCGTTCGCAATTCGGGGATCCACGGACGCGGCGTATTTGCGACGCGCTATATCAGGAAGGGAACGCGCATCGTGGAGTACGCCGGCGAACGGATCACCAACAAGGAATCCGACCGTCGCTACGACGACACGAAAATGAAGCGCCACCACACGTTCCTGTTTACCCTCGACAGCAAGACCGTGATCGACGGCGCGATCGATAAGGGCGGCGGAGATGCGAGCTACATCAATCACTCCTGCGAGCCCAATTGCGAGGCCGTAATAACCGGGAAGCGGATCTTCATTCACGCGCTCTATGGAATCCATCCGGGGACCGAGCTCGCCTACGACTATCAGTACGAGCGCACGGGCGAGAACGACGCGGAGCTGGAGAAGTTCTACCTCTGCAAGTGCGGCGCGCCGAGCTGCCGCGGAAGCATCATGAAGCCCGGGAAGAAAAAGCGTTCGCGTGCCCGATCGCGTAAGTAGCTCGGGGGCTGGACTTCCCCCGCCCGCGGGTTTGATTCCTCGACTGAACTCTTTTCGGAGTACTGAATGCGTCTCGTCTTGCGCGCGCTTGCGCTCACCTTCATCATCGCGATCCCGGCAGCGGCACAGCAGTCGGCCGTTCCAATCCAAACCACACCGCTCGACCCGGCAAACCTCGACCGGTCGGTGTCGGCCTGCACCGACTTCTACCAGTTCGCCAACGGCGGGTGGGTAAAACGCAATCCCGTTCCTGCCGCCTATTCGCGCTGGGGTAGCTTCGACCAGCTCGCGGAAAACAACCAGAGCAATCTCCTCACGATTCTTCGCAGCGCCGCGGCGAGTGGTAACTCGCAGGCGAGCGAGGATCTGCGGAAGCTCGGCGTCTACTACTCGTCATGCATGGATTCCGTCGGAGCGGAGCGCGCGGGGGTGCAGCCGATCACTCCAGAGCTCGCTCGCATCTCAGCGATACGAAATCGTCGCCAGCTCGAGGCTGAAGTCGCCCGCCTCCACTCGCAGGGCGTGCCAGTGCTCTTCGGCTTCGGCGCGGGACAGGATGCGAAGAACAGTACCTCCGTCATTGCGGGCGTAAATCAGGGCGGACTCTCGCTCCCCGATCGCGACTACTATCTGAACACGGACAAGCGGTACGCCGACATCCGTGCCAACTACACCGACCACCTTTCCCGCACGTTCCAGCTGCTCGGGGAGAACCCAGCCGACGCGGCCGCGGATGCGCAAAAGGTCGTCGCCATCGAGACCGGACTCGCCAAACCTGCGATGACACGTGTCCAGATGCGCGATCCGAACGCCAACTATCACAGGATGACGGCGGCGGAGCTGGCGCAGCTCACCCCCGGATTCGACTGGCCGACCTTCTTCACTGGTGAAGGCAGAAGCGACATCCCGACGATCAACGTTCAGAATCCCGTGTTCATGCGGTCGGTCGATAGCATGCTGACGTCGGCCCCCCTCGATGCCTGGAAGGCGTACCTCCGATGGAAGGTCGCGGATGCCGCCGCGCCGAGTCTCAGCTCGGCCTTCGTCAACGAGGAT
>JBDTND010000273.1:0-2578 GCA_039933915.1 Gemmatimonadales bacterium | reverse complement strand
CGCGTCTAGCTACTCGCCGAGCGGCGCGAAGAGATCGACCTGGTTGCCGTCCGGATCGAGCACCGTCGCGTAGCGCTGGCCCCAGAACGCGTCCCATGGAGCGGTCTTGCCGTGGTGGCCGGCAGCGACGACGCGGTCGTAAGTCTCGTCAACATCTGCGGGCGACGAGCACAGGAACGCCAACCCAATGGGATGTCCGGCCGGCGCGACCCAGTCGGGATTAAGCTGTTTCATGAGCTCGATGTTGTCGAGCATCACGCGCAGGCCGCCGGCGGTTGTCGCCTCTACGTGATCCTCCGTGCTGTCGGGAAAGTCCAATCCAAGCAGCCGATAAAAGGCGATCGACTTGGCCAGATCGGAGCTAACGATTCCGATCGCATCGAGGGTCGGCATCTGGGTCTCCTTTAGGCTGTCTGGCGCCGCGCGTCGTACGATCGAGTCGATGGATGCGCTGATTGTCGTCCTGGGACTGTTCGCCATCGGTGGCGGTGGGATCATCGTGCTCGACGCGTTCATCATCCGCCGGCTCAGGCGCCCCAAATGAGCGACGCGATCAAGGCTGGCGGTCGTGAGATCAAGATCACACACGGCGACCGCGTCGTCTTCCCCGACGACGGCGTCACCAAGCAGGAGATCGTCGAGCACTATGCGCGCGTTGCGAGCGTCATGGTGCCGCACCTGCGCGGCCGACCCGTGAGCATGCAGCGCGTGCGCGAAACGATCTACACGCAGGTCTTCTACCAAAAGGATGCGCCCGACTATTTCCCCGCCTGGATCGCTCGCGTGACGGTGCCCAAAGTTGGCGGGACGGTCACCCATGCGATCGTCAACGACGCCGCGTCGCTGGTCTATCTGGCGAACCAGGGCTGCGTCACGCCGCACGTTTGGCTCTCGCGCGTCCCGGACTTGCAGGTGCCTGACCGGATGATCATCGACTTCGATCCGGGCGAGGGCGGCGTAGCGGACGCGCGCTTTGCGGCGCATGTCGCGCACGAGGTGGTGACGGCGGCCGGCCTCGTGCCGCACCTCATGGCTACCGGCTCGCGTGGCTACCACGTTGTCGTGCCGCTCCGGCCCAAAGCCGATTTCGAGGAGGTTCGAGCAGTCGCCTTCGGATTGTCGGAGGTCATGGTCCGGCGGGCACCCGACCGGCTGACCACGGAGTTCTACAAGGAGAAGCGGGACGGCCGACTCTTCCTGGACTGCAATCGCAACGCGTGGGCGCAGACCGCCGTGCCTGTGTACTCGATCCGACCCAAGAAGGGCGCGCACGTCGCCGTGCCCTTGGCGTGGGACGAGTTGGACAGAGTCACGCCGGACACCTTCGACGTCCGCTCGATGGCGGCGCGCTTGGCCGACGTCGCAAATCCGTGGAAGAACTTTGGCGCGCACATGCGATCGCTCACCGCCGCCAAGAAGTGGCTGGCAAAGCAGGTATGACGCGCATCGTTGATTTCGAACGCCCGCCCGACGAGATAGCCCGGGCCGATCTGCCGCGGTTGCTCGGGGGGAAGGCCGCGAACCTGACGGTGATGGCGGTTGACCTGGGTCTGCCCGTGCCACCGGCTTTCACGCTGACGACCGACGTGTGCCGCGAATACCTCGCCCACGGCTGGCCTGCGGATCTCGACGACGAGGTCGGGGAACATATGAATCGGCTGGAAGGACTGGTCGGGCGGAAGTTCGGGGATCCGTCTGATCCCTTGCTCGTGTCGGTTCGGTCGGGAGCGCCGGTTTCGATGCCCGGGATGATGGACACGATCCTCAACGTGGGACTGAACTCACAAACGGCGTCCGCTTTCGACGCGTCGATGGCGGACAAGTTGCGCGCTCGTTTGGGTGAATCGCTTGCCGAAGTTGGTGTCGCGCCTGTTCCTGATGAACCGTGGCAGCAGTTGCGCGCTGCGATCGAAGCCGTCTTCCGGTCCTGGAACTCGCCCCGCGCCGTGGCCTACCGCGAGCGCGAAGGCATAAGCGCAAGCATGGGTACCGCCGCGACCGTGCAGGCGATGGTCTTCGGAAATCGCAATGACCGGTCGGCGACGGGCGTGCTGTTCACGCGTAACCCTTCTACAGGCCAGAACCGGCTGTACGGCGACGTCCTCTTCGACGCGCAGGGCGAGGATGTGGTCGCCGGCACGCACGCGACGGAGGACATCCGCGTCCTGCATCAGCGCTTGCCCGATGTCGCGCGTCAGCTGCACGAGTACACGCGCAGGCTCGAGCGCCACCTGCGCGACGTCGCCGACATCGAGTTCACCATCGAGGACGGGAAGCTGTGGCTGCTCCAGGTGCGCGTCGGCAAACGCTCGCCACAGGCCGCGCTGCGGATCGCGGTCGAGATGGCGAACGACCCCGACTTCCCATTGACCCGCGAGGAGGCCGTGCGCCGCATCCTGCCGCTGCTCGCGGATCCGCCGCGCAACTCAGGATCGCCGCGCGATGCCGGTGAGCCGCTCACCAAGGGATTGGGCGCGTCACCCGGTGTGGCGTCGGGCGAGATCGTCACATCGCCCGATGCCGCGGTGGCGGCGGCAGAACAGGGGCGCGCCGTGATCCTCGTCCGCGCCGAGACCTC
>JBDTND010000272.1:0-2598 GCA_039933915.1 Gemmatimonadales bacterium | reverse complement strand
GGCAGCGGATCGATTACGGGTGTGGCAAGCGGGTTCAAGGATCTCGACGAGCTGACGGCAGGTTTCCAGCCGTCGGATCTCATCATTGTCGCCGGCCGTCCCTCGATGGGCAAGACTGCCTTCGTTCTCAACATCGCGCAGAACGCCGCGCTCGACAACAACGTGCCTGTTGCATTCTTCTCGCTCGAGATGAGCAAGGAGCAGCTCGTGCAGCGACTGCTGACGTCCGAGGGCCGTGTCGACGCTCAACGCCTTCGCAAAGGCAAGCTGCACGATGAAGAGTTTGTCCGGCTTGGCCGCGCCGCCGGCATTCTGAGCCACGCCCCGATCTGGATCGATGACACGCCCAGTATGACTCTGCTAGAGATGCGCTCGAAAGCGCGGCGCCTCAAGATGGAGAACAACATCGGGATGGTGGTCATCGACTATCTGCAGTTGATGCAGGGCCCGACCAATACGGAAAGCAGGCAACAGGAGATCAGCTACATCTCGCGCTCACTCAAGGCGCTTTCGCGCGAGCTTCGCGTTCCCGTGGTCGCTCTCTCGCAGCTCTCACGCGCGCCCGAGCAGCGCACCGGCGAGAACAAGCGTCCTCAGCTGTCCGACTTGCGCGAGTCCGGCGCCATCGAGCAGGACGCTGATCTTGTGATGTTCATCTATCGCCAGGAAGTGTACGACGGTCCCACCGACAAGGACGGCAACTCTCTCGAGGGGCGCGCCGAGATCATCGTCGGGAAGCAGCGGAACGGACCGACCGGATTCGTGAACCTGTATTTCAACAAGACGTACACGCGCTTCGAGAATCTGTCGCCCCGTCTAGCATCGCAGTGAGCCCGAAAGGAAAAACTGTCTATCGCTGCACCAATTGTGGCGCCGAGCACCCGAAGTGGGCCGGCCGCTGCGACGTCTGCGGCGAGTGGAATACCCTCGTCGAGGAGATGGCGACGTCTCGGACGTCAACGACTGCGTCGGGACGTCGCGCATCCGGACAGAAGTCGATGGCCGAGGGCGGAAGCGTGGTCCCCACTACGCGGCTCCGCGATGTGAAGAGCTCGCAGGGCCGGCGCCTCAAGACCGGAATCAAGGAATTCGACTTCGTCCTCGGCGGCGGGATCGTCCCCGGCTCGATGGTGCTCGTCGGCGGTGAGCCGGGAATTGGCAAATCCACCTTGCTGCTTCAGGTGGCTGGCAAGCTCGAGGAGATGGGCCACTCGACGTTGTATGTCTCCGGCGAAGAATCCGCGCTCCAGGTGAAGCTCCGCGCCGAGCGTTTGCACGGCTCGGCGGAAAACGTCTCGCTCCTCAATGAGACGTTGCTGGAGACGATCCTCGCGACCGCCGGCGCGCAGAAGCTCGACGCGATTGTCGTCGATTCCATCCAGACGATCTTCACGAGTGATCTCGAAGGCGCGCCCGGCAACGTCGGCCAGGTGAGAGAGTGCGCCGCGCGCCTGATGCGGTTCGCGAAGGAGACGGAGACGACCGTCTTCGCGGTTGGCCACGTGACCAAGGGTGGAGGAATCGCCGGCCCGAAGACGCTCGAGCACATCGTCGATACCGTCCTTTACTTCGAGGGCGAGGGGATGCTCGAGCATCGGATCCTTCGGGCGACAAAAAACCGTTTCGGCAGCGTCGACGAGATTGGCGTGTTCCGCATGACGGAAGAAGGACTTATCGCGGTCGAGAATCCGTCCGAGCTGTTCCTCGGCGATAGGCTCAACAATTCGTCCGGAAGCGCCGTCACGGCGCTGCTTGAAGGCTCTCGTCCGGTGCTCATCGAAATCCAGGGGCTCGCGGCAAAAGCGGGATACGGAACTCCACAGCGCGTGAGCACGGGCTTCGACGGTAGGCGGCTCGCGCTCCTCCTGGCCGTGCTCGACAAGCGGGCGGGTCTGTCTTTTTCGCAGCTGGATGTCTTCCTCAACGTCGTCGGGGGAGTTCGGATGCAGGAGCCTGCCGGCGATCTCGCCGTAGCTAGCGCGCTCGCATCGAGCGTCTACGACCGGCCCGTCGCGAACTCGTCGATCTTTCTCGGCGAAGTCGGACTCGGTGGCGAGATCAGGCCGGTGTCCCAGGCCGAGCGGCGCCTCGGCGAGGCGGCGAAGATGGGGATGACGACTGCGTACATGGCGGAGAGGGGAATACCGAAGCGCGGGCCGCGCGGCATCGAAGTCGTCGGCGTCCGCACGATCAACGACCTTTTCCGACAGCTTTTCCACGCGTAGATGAAACGCGACCGCCGTAAATCCTTGGGCGCGACGTGAAACGCGACATCGGTGTGATAATCGTCGCCGCCGGCAGCGGCTCCCGCACCGGGTCCGCGGAGCTGAAGCAGTTCAGGTGGGTCGCCGGAAAGCCGATGCTGCTCCACAGCATCCAGACCTTCCAGGCGCGCGTCGATGTCGCGATGGTCGTGTGTGTCCTTCCGCGCGAGTACGTGGGCGATCCACCTCCCTGGATCTTCCAGAGCGATGCAGACCGACTGCTTCTGTCCGTCGGCGGGAGGGAACGAAGCGAGTCGGTGGCCAATGGCTTGGAAGATCTTCCCAGCGAATGCGAGATCGTCGTCATTCACGACGCCGCACGGCCTCTCGTAAC
>JBDTND010000271.1:0-2618 GCA_039933915.1 Gemmatimonadales bacterium | reverse complement strand
CGACTTACGCTAAATTGTTGTCAAATCCACACTTAGGGCACCTGAATCGTTATACTCCAGTATACGATTTGAGATGAATTCAAGCGCCGTGTTGATCCGCCGGCGCGCACCGGCCTGCGGTAGATCCTCGCACGCAGAAGTCCGGAAGATTCCGACGGGGTGATGGAGATATTCCAAAATGCAGATCAAAAACGGACAGATCGCACGCAGCGTTCGATTCGATATCGCGACCGACAAAACCGAAGAGTTCAAGACGCTCTTCAGAAATGAAGTTCTTCCAACGTTGAGGAAGCAGGCCGGTTTCAAGAACGAGCTGTTGCTTGTTAATGATCAGCACGTTCAGGCCATCAGTGTGTGGAACGACATGGATTCAGCGCGCAAGTACGAATCCGCGACGTATCCTCAGCTGGACAAGGCACTTCGTCCGGTGATGTCCGGAAAATCGACAGTCGAGACGTTTAACTACGACTCACTGTCCACGATTGCCTGAGGCTCGCTCCTCAGGTTAAAAAAAAAGAGGGACCCCACGGGGTCCCTCTTTTTTTCGTGCGTGGGAAGAGTACGGCTAAGGAATTCGATCGGCTGCCTTTAGCGGCTTGCGAGCGATGGGTTGGGCGTCGCCCGATCCTATGGCCCGAGCTCCCTCTCCTTCGGTGAAGAGCCGAGTGAGGAAACGCTGGCCTTCGCCGATTCTCTCGACTTCGAGCGACGTCACCTCGAGTGCCTGCTCCATGCGACCGAGGCGCTCGCCTATCTCCCGCGGAAGCGACGTCACGACCGCCGCGCTTCGGCGCCAGATTCGTCGCGCGAACGCGATCGATATTGGCAGCAGCACGACCACGATGAACATGCCGCCCAGCACCCAGGCCTCTTCGGGTGGCCCCGATCGAATGATCTGGGGTGGCTCGACGATCGCTCCGGGGATGCCGGCAGCCTGTGAGATCTGCGTCGCATTTGCGGCCAGCGCCTGGTCGACGGCCTTGATCCTCGCGTCGATATCAGTCAGACGAGCCTCGAGAGGCGCTCGCTGAGGCGAGCCGGCCGGCAACTCCTCCAGCTGGCCCGAGATCGAGTTGCGCGTGTTCCCGAGATCGTTCATCTGGTTGTTCAGCTCATTCCGCTGTGCCCTGAATCCCTCGTAAATAGCACTCGGACTCGGCGCCGAGCGGCCGGGGGCGGGAGTGGCCTGGGCAAGCACGGGTCGCACGGGCAGTTCCGGTCGGTTGGGCTGTTCAGGCCGTTCCGCCTGGTTTTGCTGAAGCAATTAATCCTCGTTGCGGGGCGGGAAGAAGTGAGATTGGCGTTTGAATAATCTACGGTTTCGAGAGCGGTTTTTCTTCATGTGCCCGGGAATTCGTGAATCCACGGCGAATAGACACCTGCCACGAAACTGATAATTTCTCCGCATGACAGCAACGCCCAGCGGGCCGCAAGCGTGAAAGAGCTCAGCGGGATAGAGCGGCCGTGAGACCGCTGCCGTTTGCCTGGCCCTACGCTCTGATCTTCTGGGCGGTCAACATCTGGGCGTTCCTTCCCGAGATGAAGGTCGTCCGAGGTGGCTTCGAGGGGGGCAAGAAGGCTGACTCCAAGGACAGCGGCTCGATGGGGGTGCTGATTGGACTAACGGGACTCGCTTCGTTCATCGCTTACTTCGTTGCATTTGTAAAGGCATGGTCGTTTCCGGAACGCATGCAGGTACCGCTATTCGCGGCAGGAGTGCTGTTGATCGTCCTGGGCAGCTTGCTGCGGCGCTACTGCTGGCGCACACTTGGTGAGTATTTCACTGGCGACGTAAGAGCCCGCGCGGACCAACCGGTAATTCGCACTGGGCCTTATAGCTTGGTGAGGCACCCTTCCTACACGGCCGGAATCACGATGTACATCGGAGTCGGCCTCGCACTGGGAAACTGGGTCAGTCTTGCGCTGCTCACGATTTCGACCATAGTGGCCTATTGTTACCGCGTGGCGGTAGAGGAGCGGGTGCTCGTCGACACGCTTGGGGAGCCGTACCGAGTCTATATGCGGGAGCGAAAACGCTTCATCCCGTACATCGTGTAGCCAGATCCGGAGATAGCGAGGGACGCGCTGCTAACTCCTGATGAAGGCCGGATGTTTGCATGCGAAAGGCCGATGCCGGAGTTGGCGAACGGCTCGCATCGAGGAGAAAGGCAATGAGATATGCTTTGACTGCGCTTTTGATGCTCGCAGTTTCGCCGGCGCCGCTGTTCGCGCAGGCTTCGACGTCATCGCTCCCACCGATCAAGCTCGAGGACCAGTGGACCACCGCTCTGGTGCGCCGAGATGCTCACACCTTTGATCAGCTGCTCGCTCCGAACTTCGTGTACACGGAGGATGCTTCGGTGATGAATCGCGGCGATGTGATCAAGAGCGTTACAGGTCCTGATCGCGTCGAGTGGGCGCGCAACGAGCGTATGAAGGTTCACGATTTCGGCGATGTGCACGTCATAACCGGCGTGCTGCATCTGAAAGGAAAGGGGAAGCAGGGTCCGTTCGACCGCCGGTACCAGTTCACCGATACATGGCAGCGCCGAAACGGTCGCTGGCAGATCATCGCCGCGCAGGATTACCTGATTCCGAAATAACGCGCACCGTTGAAG
>JBDTND010000270.1:0-2621 GCA_039933915.1 Gemmatimonadales bacterium | reverse complement strand
CCCTCACCCGACTGACCGGCGAAGGAATCCGAACTCGACGAAAACCCCGAACGACTGACAAGCGACGGAATCACCCCCACGCGACGAGCTCGAGGGCTCTAAACTGTGCGTCCGACTCCGCGCACGATTCCTTCGACGCGACGCTCCGGATCGAAATACTCCTTCGCGACATCGCGCACTTGCTCAGCGGTCACGGCGCGCACCCGCGTGTCGTACTCCAGCAGCTCGCCCAGGCCCGTGCCGAACATCCACGCATCGAGCATCTCGCCCAGCTGCGCACCACCCGACTCCTGGCTGATGGCATGCGATCCGACGATGTACTCTTTCGCGCGCGCCAGCTCGTCGGCCGATATGGGCACGTCGCGCAGCTTCGCGAACTCGGCAAGAAGTCCCTTTCGCGCGAGATCTTCCTTCTCCGGAGAGGTGGCGATGTAGGACACGAACATTCCGGCAAGCCGCCTCACGCTGGCCGCTGCGCCCACTGTGTACGCAAGCGACTGTCGGTCGCGCAGCTCATCAAAAAAGCGCCCGCCAAGTCCGCTCGCGACTGTTGCAATGAGAGAAACGGCGAATCGGGAATCGTCGCCTCGCGCCGGCGCCGGGAACGCGAGCGCTATCGCCGTTTGCGCTTTGTCGCGCGACTCCGCGGCGATCTTCACGCTTTTCGGCCAGCGAGGCTTCGGAATCTTTGGGGCCTTCTTGAGGTCGAGCGCGCCAAATGCGCGCGCGACGAGATCAGCTACCTCCTTTACATCCGCGTCCGCCACGACTCCTATCACGGCCGCCGAGGAGAGAACATGGCCCGTGTGCCATTCCCTCGCCTGCTGCGGCGTAATCGCGCGCAACGATTCCTCCGTGCCTAGCGGAGGAATCCCATACGGATGCTTTGCGAAAGCCACTGACGTTGCGAGCCGCATTGGGTAGCGGTACATGTCGTCGCGGAGCATCGCGACGTTGGAGATGGCGACAGATCTCTCGGTCTCGAATGCATCGTCGGGGATCGTCGGCCGCTGGATCACATCGCCGAGCAGCTCGAGGGCCTCAGCCAGCCGCGGCGTCGGCACGGAGAAGGACCATCCAAAGCTGTCGCTCCCAGAGCTTGCCGAGATGGAACCACCGAGCATCTCGGCGGCTTCAGCGATCTGCGCCGCCGTTCGGGTACTCGTCCCCTTGAGCATCGCGCGCGAGGTGAGCAGCGTGAGTCCGGCGTTCCCGGACTCCTCCTCTACCGCGCCGCCGACGACGTAGAGGGCGATGCTTGCCATCGGGGCGCCGGGCTTCCTCCGAACCAGGACCGGAATTCCTTCCGCCGTTCGAAAAACCGAAATGCCCGCTTCCTCCTTTTCGAGCTCGGCACTCTTCTGCTCTGGCGCAGGCTGCGGAGTGCGCGCCGGGATCACGGGTAGCCGCTCCGACCCGCCCTCGCCGAGAATCCGCTTCATGTCGCTCGCGTCGTGCGCGACGATCTGCGCGCTCTCAGGGCGATAGACCAGAGCGGCCGCTTTTCCCTCAGGCAGATACTTTCTCACGACGCGCTGCACGTCATCGGCGGTCGCCGACATGAACCGCTTGAAGTATTCGTCGCCGAGCTGCCATTCCCCGAGAGCTTCCCACTCGGCGAGATAGTTGGAACGCCCCTCGGCTGTCTCGAAGCGCCGGGACCATCGTGCCTCGAAGATGCGCCGCACGCGGGTGAGCTCGTCTTCGTCGATGAGTCCGACACGAAGCTGGTGGAGCTGATCCCAGATCACACGCGCCGCTTCCGCCGTGCTCTCCGGTTCCGTCTCGGCCTGTACAACGAAAACGCCGAGCTCCGTCGGAGTGTAGTCATAGGCGCTGACGGAAGAGGCGAGCTTCTTCTCGCGAACAGCCCGGTACAGGCGCGACGCGCGCCCCGTGCCGAGCAGTGAGGCAGCTACATCGAGCACCGCCGTGTCCGGATCCAGCGTGCCCGGTGTTCGCCAGCCGAACACGAGCTGGCTCTGTGCGATGTCTCCGGAAAGCTCGCGATAGCGAAACCCATCTCGCTCAGGCTCCTGTGGTCCGGGATGCCGGACCGGTTCCGCGGATTCCAGGCTCCCATAAAGCTCGGTAACGCGACGCAGCGCATCTGCTGGATCGACGTCACCCGAGATGCTGAGGATCGTGTTGCCCGGGCGATAGAAGTTGCGGTAGAACCTGTTCATCATGTCGCGTGTGAAGGCGCGCAGGCCCGGCTCCCTTCCAATGCGCCAGCGCCTCATGCGATGCACATCGTAGAGCAGCTCGAAGAGCGTCTCGGTCGCGACGGCGGATGGGCTGTCCGACTTGCGCTTCGCCTCCTGGATTATGACTTCCATCTCCCTGGCGAGCTCGCGGGAATCGATCTTCGAGTTCGCATAGGCATCGGCCTGAATCTCCAGCCCTTTCGCGAATCCAGAAGAGGGGAGTACTGCGTAGTAAACCGTGTTGTCGTAGATCGTGTGGGCGTTCAGATAACCGCCGCTCGCCTTTGTGTCCTTGGCGATCTCTCCAACGCCGCGCTTCTCCGTTCCCTTGAAGAACATGTGCTCCAGCGCGTGCGAGAGTCCGTTCTCTTCGTCGGTTTCGTCGAAGTAGCCTGCCTTGACGTAGGTCACGAT
>JBDTND010000269.1:0-2639 GCA_039933915.1 Gemmatimonadales bacterium | reverse complement strand
GGAATGGCTGAGCCCGTGCGGCTCGAGTTCTGGGGCGACGACATCACCGAGCTGCGACATTTCGACCTCCTTACACAACGTTCTACGCGCGACGCTGAGCTGGCGTTGATTCTCCCGGTCGATGGACAGATCAGCGCCCCTGATGCCGAGCCCGAGCGCTCATCCATTCACGCGCTTTTTCCACCTGACACGCTGCTGGTGGTCCCGCGGGGAACACACATCAAGCCCGAGCTCGAGCGCACATGGGCAGAGGCGCAGCACCACATCGATCTCGCGCGACGGCGCGGAGAGGACACGCCCTCACGCGATGAGCTGTTCGACCCGCCTGACGTCACGCTTCGCGCCCTGAACGGGTACGGAACGATCGACCTCTCCGGCAACGATGCGTCGATTGCGTTTCCAATTCGCCAGCCGGAAGAGATCCAGCGGGACATGAAGCGGCTCAAACAGATCGCCGCCGATGGAATTCCTACGGTAATTCTGTGCGACAACGCGGGTCAGGCCGAGCGCCTCGACGAGCTGCTGAATGACGATCGCGTCTCGCCGGCAATGCTCGCGATCGGCGTGCTGGACGGCGGTTTCGTTTTGCCGCCGAGCGGCGCGAGTTTCGAGGGATACCGCGTCCTCACCGACCACGAAATCTTTCGTCGCGAGCGGCGCTTTCGCCGGGCCCGGCGCTACGTCACCGGCAGCGCTCTCGAGAGCATCACCGCGCTCAAACCCGGCGATTACGTGGTGCATCTCGAGCACGGCGTCGGGATCTATCGCGGCATGGAAAAGATTTTCGTGCGCGAGAGCACCGTCGAAGTGGCGGTGATCGAATACGAGGGAGGCGATCGTCTCAACGTCCCCCTGTATCGCATCGATCAAGTCGAGAGGTACCGGTCAGCGGCGGACATAACCGCCGATGCGCCACCGCCACGACTCCACGCGCTGGGCGGAAAGCGTTGGGCATCACAGCGCGACAAGACGCGCGCGGCGATTCAGGAGATGACGGTGGAGCTGCTCGATCTTTATGCGCGTCGCAAAGTCGCGACGAGGCCGCCGCATCTTCCTGACACGGTATGGCAGCGCCAGCTCGAGTCGTCGTTTCTGTTCGAGGACACACCCGACCAGCGCACCGCCACGACCGATGTAAAAGGCGACATGGAGCGTCCACGGCCGATGGACCGCCTCCTGGTCGGCGACGTCGGATACGGCAAGACGGAGATTGCCGTCCGCGCCGCGTTCAAGGCCGTGCAATCGGGGCGCCAGGTAGTGGTGCTGGTGCCGACGACCATTCTCGCCGACCAGCACGCGCGTACGTTCGGCGAGCGGCTGGCCGATTTTCCGATGGAGGTGGCGACGCTCAGCCGCTTTCAGACCACGAAGGAGCAGCAGGTAGTGCTTGCCGACCTCAAGGCGGGGAGGGTGGATGTCGTCATCGGAACCCACCGCCTCCTCAGTCCCGACGTGGCGTTCAAGCACCTCGGTCTGATAGTCGTTGACGAAGAGCACCGCTTCGGTGTCAAACACAAGGAACGCCTCAAGAAGCTCCGACTCGACACCGATGTGCTGACGCTGACCGCCACACCGATCCCTCGAACTCTCCACCTCTCGCTCGCTGGTCTGCGCGACATGACACTGATGCAGACCCCTCCGCGCGACCGCTCCCCGGTGCTCACCTACGTCGAGCCGTGGGACGACGGGCTCATAGATGAAGGCATCTCGCGCGAGCTCGATCGCGGCGGCCAGGTGTTCTTCGTCCACAACCGCGTCGAGACCATCGATGGAATGGCCGAGCATATCCGGCGCGTGGTTCCCCGCGCGCGGATCGGTGTGGGGCACGGACAGATGCGCGAGCACGAGCTGGAGAAAGTGATGCGCCGGTTCGTCGAGGGCGAGATCGACGTGCTCGTCTCGACGATGATCGTCGAATCGGGGCTCGACGTTCCGAACGCCAACACGATGTTCGTCAATCGCGCCGATACCTTTGGCCTCGCGCAGCTCTATCAGCTTCGTGGTCGCGTCGGCCGCTCCCATCGACGGGCGAGCTGCTATCTGCTCGTCCCCGACTCTATCGACGAAGATGCGAACCGCCGCCTGACGATTCTCGAGCACCACACCCAGCTCGGCGCCGGCTACCAGATCGCGCTCAAGGATCTCGAGCTGCGCGGAGCGGGCAATCTCCTCGGGCCGGAGCAGTCGGGGTTCGTCCACGCCGTCGGCTTCGACATGTATCTCCGGATGCTGGACGAGACCGTGAAGCGCGTCCTGCGCGGAGACGACGCGCCCAGGCTGCAGCCGTCCGAGATCTCGGTCGACATGCCGTCGTACCTGCCGGACGAATACATCACTTCTCAGGACGCGAAGCTCGATATCTACCGGCGGCTCACGCACATGACAGAGGTCGAGGAGATCGAAGCGTTGAAGGAGGAGGTGCGCGACCGCTTCGGGTTAGTCCCCGAGCCCGCGCGCGTCTTCTTTGCGACGGCCCTCCTTCGCATCCTGGGCGGAGCATCGGATATCGAGTCCGTGCTGGTGCGCGGAAACGAGGCCCGTATTACCTTTCGCGAGCACGCGGTGCCCCGTATGAAGGGCATTTCGGCGGCGTTCCACGAGGTACAGTTTCAGGCGGAAGTGCGACGCGCGCATCCGCT
>JBDTND010000268.1:0-2670 GCA_039933915.1 Gemmatimonadales bacterium | reverse complement strand
TTTTCCCTTCACTGTCCTTCCTCTATTACTCTTTCATTTAAGGAGTGGACATGCCCGACTTCTACCAGGACGCACCAAAGCTCGGCAACCAGTACGACGATGACGAGGTTCTCCGCGGCTATCTCCGCTGGCGCCTTCCCGCGAAGGTGCTCACCGAGATCGAGCCCAATCTCCAGCAGCTCGGCCACCGCGCCGCGACCGACATCCTCGCGCTGGGAGAGGCCGCGGAAGCATCACCGCCGCGGCTTGTCCCGTTCGACGCATGGGGACGACGCGTCGATCGGATCGAGACGAGCGATGCCTGGCACGAGCTCGATCGCATCTCCGCGACCGAAGGCATCGTCTCAACGGCCTACGAGCGCGATCACGGTGCGCTTTCGCGCATTCACCAGTTCGCGCGCCTGTATCTCTTTGCGCCATCCTCGGCGGTGTACAGCTGTCCGCTTGCAATGACCGATGGCGCTGCAAGATTTCTCGAGGTCCACGGCGACGACGCCACGCGGGCGGTGTTCACGCATTTGACGTCGCGCAATCCCGACGAGTTCTGGACGTCGGGCCAGTGGATGACCGAGCGCACCGGCGGCTCCGACGTCGGAACGACATCCACGGTCGCACGGCGTGAGCAGGGGAATAACTATCGACTGACGGGATCAAAGTGGTTCACGTCGGCGACGACGTCACAGGTCGCGATGACGCTTGCGCGAATCGAAGGCGCGCCCGAAGGAAGCCGCGGATTGAGCGTGTTTCTCATCACGCTCCGCGACAAGGCCGGAAATCTCCGCAACATCCGAATCGATCGACTCAAGGACAAGCTCGGCACGCGTGCGCTGCCGACCGCCGAGCTCGAGCTCGAAGGGACGCCCGCAGTTCTGATTGGGGGTGAAGGCGACGGAGTGCGGAAGATCGCCACGCTGTTCAACGTCACGCGCGTGTACAACGCTGTCGCGGCCGTAGCCGGGATGCGCCGAGCGGTCGCGCTGGCGAGCGATTATGCGCGCCGCCGCCGGGCGTTTGGGAAGACTCTCATCGAGCATCCGCTTCACCTCGAGACGCTCGCCGAAATGCATCTCGAGCATCGCGCCGCGTTTCTGCTGGCGTTCCGCGTCGTCGAGCTGCTCGGCAAGGACGAGTGCGGGGAAGCGACAGAATCCGAGTCGCGGCTGCTGCGATTTCTGATTCCAATCGCCAAGCTCTACACGGCGAAGCAGGCGATAGCTATCGCGAGCGAAACTCTCGAGGCGTTTGGAGGTGCCGGCTACATCGAGGACACGGGCCTTCCGCGCCTGCTTCGGGATGCGCAGGTGCTCTCGATCTGGGAGGGCACCACGAACATACTGAGTCTCGACGCGCTGCGCGCCGCGGAGAAAAGCGGTGCACTTGCGGAGTGGCTCGCGGATGTGCGGGGGCGCATCTCCGTAATCAGGAACGATCGACTGAAGTCATGCGTTGAGCAAACACTGAATGCGGTGAAACGGATCGAGGAATACGCGAATCGCGCGGAGCGCGAGGGAAGCGACTTCCAGCAGGGAGGGGCGCGCGGGTTCGCCTACGCGATAGCACGCACCGAGGCCGCGGCGCTGCTCATCGAGCACGCGATCGCCAACCCGGATCGAGCGGGACTGGCAGCGGCGCAGCGTTGGTGCGCGCGGGACCTGGCTCCGCTCGTGGACGCTGATGCGGACCATCGCGCAGACTCCATCGCACTTGAGCAAGGTTGAAGCGCCCTTCTGACATGAGCGCCTTCGAGATCCTGTGGCGGGCCGCTGTCGTTGTGCTCGCTGTTGCTGCATTCCTCCCGATCAGAACAGGATCGCTGGGGCCCCGGCCAAAACCGGCCACCGGATACGAGGCTGCGATGGTGCTCGCGCAGTTACTTCAACGGGCCGACTCCGCTGCGACCCCCGACGGGAAATCGGTCGTGCGCGTTCACGGCCATCGCACGCCAAGGGCATTTGTATTCTTTCACGGACTGACGAATTCACCGCGGCAATTTCGCCAGCTCACGGCAGCAGTCTACGACGGTGGTGACAACGTCATAGTGCCAAGGCTGCCATGGCATGCGCTCAAAGGAGGGACTGCATCCGATCTCGGCCGTGTCAGGGCGGAGCAGCTCAGAGACGCTGCCGATGCCGCGGTGAATATTGCCAGCGGGCTCGGCGACACGGTCATTGTTTTCGGAGTCAGTCTCGGCGGGGACATCGCCGCCTGGGTTGCGCAATTCCGGGCGGTTGAGAGAGTCGTTATTGCCGCTCCCGCGCTTGGACTGTCGCACCTGTCCACGACTGCCGAGACGCCGGCCATGAATCTGATGGTGCGCGTCCCCAACTATTCGAAGCGCCAGGCGCCCGACACCGCGCGCCCCGATCGAACCCTCGGCTGGAGCACGCGTGGCATTGGAGAGATGCTGAAGCTGGGCATGGCGGTTCGCCGCAACGCCGACGATCACGCTCCCTTGGCGCGCGACATTCGCGTTTTAGCCAACGCCCATGACGGAACAATCAATCATTCGGCAATCGACGAGCTCGTGGCGCACTGGTCCGCGAAGGGCGCACGGGTGATGACGTACGAGCTATCCGACAGGCTCGGCCTTCCGCACGACATTGTCGATCCTGACGAGGAGGGGGGAAAACCAGGCGTGACCAACCCGATCATCCTCGCGCTGCTTTACGG
>JBDTND010000267.1:0-2680 GCA_039933915.1 Gemmatimonadales bacterium | reverse complement strand
TCGTGCTCTGGATCGTGGCGGCCATGTTCGTCGCGCTGACGGTCGTTCCATGGCTGGCCAGCTTTTTTACGGACTGGCTGTGGTTCAATGAGATCGGGTTTCGGACGGTCTTCACGACTTCGCTTGTCTGGCGGATAGTTCTCTTTTTCGCCGGCGGGGCTTTCGCATTCGGGTACTTCTACGGCAGTGTCAGGATCGCGCGCGGCGCTGGAACCGGCTTCCCGGTGCTGTTCGTAAATCGCGGGGACGGGGTGACCGTCGATGTCTCCCGCCTGGTCATCAAGATTTTTTTCCCCGCTGCTCTCGTCCTCTCGTTCCTCACCGCCGTTTCGCTGTCCGCGTGGTGGCTGACGATTCTCAAGGGGATAAACGGCGAAGCCCTGGGTATCAGGGACCCGCTCTTCAACCGCGATATCTCGTTTTACCTGTTCAGGCTTCCGGTCATCTCGGGGTTGCTGAGCACGCTGATCACGCTCACCGTGCTCACACTCATTGCGACGGCGGCGATGTACTGGCTCCGGAACGAGATCACGTTGCCTCCGCGCCGAGCCTCCGCGAAACCGCGCGCCGCGAGACACCTGGGCGGATTGTTGGCGCTGCTCTTCGTGTTGTTCGCCATGCGTCACTGGATCGTCGGAACAGCCAGTCTTCTCTATTCAACCACCGGGCCGCTGGTGGGAGCGAGCTATACAGACATACATGTCGCGCTGCCCGGGCTCTACGTCAGCGCCATCGCTGCTCTCATTGTCGCAGCCTGGATCGCCGCCGGTGTCTTCCGCGACAGGATGGTGTGGTCGGCCATCACCGGGACTGTGTTCTATGTGGTGGTGAGTGTTCTCGCCCGCGGCATCGTTCCGGCGGCGTTCCAGAAGCTGGTCGTCTCGCCGAACGAGCTGTCGAGGGAGGCGCCGTATCTCCGCATGCACATCGACGCCACGCGCATGGCGTGGGGGTTGGACAAAGTCGAAGGCCGGGATTTGTCGGGCGAAGTGCAGCTGACGATGGCCGACATCCAGCGGAACTCGGCCACGGTTGACAACGTGCGGCTCTGGGAGCGCGACCTGCTCATGCAGACGTTCAAGCAGCTCCAGGAGATTCGCACGTACTATGACTTCGTCTCGGTCGATGACGACCGGTACATCATCGACGGAAAGTACCGCCAGGTACACCTCGCAGCGCGCGAGCTAAACCCCGAATCGCTGCCGACCCGGACGTTCATCAATGAGAGGCTGACGTTCACCCACGGCATGGGCATCACGATGGCGCCCGTCAACCAGGTGACGAGCGAAGGATTGCCCGTTCTCTTCATCAAGGATCTGCCGCCGGCCTCTGACGTCTCGCTCAAGCTCACCCGCCCGCAGATCTATTACGGTGAGCTCACCAATGAGTACGTGTTCGTCGGCACCGGGCAGCAGGAGTTCGACTACCCGGCGGGCGATAAAAACGTCTACACGCACTACAACGGCAAAGGCGGCGTGCCGATCGGTTCGTTCATCCGGCGCGTTCTCTACGCGTTCCAGTTCGGCTCGCTCAAGATCGTTCTATCCGACGACATCAAAGGCGACGCGAGAGTGCTTTACAGGCGGAACGTCGCAGCGCGCGCGTCGACCGCGATGCCGTTTCTCGATTTCGACGCGGACCCATACCCCATCATCACTGACGCCGGTCAGCTGAAGTGGATCCTGGATGCTTACACCACCAGCGACGCCTATCCTTACGCCCAGCGAATCGGCGATGGAACGAGCTACATGAGGAACAGCGTGAAGGTCGTGATCGATGCCTACGACGGAAACGTCGACGCCTACATCGCCGACCCGAGCGATCCGGTGATCAGGACTTACGCCAAGATCTTCGGCGGCATCTTCAAACCGATCAGCGCGATGCCCGCCGACATTCGGCGTCACGTTCGCTATCCGGGCGATCTGTTTCGAATCCAGACGAACCTGCACGCGACGTATCACATGCTCCAACCCGAGTCGTTCTACCACCGCGAAGACCAGTGGCAAATCCCGGGGGGGGTGGCCACGCGGACGAATGAGAGCCCATTCATGCGACACATCCTCATGCGGCTGCCGGGTGAAGCCAATCCCGAATTCATTTACATGACGCCCTTCACTCCGAGGGGGAAGGACAACCTTGCCGCCTGGATGGTGGCGCGCATGGACGGCGAGAATTACGGCAAGCTCTCCGTCTACAGCTTCCCGAAGCAAAGCCTCGTTTACGGCCCGAAGCAGATCGCGAATCGCATCAATCAGGACACCGAGATCTCGCGTCAGCTCACTCTCTGGGATCAGCGCGGCTCACAAGTGATTCGTGGCGAGCTGCTCGTGATTCCAATCGAGGAATCGCTGATTTATGTCCAACCGATCTATCTGCGCGCGGAAGGCGGCAGTATCCCTGAGCTGAAGCGAGTGGTCGTCGCGCACGAGAACCGTGTCGTGATGCACGAGACGCTGGAAGAAGGCCTCAACGCTCTCTTCGGCGCCGGCGCCGCGAGATTGGCGACGACTACTGCCCGGGATTCGGCAGCGGCAACAGGAATCGAGCCCTCTGTCGCCGGGGGACTCGCTCCGATGCCCGGTGCCGCGCCGTCGGCCGCGGTGGGCGAGCTGCTGAGACAGGCGCAAACCCACTACGACCGCGCGATTGCCGCCCAGCGGGCGGGCAACTGGGCCGATTA
>JBDTND010000266.1:0-2695 GCA_039933915.1 Gemmatimonadales bacterium | reverse complement strand
GGACGCGCTCGACGAAGGTGGGACGGACAACGTCACAATCGTCGTCGGCCGGGCCATTCCTAAAGAGGGGTCTACGCGAGCTCGCTAAATCCGCCATAGGGACGAGGGGGATACAACCCCCGGTGAGCACGACTTGAGTCTCAGCCGATCCTGTCTCCAGTAACAGCGTCAAAGAAGTGCGCCTTCTCGAGGTTGAAGGCGAGCACGATCTTCGATCCGAGCGGTGGCAATGACTGGGGAGCCACGCGAGCAGTGATGTCGTGCTTTCCCGCCCGTGCGTAAATGAAGGTCTCGTTGCCCAGCGACTCGACGAGATCGAGTCGCGCCGTCGCGGTAGCGGGAGCCGCCCGCGTACTGGCAACTACCGACACATCCTCGGGCCGGATTCCCATCGTTATCGCCTTTCCTCTCGCCGACCCCAGCGGGGCCGAGACACGCTGAGGAAGATTGATCTCCCATTCCCCGCCCTCGGCGACGAACCGCGACGGTCCGCCGCCTTCGACGGTGCCGTTCGCGAAGTTCATCGCCGGATTGCCGATGAATCCCGCCACGAACTTGTTCTTCGGCTTCTCGTAGAGGTTGAGCGGCGTGTCGATCTGCATCACGTGGCCCTTGTTCATCACCACGATCCGGTCGCCGAGCGTCATTGCCTCCACCTGGTCGTGCGTGACGTAGATCATCGTCACCTTGAGCTCCTGGTGCAGCCTGGCAATCTCCCGGCGCATCGAGACCCGCATCTGCGCATCGAGATTTGACAAAGGCTCGTCGAACAGGAACACCTGAGGCTGTCTGACTATCGCGCGACCGAGTGCGACGCGCTGACGCTGACCGCCCGAGAGCTGGCGCGGCCTGCGGTCCAGATAATCATCCAGCCCGAGAGTCGCTGCTGCGGTTCCGACGCGCTTGGCGATTTCCTCCGCCGGCATACTGCGCAGCCTGAGCGCGAATCCCAGGTTCTCACGCACCGTCATGTGCGGATAGAGCGCGTAGTTCTGGAACACCATCGCGATGTCGCGCGCCTTCGGAGGAATGTCGTTGACGACGCGCTCGCCGATCTTCACCGAGCCGGCGCTGATCGATTCGAGGCCGGCGATCATGCGCAGAGTCGTGCTCTTCCCGCATCCCGATGGACCGACGAGCACGACGAACTCTCCATCCTTCACATCGAGATCGACGCGGTCGACCGCTACCTGCTCGACCCCTTCATGGTAGATTTTTCGGACTCCCTCGAGCCTCACTCGCGCCATAGTCCCCCTTGACCACAAATCGCCATTGTCATTTTACGCCAATATGAAAGCTGAAAAGCTCCCAGCATTGGTCAGCTTACAGCTCCCTGCTTCACTTTTGTGGATGCCGGATCGCGCCACCACCCCGAAGCCGAGATGACCGACAGCTACAGCTTCCCCGACGATTTCCTGTGGGGAACAGCGACCTCCGCTTATCAAATCGAAGGGTCTCAAACCGCCGACGGCGCCGGACGCAGCATGTGGCACCGCTTCTCTCACACTCCGGGCAACACCTGGCTCGACCAGACGGGCGATGTCGCGTGCGATCACTACCGCCGGTATAAAGACGATGTCGCCATTATGGCGGAGCTTGGTACGAACGCCTACCGGTTCAGCATCGCGTGGGCTCGTGTTTTTCCGCAAGGCACCGGCTCCGTCAACAAGAAGGGGATCGATTTCTATTCGCGGCTCGTCGACGAGCTGCTGAAATGCGGAATCAAGCCGAACGTCACGCTCTACCATTGGGATCTCCCTGA
The DNA here is from genome assembly GCA_039933915.1 of Gemmatimonadales bacterium. Classification (GTDB taxonomy): domain Bacteria; phylum Gemmatimonadota; class Gemmatimonadetes; order Gemmatimonadales; family Gemmatimonadaceae; genus UBA4720. Next base: position 933 of record JBDTND010000266.1, on the reverse strand, counting down.
AGCGCTCGACGACCGCGGCGGCTGGCTGAATCGCGACATCGCCGATTGGTTCGGCGACTACGCGACGACCATGTTCGACGCGCTTGGCGACCGCGTGCAAATGTGGTCGACGCTCAATGAGCCATGGGTCGTGACTGACGGCGGTTATCTGTCCGGAGTTCTGGCGCCGGGCCACGCGAATCTGTTCGAGGCGCCGATCGCGACGCACAATCTCATGCGCGCGCACGGGGCAGGGGTCGAGAGATTCCGGGCGAGCAAAGCGGCAAAGAATGGCAAGGTCGGCATCACGGTGAACCTCGAGCCGAAATATCCGGCGTCGGATTCGCCGGAGGACCTCGCCGCGGTGCGCCGCGCCGACGCCTACATGAACCGGCAGTACCTCGACCCGGTGTTCATGGGCACCTACCCGGAAGAGATGCGCGAGATATTCGGCGAGGCCTGGCCCGATTGGCCGGCCGCCGACATGGCGCTGATCAAGCAGCCGATCGACTTTCTGGGAATCAACTACTACACGCGCAAGGTTGAGCGCTTCCACCCCGACCAGCTTCCGCTCAGGACGAAGCACGTCCACCAACCCCAGCACATGCAGACCGAGACGCACTGGGAAGTGTATCCCCCCGCCCTGACTCGTATCCTTGTGTGGGTGACCGAGCGCTACGGGAAGCTGCCACTCTACATCACCGAGAACGGCGCCGCGTTCTACGATCCGCCACACACGATCGATGGCCGCATCGATGACCCTCTGCGCGTGGAATACTATCGCCACCACCTGCGCGCGGCGCACGACGCGATGCAAAAGGGCGTGAATCTCCGCGGCTACTACGCCTGGTCGCTCCTCGACAACTACGAATGGTCCCTCGGCTACTCGAAGCGATTCGGCATAGTGCACGTCGATTACGAAACGCAGCAACGCACGATCAAAGCGTCGGGGCG
>JBDTND010000265.1:0-2744 GCA_039933915.1 Gemmatimonadales bacterium | reverse complement strand
TCCGGGACCAGAGCAGGAACGCTACACATCCCAACGCCAATACACCAACGCCGAACAGAATTACCTGAAACTGGGTGGTAGCGAAAACGAAGATCCATCCCAGGAGCGCTACCAGGGCCGGGACCGGATACAGCCACATCTTGTACGGCCTCGGCATGTCAGGCGCCTTCCGGCGGAGCAGAATCAGGCCGAAAACCTGTCCCATGAACTGAACCAGAATGCGTGTGACGATCAATGCGTCGATAACGGTGCCGAGCGAAAAGAATCCCGCGACGATGGAGATCACTCCCAATACGATCAGCGAGACATAAGGGAAGTCCTTCGTCGGGTGCAACCGGCCGAACGCGCGGAAGAAATATCCGCTTTGCGCCGCGGCAAATGGGATGCGCGAGTAGCCGAGCAGCAGCGCGAACACCGAGCCGAACGCGGTCCAGAGTATCATCAACGTGAAGATCGTGGCCACTCGGGAGCCGTAGATCTTCTGCATGAACACCGACACCACGAAGCTCGATTCCGGATGGTCTGCCGCCGGCACGAATTCGCGCCACGGCACGACGCCGATGATCGACAGGTTGATGCCGATGTAGATGACCGCCACGGCAGCAGTGCTGATCATGATGGAGCGTGGGATCACGCGGCCGGGGTCGCGCACCTCGTCGCCGATGTAGCAGACGTCGTAGTAGCCGAGGTAGTCGTAGATCCCGATGCGGGCGGCGGCGCCGAGGCCGAGGAAGAATCCGAGCGAGAAATTGAACGCGCCGGGAGGGAAGTCGAACGCGAGGCGCGGATCGAAGTGCATCGCTCCAGTGACGATGACCGCGAGCACCGTGACCAGCGTGCCGGCCCAGAGCGAGACAGTGATCTTCACGATCGAATGAATGCGACGGTAGAGCAGGGCGATGTTGATCAACCCGACGACCGTAACAAGCGCGATGATGCCGGGGCGCGTGAGGCCCTTCCATATGTAGCCGGCGTATGCGGCAAAGCCGATGTAGCCGGACGCGATCTCCAGCGGTCCACTCAAGATGAACTGCCAGACGAACAGGAACGCCATCAACCGACCGAGTTTCTCGCGCCCGAACGCCTCGCGCAGGTAGTGGAACGATCCGCCCGAGCCGGGCATCGCTGCGCCCAGCTCGCTCCACACCATCCCGTCGCAGATGACGATAACGAGCGCCACGATCCATCCGAGCATCGCCTGCGGCCCACCGAGCGCCGACATGAGCAGCGGGATCGTGATGAACGGTCCGACGCCGATCATGTTGGTCATGTTGAGCGCCGTCGCGGGGAGGAGCCCGAAGCGGCGGTGGAGCTTGATTGCCTCGAGCGTTACCTCAGTGTCCGGCGGCGGCGGCGGCGGCGGGCTCATGTGGTGAATGTGCGCATGTTGAAATCCTATTGTCCTCCGATATAAACTCGGAGCGTCGCCGGGCCGACATTCCGCCCGTCTGCGTCAGCAGTCCAGGCAATCGTTTGCCATTGGGACTTCTCGACTCTCGGCGCCACGAGGCGAATCCGCACGGGGAAATCATCGTGCGCCGCGACAGTAAATGCGCTGGCCGGCCAGGGATGCGCATGCTGCGCTGAAGTACTGTCTACGACCCATCCCGGCGGAAGTTGCGGGCGCAAACGGAATGTGACGGGCTTGTCGGTATCGTTGTGCAGCACCAGGGGGACGGAGAAATGAGCTCCACTTCCCACGCCGATCTCCGGCGCGAGCAAGCCGGGCATGACGTCGAGATTGTGCGCGGGATAAAAACGCTTGTAGAACGCCCATCTCCCACCGAGCTCGATCGACAGGCCTCCAGCATTCTCAGGCGCACGGTATCCGCGCACCGGCGCAAACGGGATCGATCGTGAGCCAGCTCCTTCCATTATGTCACCGGTGACTGCGCCACCCACCAATGACTTCGCGAGCACGAAGGGCAGTGGCTGTTCGTAATCATGCAGGTTGTTCGTCGCGAGGGCCTTGGCCGGATCGTCGCCGTACTGCGTTCGATGAAATGACAGCTCCTTCGCGGCGAGCCTCGCGTAGGATACGCGCTGCGACGGTGAGACCGCGGTCATCGAATACTCCGGACCTTTGCCCTTCACGAAGTCGAAGTGCGACGCATCCGTGTAGTAGTAGAGTTTTTTCGGCTGCCACGTGCGCAAGCCTTCCATCAGGTTGCCGTACCAGAGCCGGTCTTCGGGGGCAGCGACCTGCTCGGGAAACCACGTCGGATCACCCGCCAGGTCGAACGCCTCGGTCGCAAGAACGCCCGCGGCCTGATGGTCTTCATGATTCTCTCCGACGACTGTGGCCGGCAGCATCGTGATCACCACTTCGGGGCGAGTCAGTCTGATGAACCGCACCGTCTCGCCGAGGGAGCTGCCGTGATTCGACGTCTCGAGCGAGCGCAGTACGTCGGCGACATCCTGGCCAAACGTGTCCGGCGCGCGGAGGAACCAGACGTTGGTGATCCCGATCGACGCCAATGCCTGTCGCGTCTCGATCTCGCGTATCTCCGCCAACGAGCGAGCCTGTTCGCTGCCGACGAGATTCTGTCCCGCGTCGCCGCGGGTAGTTACGACGACGGCGACCCGCCGGTGCTCGTCGAGTACGGCTTTGGCCAGGTAGCCTGCGATCGTCGACTCGTCATCCGGGTGTGGGGCGATGACGAGAATGTCGGCTTTGAACCGCTCGTCGGGCGGAGGATTGGTGGCCGGCTGCTGCGCGTGGACGGTGTGCGCAAATGCCATCA
>JBDTND010000264.1:0-2778 GCA_039933915.1 Gemmatimonadales bacterium | reverse complement strand
GAGTAGATGCTCTGCGCGTCGTCACCGACCACCGTGATGTTCGAATGTCCGCGACACATGTCGCGGAGGATGCGGGCCTGGAGCACGTTCGTGTCCTGGTACTCGTCAACCAGCACGTGGTCGTAGAGCCCGGCGATCCTCGTCGCCAGCTGGGGCGACGCCTCCAGCATCAACGCCCAGAACAGAAGAAGGTCGTCATAGTCGACGAGGTTGCGCTCCTGTTTTCTCGACGTGTAGTCTCCGAAGATTTTCCCGAAGTCCTCCAGGTAATCCGTGAACTGCGGGTAGTCGTCGCGGATGATCTCCTCGATCGAGATGCCGGTGTTGATGTGCCGCGAGTAGACGTACTGCAGCGTTTCCTTCTTCGGAAAGCGTTTCGATTTCTGCGCATAGCCGAGCTGCGACCGGGAGAGCTGCATCAGATCGGCGGCGTCTCCCTGATCCATTATCGTGAAGTCCCTGGCCAGGCCCGCCGCCGCACCGTAGCGCCGGAGAAGCCGATGGGCGGTCGCGTGAAATGTCCCGCCGTGCACCTTCCTGCTTGTCGCACCGACGAGCCGCTCGGCGCGAGACAACATCTCCTGGGATGCGCGACGGGTGAAGGTCAGGAGAAGAATCCTGTCGGGCGAGACGCCCCGCTCGATCAGGTGGGCGACGCGGTAGACGAGCGTGCGCGTTTTTCCGGTACCGGCGCCAGCGATTATCAGCAGCGCGCCGTCTCCATGGGTCGCTGCGGCTGCCTGCTCGGGGTTCAGCTCGGCGGCGAGATCCCTGGGGGATTCCTTAACGAGGAGCCGCTCGCGGGTGGGGTAAACACGTGGGGCAGGGGCTTCACTCATCGGACCCTTAATATAAGGGCTGCGCCCGAAAAGGCGCCGAAGCTTCCTGTCGCGCGGTCGCCGTCAAGGCGGGCGAAATGACGCTCTCGAGGCCAAAGATCTCTCCGAACATCCGCCCCGCTATGTCGCCGACTTCATCGACTCCAGCGGTAGATGACTCGCCGCGAAGAGCCAACTCCTTCTCGATCGATGTCATCTCCACTCCGAGAATTCCGCAGGGAACGATGAGATCGAAATACGACAGATCGGTCGTCACGTTGAGAGCGAAGCCGTGCCATGTCACCCAGTCGCGTGCATGCACTCCGATCGACGCGATCTTGCGCCCGTTGGTCCAGACGCCTGTGTAGCCGACGTTCCGCTCGCCGGGAATTCCGTATTCGCCGATCGTCCTGATGATTGCCTCTTCGACCGACCGCAGATACCAGTGCAGATCCTGGCGGTGGCGCTTGAGGTCGACGATCGGATAACCGACGAGCTGGCCCAGGCCGTGAAAGGTCACGTCACCGCCGCGCTCCACCTCGAACAGCTCGACGCCGCGCGACGCGAGGAAGTCCAGACTGGATACGACATTCTTCTGCTTCGACGATCGCCCGAGTGTGACGACGGGCGGATGCTCGACCAGCAGCAGCACATCCTCGGGGATCTCGCCGGTGATCCTGTCGCGTGCCACCGCCCTCTGGAGCTCGAGCGCCTCCTCGTACCCCATCCGGCCGAGTCGAGCGACCCAAAGCTCGCGTGCGGCCGATTGCGTCGTCATCGCATCGATGACGTCAGGCGTGGAGCACCTTTCCGAGAGAGTCGAGGCATGCTTCAGCGACGGCCTCGGAAAGCGTGGGGTGTGCGTGGATCGCGAGATCGACTTCCTCCACCGTGAACTCGTTCTCTCTCGCGACAGCGATTTCATGCAACAATTCGGTTGCATGAGAACCGATGATGTGTGCGCCCAGAATCTCGCCGTACTTCGCGTCGCGAATGATCTTCACGAATCCTTCGGTCTCGCCCGATGTGCGCGCGCGTCCATTGGCGGAGAACGGAAACCTCCCGACCTTGTAGTCGAGCTTCTTCTCCTTGCACTGCGCCTCGGTGAGGCCGATCGACGCGACCTCGGGATGGCAGTAGGTCGCGTTGGGAATGTTGCCGTAGTTCAACGGATGCGCGTGCTCACCCGCGAGAAGCTCGGCCAGCACGACACCCTCGCGCGAGCCTTTGTGTGCCAGCATCGGCGGACCCGCCACATCGCCAATCGCGAAGATCCCCTTCGCAGTCGTCTCCATCCTCTCGTTGATTCGGATGAAGCCGCGATCGGTGAGCTGCACTCCCTGCTCCTTGAGCCCGATGTCCTCGACGTTCGGCGCCCGGCCGGCCGCCACCAGAACCTGTTCCACCTCGAGGTCCTGCTTCTTCCCGCCGGCATCGATCGTCATGCTCACGGAGTTCTTCCCGACCTTCACGTTGCCGATCTTCGCCCCGGCGATGACGTCGATCTTCCGCTTCTTGAACGCCTTCGTCAGCTCGGCCGAGCAGTCGGCGTCCTCGAGCGGAAGAATTGCGGGCGCGACATCGATGAGCGTGACCTGCGTGCCGAACGCGTTGAAAACGTCCGCGAACTCGCAGCCGACCGCGCCGGCGCCGACGATGGCCATTGTCTTTGGAGCCTTTTCCAGAACGAGCGCTTCATCGGACGACAGCACGCTGGTCTTGTTGAGCTCGAGCCCCGCCTGGGGAAGTCCCTTCACGCGCGAGCCTGTCGCGATGACCACGCCTTTCTTCGAGTCGTGCTTTTCTTCCTTTCCGTCTTCCAGCTTCACCGTTACCGAATTCTTTCCGGCGAGCTTCGCCGTGCCCTTGATGTGCGTGATCTTGTGCTTCTTGAACAGGAACTCGACACCCTTCGAGTTCTGATCGCTCACCGCGCGCGAGCGCTTCATTGCCACGCCGT
>JBDTND010000263.1:0-2785 GCA_039933915.1 Gemmatimonadales bacterium | reverse complement strand
GTCTTGATTTCGGTGAGAAAACGATCGGCGCCGATGACCGCTGCGAGCTCCGGTCGCAACACCTTCACGGCGACACGGCGATCGTGCTTGAGGTCCTGGGCCAGATAGACCGTAGCCATGCCTCCCGAACCGAGCTCGCGCTCGATACGGTAGCGGTCTGAAAGTGCAGCGGTGAGTCGTTGCAGGGAGTCGCTCATCGTCCCCAATGTGCCACTAAAGACGTATGTGGGCGACCGTTTTCTGGTTCAGCGAATCGGTTGAGTGCCCCGCTGCGCGAGCGCTCTGGCGGCGCTCATCCGCTAAGCTCGGCTCCTGCCGGACAGTGCGTTCGCGGCCCAGGCCTGTCTGACGCCTTCGGCTTCAGCTAGGACGTCGCGCGACGTTCCTGGATGGATAGTTCATGAAAATGCCGACGCGGATTGCCGCACATGGCACATGAGCAAGGCTGCCGAGCGTGAGCGATGCGTCCCACGTGATGGCGATCGCCGGCGGCGTATCCTCCATAGTAGCGAGTCACGCGTCGCTTGATCCGTTCCTCATGATGTCTTCGGAGTGCCCGGTCGCGCATTGTTTGTTTGAAGATCAATGTTCGTTGTCCAGCAGCTACGATTCCGTGCTGTCTGCCCGCCCAAGCAGGTCCCAACGGTTTCCCTCGATATCGAGGAAAACTGCCACCTGTCCATACGGCTCGACGCGCGCGGCGGTTACGAACCTTACTCCTGCCGCGACCATCCGCGCGTGCGCCGCTGCGAAATCATCCACACGGAGGAAGAAACCCACCCTGCCGGCAAACTGCTCGCCAACGATCGACCGTTGATGCTCGCCATCGGCACGTGCGAGCAGAATACCAGTGCCACCTCCGGCCGGGCGAACGACGACCCAGCGTTTTGGCCGACCATCATTCGTCAGTGACGGAACGTCCTCGACAAGCTCGAACTGAAGGACATTCACAAAGAAATCAATTGCCGGGTCGTACTCTCGCACAACCAGAGCGACCAGCTCTAGCTGTGACATCATGTCGGATCATCAGTGAAGAGGGAAGGGCTCACGCCCTTGTCGCTTCAGGGTTCAAAATGCGGTTCACGATATCATCCTTGCCGTAAGGCACTCGATTGGCTCCGCTGGCAATCGTGACGCCGGCCGATGGCAGGATCTCCAGACCACCAGTTGCGATCACATCTGGAGCGCCGAACGCCTCGGCGGCCGCCTCGAGTGCGGCTGTACTCAAGAAGACCCTAAGACCGCGCAGATCGTCGGAAGGAGCCACCCGCACTTCCACCGATGAGTTGGCCGGCATCGCCCGTCCAATGCCGCCTGGTGAGGCGAGAAACCGGGACAGCGCGGCCGCGAACGCGGCGCCTTCATCGAGGTTGGCGAAACTGACGCAGTGGTAGCGGGTCACCAGCGGAGTTTAGCCTGTCTTCGGGACATTGCGCTAATAACTAGAAACTAAGTTATAAGGCATATCGTAGTGGTCAGGGATCGGGGTAGTGGCCCGCGACCGGCTCGGTCGCGGCCTTCCCAGGACCCGCTTCCTATCACCGAGGCTCTCATGCGATTTCCCACTCGACTGTTCGTGCTCCCATTGCTCATCGGCTACCCGGGGGGCGCGGCACTCAGCGCGCGGGTTCAGCCTGCGCACGTCCCCACCGCGGCGGCAGCAGACACTATCCCCGTCACTGTCCGTTGGAACCGGCTCGTCCCCGGATTCGTCGATGAGACCGCCGCGTCGCGGCGAGCCGCCAGGAAAGCCGCGGCTGCAACCGGCGACTCAGCCGCGTTGCGCCGAATCGCTCAGACCCCGCCGACGATACTTTTCCGCGTTTACTCGCTCCTCAGCCTCGCCCAGTACGGGGCGGTGAATTCCGCGCGCGACAACGGCGGCGTATCGCCCGAGGTGGCCATCGCCAGCGCTTCAGCCGCCGTGTTGACCGAGCTGTTCACGGACTCCACGGTTCACGCCTCTATCGCGAGAGAGCTGGCTCGATATTTTGACCAGGCACGACCCGGCTCGCGCACAGCGGAGCGGGCGATCGCCGGCAGACGTCTCGGAGAGGATGTCGCCCGTCGCGTGATCGCGTGGGCACCAACGGTCAATCTCGCTTCACCCTGGAATGGCACCATTCCGACGGGGCCAGGGATGTGGTACAGCGCTCCTGGCATCCCTCCAATTGGAATCTTCATGGCGACGGCACGGACGTGGTTGCTCGACTCGGCGTCCGAGTTCCGTCCCGGCCCACCGCCGGCGTTCGGTTCACCGGCGTGGCAAGCGGCACTCGATGAGGTCCGACGGGTCGCTCGGGAGCGAACCTCTGAACAGACGAAGCTCGCGCAAAAATGGAATGCCGTTGACCCATGGGCGCCATGGAACGAGACCGCCTCCGTCGCGATTCGCCGGCACCACATGTCGGACGCCCAAGCCGCGCGCGTGTTCGCCGTGCTGAACCTCGCCACGTCGGATGCCGTCATCGCCTGCTTCGAGGCCAAATACCACTACTGGTCGATCCGGCCTTCGCAGGCCGATACTACTATCGGTCTTGCTGACGACGTCAGCCTGCCGAATTTTCCGTCCTTTCCCTCAGGCCACGCCTGCAGCGCGGGCGCGTTCGACGCGGTGCTCGGGCACTTCTTCCCCGACCAGCGCGCGGAATTTACACGCATCGCCGAAGAGCAAGCGATGTCGCGGCTCTACGGAGGAATTCACTATCGCTTCGACAACGAGGGCGGCCTGGCACTCGGGAGGGTGGTGGCGCGTTACGACGTGGAGCGGGAGCAACGTGGAGCG
>JBDTND010000262.1:0-2796 GCA_039933915.1 Gemmatimonadales bacterium | reverse complement strand
GCCCCGTTTATCATTTGGCGCGAATCAGCCCATAGTCCCGGGCTCCTTTTCGCAGCAAGTGGTAGCCTCCAGCAAGCGGCTTGGCCGACGCGAGATCGGTCTCGGCGCTCGCCCGCTGTCCGTTCAGGTAAACTCCCCCCTGCTCCACGAGTCGCCGCGCCGCGCCCTTCGATGCAGCGAGCTTGAGCGCCACCATCGCGTCGAGCAGAGAGGGGATCGCCGTCGATTCAGAGTAGGGCACTTCTTCGCTCATCGCGCGCAGCACGGGCTCAGACAGCGTGGTCGGATCGGCCTTGCCAAACAGCACCTTTGAAACCTCTTCCGCGACACGAGCCGCTTCCTGGCCATGAACGCGAGTTGTCACATCGCGCGCCAACGCCTGCTGGGCCTCGCGCTTCTCTGCCGCCGTTTCAATCACGCTGTCGAGTTCCTCGATTTCCTGGCGCGACATTAGAGTGAACAGCCGCAGGTACTTTCCCGCGTCCCGGTCATCGACGTTGATCCAGTATTGATAAAACTTGTACGGCGATGTGCGAGCCGGATCGAGCCAGACCGCACCTGCCTCCGTTTTGCCGAACTTGGCCCCGCTCGCCGCCGTCACGAGCGGCATCGTCAGCGCGTGCGCGGTTTTCCCTTCCGCGCGGCGGATCAGCTCCATCCCGGCCGTAATGTTCCCCCATTGATCGCTTCCGCCCATCTGAAGCGTTACGCCATCCCGGCGAAAGAGCTCGAGAAAATCGTACGCCTGGAGCAACATGTAGGAGAACTCGGTGAACGAGATGCCGCCTTCGAGGCGCGATTGAACCGAGTCCTTCGCAAGCATGTAGTTGACCGTGAAGTGCTTGCCGACATCGCGCATGAACTCGACCGCCCTGAGGGGCCGGAGCCACGCGGCATTGTCGCGCATCAGCGCGGCCCTGGGACCCGTGAAATCGAGAAAACGCGACAGCTGCTTCTCGATCGCGCGTGCGTTGCCCTCGATCTCCTCCTCGGAGAGAAGCTGACGCTCAGCTGTCTTCCCGCTCGGATCGCCGATCATCCCGGTGCCTCCGCCAACGAGCGCGACAGGGCGGTGCCCGGCCCGCTGGAGGTGCGCAAGTCCCATCACCGGCACGAGATGGCCCAGATGCAGACTCGACGCGGTCGGGTCGAATCCTACATACGCAGTCAGCTCTTCGGTTGCGAGGGCGTCCGGCAAACCGTCCGTATGTTGATAGATCATCCCGCGCCAGGACAGCTCGTCCAGCAGTGATTTCTTCGCGCTCATGCGGAGAAGATAGGGACGCCCGACCACCGTGTCACCTTCGGTGTATCACAGTTATCTTTTTTACTCCGCATGGCTTCCCCCTCCCACTCCGACACAATCAACAAGATCCGATTCCACAAGCGCCACCCCACACTCGTGAGAGTGGTGCTCCTGATCTTTACGTTCCTCGTCGCCTTTGGCGTCGGGACCGTGTACGGCGTCTGGGCGCTCATCTGCCGTGGGAATCAGTGCCCATCCATCGAGATCCTGGCCGAGTACACGCCGCACCAGACGTCCAAGCTTTACGCTGTCGATGGAAGGTTCATCGCCGAGCTGGGACTGGAGCGCCGCACGCTCGTGAAGATCGACGAGATCCCGAAGATCGTCCAGGACGCGTTCGTCAATACCGAAGACAAGCGGTTCTATCAGCACGCCGGGATCGACTGGCATCGCGCCGCCGGCGTGATCCTGAAATCACCGATCCGGGGTTACTCGCAGGGATTTTCCACCATCACGATGCAGCTCGCGCGCAACGTGTTCCCGGAGAAGATCTCGCGCGAGAAGAGCATCATCCGCAAGGTCAAGGAAGCGAAAGTCGCGCGCGCGATCGAAGCGAAATACGACAAGAAAAGAATCCTCGAGCTCTATCTCAACCAGATCGATCTCGGGCACGGCGCCTACGGTGTCGAGACGGCATCGCAGCGGTACTTCGGTAAATCGGTCCGCGATCTGAACCTCGCCGAAGCCGCGACCCTGGCGGCGCTTCCAAAGGCGCCTTCCCGTTACAACCCCGTTCGCTTTCCCGAGCGCGCGATCCAGCGTCGCAATACCGTCATAGAGCTGCTGCGCCAGAACGGCCGCATCAGCGACGCGGACGCCAGTCGCGCCAAGGCATACCCGCTCCAGCTCGCCGACAAGACGATTTCGGGCGAGACCGCGCCTTACTTCGTCGAATGGGTGCGCCAGCAGCTCGACGCGCAGTTCGGCAAGCAGCTGTACGAGCAGGGTCTCAAGGTCTACACATCGCTCGATCTCGACATGCAAAGCGCTGCCGAGCGTGCCCTCGAGCGGCAGGTGCGCTCGATCGAGGCCGGACGCTACGGATCGTATCCACACGAGTCATACGAGCATTACCTCGCGCATCGCGAGGGAGATGAGGGCGGCGGCTCATCGCCATACCTCCAGAGCGCATTCCTCGCGCTCGATCCTCGCAACGGGGCCGTGCGGGCGATGATCGGCGGTCGCGACTTCGACGACTCCAAATTCAATCGCTCCGTTCAGGCGCTCCGCCAGCCGGGGTCGACGTTCAAGCCGATCGTCTATTCGGCCGCTGTGCAGAACGGCCGACCGCCATCCTACATGGTCAACGACAGTCCGCTCGTGTTGCAGGTGCCCGGTCAGCCGGAGTGGGCCCCGCAGAACTACGATCTGAAATTCCTGGGCGAGATTCCGCTTCGCCAATCTCTCTACCTTTCCCGGAACGTCTCCACCGTCCGGCTCGGCATGGAGCTCGGCGAGCAGACCGTGATAAACGAAGCGAGGAATTTCGG
>JBDTND010000261.1:0-2800 GCA_039933915.1 Gemmatimonadales bacterium | reverse complement strand
GCGTTTGCCGCCTTGGGTTGTCCGTCGGCCTGCGGAATCGCCGCTGCCTGTCGCGTCGCGCGCCTCGACTCGATATCAGCCGGACCTTCAATCGCCGGCGACTCCACACCGACAGCGTCGACTGTGATCGCGACAGGGTTCGTCAGAGTCTGGTGAATGCCGCAAAGGCTCGCGGCCCGAATCGCCCGCGGCCACAGTTCGGCGGAAAGCGATGGCCAGGCGAGCTTCACTGCCATCGAGCCGAGTCGGTGTTGTCGTTCGACGAAAGTCCAGCTCACGTCGATCGCGAGATCGTCGGCGCGCATGTTCCGGTTGACCGCCCAGCTTTGCAGCACGGACAGAGTACACGCGCCAAGCGCGCTTCCGAGCATGTGAAACGGAGAGTACGCCTGATCATGGGATGTCGCCTCGATCGTCACCGGGTCGGGCGTCGGCTCGACCCTCAGCGACTCCTCACCCGTCAACGTGATCTTCATCGGCCGGACATCCTCGCGGGTTGCTGTTGCGTTAGACAATGAATGGTGCCGAGCCCCCACACCAGATCCACCGCGTGAATTCCCACCACCGTCCGGCGCGGAAATGCCTCGGCGATTCCATTCAGGGCCACCCGATCGGCGGGATCGTTGAAGGTCGGCACCAGCACCACGCCATTGGCGATATAGAAGTTCGCGTAGCTGGCCGGCAACCGCTCCCCATTCATCATGACCGCCCGAGGGAAGGGAATCGTCACAATCTTGAGGGGCCGCCTTTTGGCGGCAGCCTTCAGGCGCCGAAGGTTATCGGCCGATCGCGCGTGATTCTCATCCGAAGGATCCGGCTCGTACGCGAGAATAACGGTGTCCCGGGAGCTGAAGCGCGCGACGTCGTCGATGTGCCCGTGGGTGTCGTCGCCGACAGCGCCCTCGCCGAGCCAGATGGTGTCGGTGATGCCGAGGTATCTCGCGAACGCTTCTTCGTATGCGCCCGCGGTCATTCCCGGGTTCCGCACCTGGACGTCTGTAAGCAGCCACTCCTCAGTCACCAGCATCGTACCAGCGCCATTGACCTCGATTCCACCGCCTTCGAGCACGAGCCGTTCCCCGTTGTCGGGCCGAATTGCTTCGACGCGCGGCAGGCCGGTGATGCGCTCGATCATCCGGCCAATATCGGCGTCCTTGCTATAGTTGTCGTACTTCGCCCACCCGTTGAAGCCCCAGTCGACGAGCTCGACGGCACCATCCGCCCGCGCCACTGCCGTCGGCGCGGAATCGCGCAGCCAGACGCGGTCGTTGGGCACGATATGCGTGCGGTATTTGTCCGGGCGGTCCTTCACTCCATGCGCGGTCAGGAGAAGGCGGGCGTCGTTCGCCACCGCCTCGTTGTGACATAGGATCTCCACTCGGTCGAACGGGCTCAGCGCGCGCACGATCTCGGCGTACACCCATGGTATAGGCGCCAGCTTCCCCGGCCAATCCGGCTCGTGATGCGGCCACGCGATCCACGTTGCGTCGTGCTTCTCCCACTCTGCCGGCATTCGCCGCGCGAGCGAGAGATCCATGCTCAAAGCGCCGCTTCTTTTCGGAGCGGCGCTCCTGGTGCGCTTGCTCGCCCTTGCCGGAGCGGCTCGTTTGGTCATCCGATGTAGCGATTCAGAATCGGGGCATAAGCGTCGATGCGGCGATCGCGCAGAAACGGCCAGTTGCGGCGCGTGCTCTCGATCAGCGCCCGGTCGCATTTCACGACGAGCACTGCCGGCTCCGTTTCGGCTTCAGCCAGGATTCGTCCGAACGGATCGCAGATGAAGGAGTGTCCGAAGAACTCGATACCATCAGTGCCGGGCTCGTCCTCGTGTCCGACGCGATTTGGTGCCGCGACGTATACGCCGTTGGCGATCGCGTGCGCGCGCTGCGCGGTGCGCCACGCATCGACCTGCGCCTCGCCGGACTCCGCTTTCTCCGACGGGTGCCAGCCGATGGCGGTCGGATAGAAAAGAATTTCGGCGCCGAGGAGACTGGTGATGCGTGCGGCTTCGGGGTACCACTGGTCCCAGCAGATCAGGACGCCGATGTCCGCGTAACGCGTCTTCCACACGCGAAACCCGCTCGCGCCCTTGTGGTCGCCATCGTCGGACAGATGCGAATCGCCGGGCGTGAAGTAGAACTTCTCGTTGAAGAGAGGATCGTCGGGGATGTGCATCTTGCGATAAGCCCCGAGAAGCGAGCCGTCGGCGTCGATCACGGCGGCGGAATTTCGATAGACACCCGCCGCCTGGCGCTCGAAGATCGGGACGATGATCACCAGCTCGAGCTCCCGCGCCAGCTTCCGCATCCGATCGATAGTCGGCCCGGGGATGGGTTCGGCCAGATCAAATCGCTCGTGCTTTTGGGATTTGCAGAAGTACGGCGCGTTGAACAGCTCCTGGAGACAGACGATCCGCGCTCCCTTCTCGGCCGCCTCGCGGATGCGCGCCTCCGCGAGAACGACGTTCTTGCTGACGTCGGTCGTGACGGCTTCCTGGACGATTCCTACCGTGAACGTGCTCGATCGGGACATGGATGGAACGTTAACCTTTTGCGTCTGCACAGGAAGTGGCCGAATGAATGCGTTAGGTTAGGTCGTCGCACCCAAGGCGAGAAATGCAATCAGACGAGAGCGAAGCTCCGCCACCACCCCAGAAATCAGCGCCGGCTGGAGAGCGTCGCGTCCGCCGTAGCGCCGGCATCAATACGGCATTCCGCGCGATCAAGGCGGAGCATGCGTCCAACCGGTCCGCGTTCGAGGTTGCCGCGGACAGGATGATCTCCTTCGCGAGCTCGACGCC
>JBDTND010000260.1:0-2873 GCA_039933915.1 Gemmatimonadales bacterium | reverse complement strand
GATTGATGATTGCATTCCAGTCGATGTCCACGTCACTGGGGGCAATGGTATCGACCGGTGGGTCGCCCACTGCAACGGTTTTCCCTGTGTAGCCCGGATTTACCGGGACCGCCACACCAGCGACAGCCGCGGAGTCACCGCAGACGTCTATGCCACCGAGCGTACCCGCGCCACCGTTTTTCTGCAGACCGGAGAGAGCGGTCCAGCCGGCCAGAACCTGCATTGGCGCAGGCTCCCACAGAACATACTGCGCAACCGTACGCACACCCTGCGGCGTTCCGGCATAGGCGCCGACGGTCTCCACACCCTTCGATCTGGCGACGTAGAGCCCCGACTGGGAGCCCTTCACAGGGCGCAGACGAGTGAGCGTTACATCCGCGTAGCCACCAGTCATGGCGATCCTGACACTGTCAGGCACCGCGCCTGGAATCTTCGTGTACCCCGGCTTGCCGCTTAGCAAAGAGTCGCGCCGCACGAGGAAGATCTCGAGTCCCTGCTCGGCGATTCTGAATGCCGAGATCTGTGACTTTTGATCCGCGACCGATCTGCGTTCCGCACTGACCAGCGAGAAACCGCCGGCAACCATGATTGTCAGAACCAGGATGACGAGTATCGCGACCGGAATGGCAAACCCACGGCGTTCGGTGTTGTTCAGCATATAGTCAAGCCTCTCGGCTAGTTAGTGCGGTTCTTGAAGAAGACCGCGGTTGTGAAAGGAGCTGCTTCGCTTGCTGTCATCCCTGGTGCTTTGTTCTCGCTGAGGCCGTCGAGATGGAGCTCCAGCCCGCGAATGTTCGCCAGGGTTGCCGGCGGATTCACCTGCGCTGCCGTCGATCCACTTGTGGTAGTGAAGAACTTCCAGCTTGCTGTATTGGCGAAAGGCGCTACGAGCTCTTCGGAGGCCTCAGCACCGTTCGTAGCGATGTTCGTGCGGTAGAGCCCGAGTGTACCAGGAACGGACGTCGAAGCCTTGAACTCGTATCGAATTCTCGAGTATAGAAACACCGGCGTTCCCAATCCCGCATTGCCTGGGAGGACCGGCGTAACGAACACGACCTTCCCGTTTGAGACGGTTGTTATGCTCACACCCGTGCAAGTCGCTGTGTTGGCGGCCGTCCCGGTCGTCTTAGTCGCGGGATTTTCGACGTAGGAATAGGCGCCAGTCTGGAAATTCCTCCAGGCATACCCGTAAAACCCGGCTTGGATGTATGTGGTCGAATCGACAGGCAATAGGCTCAGCACGGTGCCAGTGCCCGAGTTGGCGCACATGACGCCGATCGCGAACGGGATGCGGATCGTGAGCGAAGTAGACGTGGCTGCGACGACACCGCCAGTAGCCTCGATCATTCGGAAGTCGGAAATCACGCGATTGAGCGATGCCCGCGACACGTTTCGCGCGGCATTGCCCATTCCTTGCCGGTCGTAAAACTTGCCCTGCACCGTCAGCAGCCTGGTGAAGAGCGCGCCGACGATGGCGAAGATCACCATTCCAACCAGCAGCTCGACCATCGTGAATCCACGGCGAGCGCGTCGATTGATGCGATTCATTGAATGTGTCATTGGCAGCTCGTGCAGAGGACCTTGGACGTGCGCGCTTTGGTCCGGGTGAAGCTCACCGTATCAGGCTTGTACCGCGCGTTCGCGGGTGTGATGATCACTTTTACGGTCTTCACCACGCCCGCTACTGGCTCGGCGACCGTGATGACCCGTGTATGAGGATAGGGGGCCGTAGTTACGGATGCCGAGCTCGTGACAGCTGGGATCGAATCGTATGGCAGGGCCTCGAGACGATTGACCTCCTGCATGAGGACGCCGTTTCTGTAGGCATTTCCTGTCGCCTTCAGCCCGCTTTGCGACACCGAATACATCAGAGCCGCAAGCGAGGAAACGGCCACCGCGAGAATCACCATTGCGACGATGACCTCGACGAGCATGGCGCCCTTCCTGGGCTCGCTCGCAACGCTCACCGCGTTATGCACGCGATCGGACTTGCGCATTAAAATTTTCATCTTGGTATGACCCTCACGAAACCAGCCGTGCTGGCTGTGATTTGCCTGGAGTAGTCGCCGTTGGCGAGATTGATTGTAACAAACGTGGACGAGACGCCGTTCGGGAAAACGTCGATCGTCGCTGGCGTGAACTGAAGCGACGAAAGGCGATACTCAGATGTATCGCCGTAGAATGTTCTGATCCGGAGAACAGCGCCGGACTTGCGGTCTGTGAACTGATAGCTGCGTGTCGCAGCATCAGCTACAATGCGAACTGGCTCGCGTTGGCGAGCGGCTACGGCAAACGCGTTTTGGAGATCCGACGCGATGACGGACGCAGCGCGATTCACGCGGTTATGCCGCACGATCCGCGATGTCGCCGGACCAACCATGGAGGCGAGAATGCCGATGATTACTATCACGATGAGCAGCTCGAACAGGGAGAACCCCGCGCGAGCGTTGGAATCAGCGTTTTTTGTGGACAGTTTGGCCATCCTGAAAGCCCCGGTCGGAGGCGTCGGGATCCTTCCCCAATGCCCCGGTTTGCACATCTGTTCTATTTAGAGATAGACGAATCCGGCAACCTACAGCAACCGGAATGCGCTTCGAAAACGGCGTTAGGTGGCCGTAAGCAGGCTTAACCTCGTAAGTGCCAGCTCAGCAGTTTGATCGCGGCCAGGATCTCCGAGTTGCCGCTCCGTTCTCCGTTATTGGACTCGGTCCGGGACCATCGGATGGTCCATCCACGTCTCTCAGAAAGTAGGCGCGATTGGAGTGAAACCTGTCTTCATTGAGGACGCCATAGGCTCTGGAGATGTCACGCTCCGACCTGCGGCGAATTTTGCAGTTGTGTACCGTTCATTGAAGGAACTTATACCTCCCGAG
>JBDTND010000259.1:0-2879 GCA_039933915.1 Gemmatimonadales bacterium | reverse complement strand
GCGTGACATTCCATTACATTCCGCCTGCGCGCGTTCATACCGGCGTCTACACCCTTGTTGCGGAGCAGCGATCGCGTCAGTGAACGAGCAGCCCGCGCACACAGGTCTTTTTCGGCGCACCCCGATGTTCGGGCGGGGTGGCTGGCTGTTCCGCTATGCGGCGGCGGTCGGCGCGAGCGCGGCTGCCTTGCTGCTCACAGTGCTCAGCGAACCCTACCTTGGCGGGCGCGATTTCACCTTCAGCTTCGCCGCCATCGCCATAAGCGGAGCCCTGGGGCTTGGCCCCGGCATTGTTGCGACGCTCCTCTGCGTCGCTGGCGTCGACTACCTCTTCCTCAGCCCGAGCGATCACATCACCATATCGAGCACCGCGGATTTCTTCTCGCTCACGGTGTTCATGCTCGTGGCTTTCCTGATCAGCGGACTCGCATCGCGGCTGCGACGCGCTGGATTAGTGGCGGAGGAAAAGCGCGCGGAAGCCGAGCGGCTCTCTGGCGAGCTCGAGGAGCAGGCTAGCGCGCTGGCGGATCAGGCGCGGGAACTCGAGGACAAGGCGGTCGAGCTGGCACGCGCTGAGGCATTCAACCGGGCGATCGTGGAGAGTTACGGCGAGCCCATGGTCGTACACGATTCGGAATGGCGCTTTCAGTACATCAACGAGCCGGCGATGCTGATTTTCAGGACGTCCAGGCATCACCTGCCCGCGTCTCTCATCGGCGAGAAGCTGTGGGATCTCTACCCTGACATCGTCGACCACCCATTCGGCATCAACCTCAGACGCTCGATGGACGAACGGACGCCAGTGAGCTTCGAGGCGTACTACCCTGAGAGCGGACAGTGGAGCGACCTCACATGCTATCCGCTGCCGAACGGCGGATTGCTGACCGTCTGGAAGAACGTGACGGAGCGGCACCAGGATGAAGAGGCGCGTCGCTATCTGTCAGAGGTAAGCGCTCTGCTGGGCAAGTCTCTCGATTACGAGAACACTTTGTCAGCACTCGCCCATATGGTCATACCGGATCTCGCCGACTGGTGCAGGGTTGACATGCTCCAGGGCGATGGCACTTTGGACCTGCTCGCCGTCACACACGTCGATCCCGAGAAAGTGAAGTGGGCCGAGGCTCTCGCGCGGAAATATCCGCCGGACATGTCGGCACCGGCCGGAATGCCAAACGTGCTGCGCACGGGCATCGCGGAGATCTATCCCGATATCACCGAAGAGATGCTGGCGAGTGGAACACCGGATCCCGAGTATCTCGCACTTCTCAAGACCGTCCGGTTCCGCGGGGTGATCATGGCTCCGATCGTCTCGACCCGTGGCGTTCTGGGTGTCCTCACCCTCGTCTCCGCCGAATCCCGCCGCCGCTATGGCGAGAAGGAGCTCGCGCTCGCAGTGGAGCTCGGGCGCCGCGCAGGAATTGCCGTCGAGAACGCGCAGGTGCACCGCGCCGAGAAACTGGCAAGAGCTGCCGCTGTCGAAGCGCAGAAGGCGGCAGAGGAAGCGAACGCGGCAAAGTCACAGTTCCTTGCTTTCATGAGCCACGAGCTACGGACTCCGCTCAACGCGATCGCGGGCTACGTCGATCTGATACTCGCGGAAGTGCACGGCCCCGTTTCAGCTGCGCAGCGTGAAGCGCTCGACCGGGTGAAGCGGTCTCAGCGGGCGTTGCTGGGATTGATCAACAACGTGCTGAACTTTACGCGGCTCGACGCGGGTCACGTCGAGCTGGACATCTCCGATGTGCCTGTTCGCGAAATCCTTGCGGATGTCGAGCCGCTGGTCGTGCCGCAGCTCGAAGCGAAGGGACTCGAGTACGGATTCTCCTGTGAAAACGGCGCCGTTGTTCACGCCGATCAGGAAAAGACACAGCAGATCCTGCTCAATCTCATTAGCAACGCGATCAAGTTTACTGACCGGGGAGGAAGCGTCACCCTCCATTGTGAGGGCGATGCAAAGACGGTCCAATTCGCGGTGACTGATACCGGATCCGGCATCGCGCCCGAAAAGCAGAACGCGATCTTCGAGCCTTTCATTCAGCTGGATCGCACGTTGAAGAGCGGGCACCAGGGCATCGGCCTGGGTCTCGCGATCAGTCGCGATCTCGCACTGCAGATGAATGGGAAGCTGTCAGTGGAGAGCGAGGTGGGCAGAGGTTGCCGATTCGTGCTTACGCTGCCGGCCGCGTCACCCTACAGCGATTAGACACGGCGGCGCTAAACTTCCCGCGCGCGCTTCGTCCAATTCCAAAGGCCGCCAGTGACGTCCACCGGCAAGCGAAAGCCCATTTGACGGGCAAGCATCACAATCTGTCCCCGGTGATGACCTTCGTGCGCGACGAAATAGCTGAGAACGTGACCGACGTCGAGCGGGAGATTGCGCCAGACATATGACGACGTGGGGGGAATGCTTCCGCCATGATCGATGCCGAACTCCAACAGACTCGAGATGCCCTTGCTGCTGCGCTTGAGTGCTGCAACGAGATCTCTGGATTTCACATTGTGCCGGTCGACGCTCTCCGGCACCGCGATGCCGTGCTCCTTGCCAAGTGTCTTGATCCACATGCAACGAGCATTGTGGATGTGGCCGCCAATCATCCGGATGGTGCGGCGCGGTGCGCCCGGCACCTTGGCATCCCAGAGCTCGGCCGGCAAATGCTCGACCAGAAATAGCGTTATCTGATTGCTGGTCTTCCACGCGTCGAGGATCGTATCTCGCAGGTCGACGGGCGATGGCATACGGCACCTCGTGATTACGGCCACGAAAAACGGCCTTTCCGCGAGGCCGTAAGTCGTTATGCAATAAGTAGCTGGGGGGAGACTCGAACTCCCGACCCCGGCATTATGAGTGCCGTGCTCTAACCAGCTGAGCTACCCAGCCA
>JBDTND010000258.1:0-2915 GCA_039933915.1 Gemmatimonadales bacterium | reverse complement strand
TCGAGATTGTCGGCATGCCCGATTCAAACTTGCTGGAGCTGGCGGGAATCAAAGGAATCGCGCATCCCACGCTGCACAGAATGGCTCGCGCGCTCGCGGACATTGCTCTCGACGGCGCGCAGACATTGGGCGAGGATTACATCTCCAGCGGTGACCGCCAGACTGCGTCCGAATACTTTGACCGTGTGCTGGCCGGCCATTAAGCTACCCGCTTCAAACCTCGAGCTCGCACGATGACACCTGGTTCGCTTTTCCTGCTAGCGCAGATCGCCGCGGCATCCACCGTTCAGCCGGCGATTCGCGTCAACCAGCTCGGATACCTCCCCGACGCGCCGAAAGTCGCCGTCTTCTGCGCACTGGAGAAAGCGGAGGTAAACGACTTCGTTGTCACCGATGGCGCTGGAAGAAAGGTTTTACAGCGGCCGGCACTCGTTGCGAAACCGTTTGGCCCCTGCGCCGCCAACTATCGCCTCGATTTCACCTCTGTACGGACTCCTGGCGACTACAGGATTTCGGCAGGCGGTGTCACATCCCCGCTCATTCGCGTACGCGCGAACGCGTACGCCGGCGCTGCCGACACGCTGCTCTACTATATGAGAGAGCAACGCTCCGGATACAATCCACTGTTCAAGATGGTTGTCCACACCAGGGACGGAATCGTCGTCGATGATTCCGCGCGCGCGGGCAAATTCGTGCCGGTGACAGGCGGATGGGCGGACGCATCCGACTACCTGCAATACGTGATGACGTCCGCGAACGCGACGTTCGTGATGCTCATGGCGTATCGCGATCACCCCGCTGCCTTCGCCGATGCCTTCGATTCGCGCGGGCTTCCGGAAAAGAATGGGATTGCCGACGTGCTCGACGAGGCGCGTCACGGGCTCGCGTGGCTCTTGCGCATGTTCCCTTCCAACTCGGAGATGTACAACCAGCTCGGCGACGATCGTGATCACACCTACTGGGACACTCCTCCGGCCGACTCGGCGGATTATGGTTGGGGCAAGGGAAAGGAGAGGCCGGTGTATCCGTGCACCGGAAAGCCGCAGGGGCTTTTCCAGTACAAGAACAGGTCGGATGGAATGGCCTCGACCGCGGGAAAGTATGCGTCGACGTTTGCGCTCGCCTCGGCGATCTACGCGAAGAGCGATCCGACTTTCGCCGAGAAGCTGCGGCAGCGAGCGCTCGCCGCGTACGCGATCGGGAAGAAATTTCCGGGCGTTTGCCAGGGAGCCCCCGGACGCGCTCCATACTATTACGAAGAAGACAACTGGGCCGACGACATGGAGCTCGCCGCGGCGGAGCTTTATGCACTCACCCGCGATCGCGTGTACCTGCACGATGCGCTCGACTATGCATCGCGCGAACCCGTCACCCCATGGATGGGCGCGGATACCGCAAAGCACTATCAGTGGTATCCATGGCACAACAACGGGCATTACGAGATCTGGCGCAGCGCGAACGCCGCCGACAGACGGATCGTGGCGGAATATTACCGGAAGGGCCTCGCAGCGGTTGTAGGTCGCGCCGACAACGGTTTCAGGATTGGCATTCCGTTCATCTGGTGCTCGAACAACCTCATGGCATCTTTTGCGACGCAGGCATACCTGTATCGCCGGATGACTGGCGACAACCAGTTCCGCGAATACGAGCAGGCCGCGCTCGACTGGTTGTTCGGGACGAATCCGTGGGGAGTGTCGATGGTGATCGGATTGCCGCACGACGGCGTGTTCGCGCGGGATCCGCATTCCGTCGTTGCGAAGGACATGCACGTTGAGCTTACGGGCGCCCTCCTCGACGGTCCGGTGTACACCTCGATCTACAGAAATCTCAGGGGAATCAGCCTCCACGACCCCGATGAGTACGCTCCGTTCAACACCGGCTTCATCGTCTATCACGACGACGTCGGTGACTATTCGACGAATGAGCCGATCATGGACGGCACGGCGAATCTGAGCTATCTGCTGGCTGCGATGAGCAGCCGGCAGCGCTGACCGCCTGGAGCAAACGAGCGAATGCCCGAGCTGCCGGACGTAACGGTTTACATCGAAGCGCTTGCCTCGCGCCTGGTTGGGCAGCGGCTCGAACGGGTGCGAATCGCCAAGCCGTTTCTGCTTCGTTCCGTCGATCCGCCGATCAGCGCCGCTAATGGCAAGCGAGTGACCGGCATCCGGAGAATGGGAAAGCGCATCGTGCTCGAGCTGGAGGACGATCTCTTCCTCGTGATCCATCTCATGATCGCGGGCCGTTTGCGTTGGGTCCCGACGGGAACAAAGGTACCGGGCAAAATCGGACTCGCGGCCTTTGATTTCCCGAACGGCACATTGATTTTCACGGAAGCGGGATCGAAGCGGCGCGCATCACTCTGGCTCGCGCGGGGAGAGCATTCTCTCGCGCAGTTCGAGCGCGGCGGTCTCGAGGTTCTCGACGCTGATCTCGCGCAGTTCACCGCCCGTCTTGTCCAGGAGAATCACACTCTCAAGCGATCTCTCACCGATCCACGCTTGTTCAGCGGAATCGGGAATGCCTACTCCGACGAGATCCTGCATCGGGCGAAGCTGTCGCCCGTCAAGCACACGAGGCGCCTGACTGAAGGGGAGACAACGCGATTGTTCGAAGCCACAAAGGCCACGCTGATCGAGTGGACCGAACGTCTGCGAAAAGAATCGGCGAATGATTTCCCCATGAAAGTGACCGCCTTTCGCGAAGACATGGCCGTTCATGGCAAATTCGGAAAGCCCTGCCCCGTTTGCGGCACGCCGGTTCAGCGCATCCGCTACGCTGACAACGAGACCAACTACTGTCCGCGCTGTCAGACCGAGGGAAAGCTCCTCGCGGATCGCGCGCTCTCTCGCTTGCTCAAACAAGATTGGCCGCGCTCGATCGACGAGCTCACCTGGAGTTGATCTCCCTCTCGC
>JBDTND010000257.1:0-2919 GCA_039933915.1 Gemmatimonadales bacterium | reverse complement strand
CTCCCAGCAGACAAAGCTTAGAGCACCCAACTTCAGTTTTGTGGATGCCCAGGCCGCACCAGACTCCAAGACTCCGATATCACGTCCTTGACACTCCATGGTCGGGGATGATATTCGGGAGATGAGACAGCTGACAAGAATCTGTTACGCACTCTCTGCGTTCGCTCTGTTGAGCGTTCAGCTGTCATGCGGTAGCGATGCGTCGGGACCCGACAGCAAAGCGGCCGCCATCGCCGCGTACTCCTCCACTACGTTGACTGCCGCGCCGGGAGCGGCGGTCATTGAGCCTCCCTCTGTTCTCGTCAGCGATGCGAGCGGCGCGCCACTCGCCGGAGCTCACGTGACGTTCGTCGTCACCGGCGGTGGCGGGACGCTGAGCGGCGGGAGCGCGACGACCGATGCCTCGGGCATTGCAACCGTCGGTAGCTGGACGCTCGGCGCGAATCCTGGAACGAACACGCTGGTCGCAAGGATCGGATCTCTTCCGGTTGTGACATTCACGGCGAGCGGATCCAATCCGTGCGATAACATTCCCGTGCACACGCTCGGCACGTCCACGAATGGTCAGCTCCTCGCGACCGACTGCAGGCTGAGCGATGGGAGCTTTGTCGATTTCTACGCGGTCAATCTTCCGGCCGTGGGCACCTACATCTTCACGCAGACGTCGAGTGAGTTCGACAGTTATATCGCATTGCTTGCGCAGAGTGGGGCGCTCGTTGGCGTGAATGACGACAGCTCTGCCACAAACCGAAGCTCGCTGCTCAAGGTGATTGTTACCGCGGGCAATTACACGATCGCCGCCAACTCATACCTGCCCAACGAAGTCGGACACTATACGCTGGCGTCGGCCGCGTCGGGCGCGGAGGTCACGAATTGTGAAGATGTGTTCGTGGTCATCGGAATCACTTCGCCGCAGAGTCTGCAGACGACTGACTGCAACGACGGCGGCCTCGGATCCTACTCCGACGACTACGTCATCTTCGTGGCTGCCGGGCAGAAGCTCACCGTGACGATGAGCTCGAGCACGGTCGATTCCTTCCTCGAGATCCATGCTGATGGCAGCGGGATTCCGGCTGCGTCCAATGACGATATCGATTTCACTACCAAGGACGCGCGCATCGTGTTCACCGCCCCAACGACGCCGCAAGCCGGCGCGTTCTACGTCGTCAAGGCCAGGTCCACCGCGGCGGGCGTTACCGGCGCGTACACGCTAACTCTTCAATAGCACGAATCATCTGAGAGTCGATCTACTTCTTCCTGGCGGAATCGAGCGCGAAGAACGGAGATCGAATCACCGGACGGTTCTGATCGTACGACCGTTTGATCACCAGAGCCATGGCGCTGTCACGACCTGGCCACCTCTCCACCGCATCGGCGTCGAGCAGCTTGTATCTCCTCGCGAGCTCGGCGCGATACCACTTGGCTCCGAGCAGCGGGACTGTGACGATGGTCACGTCTTTTCGAGTTCCCTCGACCTGCTGCAGATACCAGAGGGGATACGTGTCGTTGTCTCCCAGCGAAAGCAGAACACCCGATGGCGGGACTTTCGACAACATTTCAGCTTCGTCGACGCGTGAAGCCGCCTGGAACGCATCCGTCCTTCGATCCACGGCCGTCCAGTTGAGAATCGCCGGCGCGAATGGCAACGCCATCGCCACGAGATTCAGTGGAACGACCAGCCCGCGCGACAAGCGAATGGCGCCGAAGCCCGCCCACAATCCCCAGCAGATGAAGGCCCAGAAAAAGAAGTAGTCTCGCTCGCGCGCTTCATGGAGCGCGCCCGGTGGGAGAAATCCCGCTCCGAAAGAAGGACCCGCCTTGAGATTTAGATAGATCACGACTCCGAGCGACGACACCAGAAGGAGCAGCGCCATTGCGCGCCAGCTCCGGCGATCCGCGGCACGATGCGCGAAAAACCCGTACACTCCGACCAGCGCGTAGAGGATCGTGATCGGCGTTCTCCACCAGCTCGGTGGAGCGTCAGGCGCGAGTCCTTTGGCGAACTGCCAATCCGCGTACTCGATGACGTTGCCGAGCTGCAGATAGAAAGGAGCCTGTCGAGGCCAGATCGACGGCACGTCATACTGGCGGCGAAGGATGACATCGATGAGTGAGCCAAGCTGTGATGGGTTTCCCTGATTGATCGCGGGATCATGGCGGGCACGAATCATCAGGAACAGAATGCACGTCATTCCAACGAGCGCGACGATGATCGCGCTTCGCAACAGCTTCGAGAATGAATTCGCCTCGCGACGCCCGTCGGCGTGGCGCCTGCCGACCGGGACAGCGAAGTATCCGTCGTGGGTACTGAAAACGAGCAGGATGGCGCTCGGCACCGTGAGCAGCGCGGTCAGATGCAGCGCCCAACCGAGTCCCGCGAGGTACGCGGCAAGCTGCGCCCAGCGCGCGTCTGAATTGTCGCCAGCACGGTCCGCCGCCCAGAGAATCATGCAGCCGAAAAGAAGCGCGACCGAGTACACCTCCGTTTCCGTCGCGCTCAGCCAAACGGTGGACATGAGTCCGGCCGTGAGTCCGGCGGCGGTTGCCGCGAAGCCATCCTGCGTCCACTTGGTGAACAGGTTGGTGAGAATGCCGCATCCGAAGGCAACGCACACGGCTGACAGCAGGTTGATCGAGCGCGCAAATCCAAAGAGTGAAGCGAACGCCAGGCTCCAGACCTTGCCGATCAGGACATAAAGCGGGGTTCCGGGCGGGTGCGGGATGCCAAGAGAATGAATGGCAGCGAGAAACTCACCCGAATCCCACAGCGTGACGCCGGGGGCAAGGGTGAGCATGTAGACGAACAACAGGAGTACGGCGGTCGTCCAACCCGGCGAGGGAAACCGTCTTATTGGGGCGCCTCGGAGTAGAGTAACGAGTTCAAAATTAATTCAGCGGCTCGTGAGTTGCTCGGCCATT
>JBDTND010000256.1:0-2928 GCA_039933915.1 Gemmatimonadales bacterium | reverse complement strand
GCACCGACGACTTCAAGCAGCTCGTCAAGTACATCGCCGAGCACATCGCCGCCGCCGCGCCTGTCGCGGTGGACAAGGATCAGGTCCCGGCCGACAAGGTCGAGAGGGAGCGCCGCATCTTCACCGAGCAGGTGAAGGAGAGCGGCAAGCCCGATCACCTGATCGCGAAGATCGTCGAGGGAAAGGTGGAGTCGTATTACAAGGACGTCGCGCTGGTCCACCAGGCGTGGGTCCGCGAGCCCAAGAAGACGATCGGCGATCTGATCAAGGAAGCATCGGCCAAGGTGGGCGAGAACATCCAGGTCCGCCGCTTCGTCCGCTATCAGATGGGCGAGGAGTAGGGACCAGCCTTTGGCTGATCTCAAGTACAAGCGGGTTCTGCTCAAGCTGTCCGGCGAGGCTCTCGCCGGACAGAAGGGCATTGGCTTCGACTTCGACATTCTGCAACGGCTGGCGACCGAGATCACCGATATAGCGAAGATGGGAGCCAGCATCGGTCTCGTCATCGGCGGTGGCAACATCGTGCGCGGCGTGCAGCTATCCAAGATGGGTATGGAGCGCGCCGGCGCCGACTACATGGGGATGCTCGGCACTGTCATCAACGCGCTGGCGCTCCAGGACGTTCTGGAGAAGGCAAACCTCCAGACGCGCGTCATGACGGCAATCCCGATGGAGTCGATAGCCGAGCCGTTCATCCGGCGGCGCGCGATGCGCCACTTCGAGAAAGGCCGCATCGTGATCTTCGCCGCCGGTACGGGCAACCCATATTTCTCGACTGATACCGCCGCGGCGCTGCGAGCGATTCAGATTCACGCCGACGTGATCATCAAGGCAACGAGCGTGGACGGAGTGTACAGCGCGGACCCCAAGCTGGATCCCGAGGCAAAGAAGTACGAGTCGATCAGCTACCGCGACGTCATGATCAACGAGTTAAGTGTGATGGACCAGACGGCCATCACGCTTTGCAAGGAAAACAAGCTTCCAATCATCGTACTGAACATTCACCGTCACGGAGAGGTTGCGAAGGCGCTGCTGGGCGAGCGCGTCGGAACGATCGTACAATGACGACAATTCCTCAGATCACGAAGGACGCCCGGACCGCGATGGAGAAATCATTCGAGGCGTCAAAGCGCGAGCTCGCGTCGATCCGCACCGGAAAGGCGACGGCGAGCCTGCTGGACACTGTGCGCGTCGACGCGTACGGACAGCAGATGCCGCTCAATCAGGTAGCCGGAGTGTCCGCCCCGGAGCCGCGTCTCCTCACTGTCACGCCCTGGGACAAGGGGCTCGTAACGGCCATCGAAAAAGCTCTGCGCGAGTCGGACCTCGGTCTCAACCCTCAGACGCAGTCGGGGGTCATCCGCGTTCCACTTCCGTCGCTCAACGAGCAGCGGAGGAAGGAGCTGGTGAAAGTCGTTCACAAGCTGGCCGAAGAAGCGCGAATCGGCATCCGCCACGCCAGAACCGCCGCGCGCGATCAGGTCAAGAAGCTCGAGAAAACTTCGGAAGACGAGCAGAAGAGAGCCGAAAAAGAGCTTCAGAAACTCCACGACGACTTCATCACGAGAATCGATGAATTGTTGAAGGGAAAAGAAGCAGAAATCATGGAAGTCTAGACCGTGTCCGAGCTGACACGGCGCGTTATCTTCGCGGTAATTGCCGCGCCCTTGAGCGTGGCGCTTGTCTACTTCGGCGACTGGGTGCTGGCGATCGCGCTCTCCGTCCTCGCCGCGCTCACAGCGTGGGAGCTGTTCCGGATGGCTCGTTATACGGGCGCTCTGCCACTCGAGCCCGCGGGCATCGCAATCGCCGCGCTCCTGCCGATCGCGGTCCACGCGCAGCGGCTCGGCGTCTACAGCCTGTCGCTCACCGCGATCGTTGCGATGATTCTCGTTCTGTTCGCGAGCACCATCTGGCTGCGCGGACCGGAGGGGAAGCCGCTTTCATCGGTGGCGATCACCGTGTTCGGTGTGACGTATGCAGGACTTTTCTGCTATGTCTACACGCTTCGCTACCACGACTATGCTGTCGGCGCCGCGGCCGGCACCGCCCTGGTGTTTCTTCCGATTCTTCTTACCTGGACTACCGATGTCGGCGCTTATGTGTTCGGGCGGACCTTCGGCAGGAAAAAGCTCATCCCGTCCGTGAGTCCCGGGAAAACAGTCGAGGGTGCAGTCGGTGGGCTTGGCCTGGCGATCGTCATCTGCCTGCTTTACGTCCGGTTCATCCTGATGCCTTACGCGCAGCTCGGGCTCACGATTCAGGGCGCAATTCTCTTCGCGATCGTGGTGAGCGTTGCCGCTCAGACGGGAGATCTCGCTGAGTCGCTCCTCAAACGCGAGGCGGGCGTGAAGGATAGCTCGCTCCTCCTTCCGGGCCATGGTGGAATCCTCGATCGGTTCGATGGCATGTTGTTCGTGATGCCGATCGCGTTCCTCATGCTGGGCCGCCTGCTGCTGCCCATTCCGCAGTGACGCCGCCCACCGCGCCCAAAGGGGTAGCGGTGCTGGGCTCGACGGGCTCGATCGGCACCACGGCGCTGCGCGTGCTCGAGCGACATCGCGATCGGTTCCGGGTCACGGCTCTCACAGCGAACAGCAACGCCTCGCTGCTGCGGGAGCAGGCGCAGAAATTCTCGCCCGCGTTCGTCGGGATGGTGGAAACACAATCCGACGCTGACGGTGCGTGGAGGAGCGGGACGGATGCCCTCATCGCCGCCGCCACGCGTGAAGACGTTCAGATCGTTTTGAACGCCATCGTTGGCGCCGCCGGGCTCGACGCCACTCTCGCTGCCCTCGAAGCAGGCAAGCGTGTAGCTCTGGCCAACAAGGAAACGCTCGTCATCGCCGGCGACCTCGTGCGGCAGGCGTGCGCATCGGGAGCGGGCGAGCTCGTGCCCGTCGACAGCGAGCACAGCGCGATTCTCCA
>JBDTND010000255.1:0-2961 GCA_039933915.1 Gemmatimonadales bacterium | reverse complement strand
TACACCTACATGCGGATGTTGGCGAAGGCCACTCCGCGCGTGCGCGTCTATTCCATAGGAACCTCGGAAGAGGGTCGCGAGATGATAGCCGTGGCCGTCGCGTCGGATTCGCTGATGGCGAATCTCGATCGCAACAAGGCGAATCTCGCGAAGCTCGCGGACCCGCGCTCGATAGGGATGAACGACGAGGAAGCCGCGCGGATTGCCGCCCAGACGACGCCGGTTTACTACATCACCGGAACGATTCACTCGCCCGAGTCCGGAGCTCCGACGGCGCTGATGGAGCTCGCGTACAGGCTGGCGGTGGATGAAAGCCCGTACATCAGGAATATCCGCGACCACCTCATCACGCTCATCACTCCCATCGTCGAAGTGGACGGACGCGACCGGCAAGTCGATCTGTTCCGGTGGCGGATGGCGCACCCAGGAGAAACCGCCCCGCCGCTTCTCTACTGGGGACACTACGTCGCGCACGACAACAACCGCGACGCGATGGGTCTGACACTCAAGCTCTCGACGAACGTTCTCGACGCGTACCTCGACTGGAAGGCGCAGGTGCTTCACGACCTTCACGAGTCGGTGCCGTATCTCTACGACAACACCGTCGGAGACGGCCCTTACAACGCCTGGCTCGACCCGCTCCTCACGAATGAGTGGCAGCTACTCGGCTGGAACAACGTTCAGGAGATGACGCGGCTCGGAATGCCGGGCGTATTCACCCACGGAAATTTCGACACGTGGTCGCCGGGCTATCTCATGTTCATGGCGGCAACTCACAACGGCATCAGCCGCCTCTACGAGACGTTTGGAAATGGCGGAACGGCGGAGACGATGGAGCGCACGCTCTCGCCCAATGAGACTTCGAGGACCTGGTACCGGCAGAATCCTCCTCTGCCCAAGGTGAAGTGGTCGCTCCGCAACAACAACAATTATGAGCAGACGGGACTGCTTGTCTCGCTCAGCTATTTCGCCAACAACCGCCAGCAGTTCCTCGAGAACTTCTACGAGAAGAGCAAGAGATCGATTCTCAAGCCACGAACCGAGGGTCCGGCAGCCTACATACTTCCTGGCGACGAGCGGCGCCCGGGAGCGCAGGCCGATCTGCTGCGAATCCTCCAGAAGCAGCACGTGGAGATTTCGCGCGCGACAGCTCCGTTCACCGTAATGGTGCCCGTGCCGCGGCCGCGGCCCGTCTTGACTCCCGGCGGACCGGGCGGAGCCCGCCCCGCGGACGTGAGACGCGACAGCTCGCAAGTCTCCGACAGCTCGCGGCTAGCGGACAGGCCAGGTGTTGGAGACAGCACCCGCGTCGCTGACAGGATGCGCGCGCCGGACATCGCCCGAGCGGCGGACACAGTCAAGCCTCCGGTGACTCCGTTCGACACGCTGCCACTCTCTGTCCAGCACGCGCAGCCGAGACAGTTTCCGGCCGGGAGCTACATCATCCGGATGGATCAGCCGTACTCGCGGATCGCGGACGCGCTGCTCGACTACCAGTACTGGAGTCCGAGTGATCCGCAGCGGACGCCGTACGACGACACCGGCTGGACTTTCCCCGAGAATTTCGCGGTGCGATCGTTTCGGGTGACGGACGCGAAGGTCTTGTCGGTCCCGATGGAAGCAGTGACTGGCGAGATCAGAGCGCCGGGCGGAGTGATCGGCAGCGGGACTGTATTTGCGATCAACCACAACGCGGACAACGCGCTGGCGACGCTGCGCTACCGTCTCAAGGACGCGGACTTCCAGATCGCCGAACAGCCGTTTGATGCTGCTGGTAAGAGATTTGGGCGCGGGTCATTCATCGTCCGTCGTATCTCGTCCGGAGACCTGGACAAAGCGGCTCGGGAGCTCGGCATCCAGGCGTATGCTCTCGCTGCCGCTCCTTCGGTTGCCGTTCATCCGGCGCGGGCGCCACGCGTGGCGATCATGCATACGTGGATCAGCACTCAGACCGAAGGGTGGTGGAGGCAGGCGTTCGATTTCCTCCACATCCCGTATTCGTACATCAGTGTTCAGGACGCGGCAAAGGATCCGAATCTCAACGCCAGGTACGATGTGATTCTGTTTCCGCCGGGCGGGGGCAGTCCTCAGTCGATCGTCGCGGGGCTTCCGATGTTCAGGAACCCGATGCCGTGGAAGAAAACGGATCTCACTCCGAATTTCGCGCTGGACCAGACGGACGACATCCGGCCGGGGCTTGGATGGACGGGCGTGAGCAATCTTGCGACGTTCGTGAAGAACGGAGGCGTCCTGATAACCGTGGAGAACACGGCTGAAATGGCGGTGACGTTCGGCCTTGCCGCTGGTGTGTCGCTCAATCAGCCCCCGCGGCTGCACGTCGTGGGAAGCCTGCTGCGCACGAGAGTTGTCGACGATGCGAGCCCGATCACGTACGGTCTGCGCGACAGTCTTGCGGTCTACAGCGACGACGGCTCGAGCTTCAGCATCACCAATGTCCTCGGCAACCGGGGCGGAAGATTCGCGGATTCAGCCGCGGCACGGCCAACAGGGCGGGGAACGGTGGACGAAGTCGACGTGCCCCAGGGAAGGTTTCAGCTCGATCCACGAAACGATGTGGCGCGGCGCCGGCCCGTTGAACCGTGGCAGGCCGCTGCCGTCACGGAGGAGCAGCTCCGCAACCCACTCGCGGTCATTCCGCCAGCTCTGAGACCGCGCGTCGTTCTGCGATTCGCCGACCAAAAGGAGCTTTTGGCGTCGGGTCTGCTCGATGGCAACGATGTAGCGCAGCGGCCTGTAGTCGTCGACGTTCCGCTAGCAAAGGGACACGTGATTCTCTTTGCGAACAATCCCATGTACCGCGGGATGACGATCGGAAGCTATTTCATGGTGTTCAATGCGATCCTCAACTTCGACCGTCTCGACACGGGGAGGAAGCTCGACGAGCGCTGACGCCGTCGTGGCATGGATAGTTGTGATTGCGCGGATTAGCTGGTTACTGCG
>JBDTND010000254.1:0-2966 GCA_039933915.1 Gemmatimonadales bacterium | reverse complement strand
CCGCGTTCAGTTGCAGTTGTCAGTCACCTGTTCAGTTGCAGTCGTAACCCAGACGTGCCGTTACAGCAAAGAGTCAGTCGAGCTTGTTGGCCGGCCTCGGAACCGGCGGGTTTTTCTTGCGGGACACGAAAGTTTTTTCGAGAGCGGGAAGAAACTTGTCGTATCGTGAGCCCGGCTCCCACAGCACCCAGCCGTCGTAGCCCGAGTCGTACACTCCGCGCTTCTGCTCCAGGAGCTGCTCCGGCCCGTAGGCGGGCTTGCCGATACTGAACGCCTGCAGCCATGGGCGCACGTGCTCGCCATGGATGTTCAGCTTTGCGTCCCGCTCGCGCGCGCGGGAGACCGCGATGTGAATCACATCGTACGGATCGGCATTCGGGTGTGGAAGCTGGAACGAGCCTGGCGGATAGTGCGACGGGTACGTCATCGGCAGCACGACATCGACCGACTGGGAAATCGGCTCCCACTTCTGTCCCACTTCGAGAGCGCCGCCGACGGTCGTGACGAGACCGAAAATGTCCGCCGTCGTCCTGACGCCCATCTTCGCGAAGCGCGCGCGGGCGGCGCTCAGAAATTCAGCAAGCACCTGCGGCTTGGTGCGCCCATTCTGCTCGGGGAATACCTGCGGCGGCAGACTCTTGTAAGGCTCGGGGAATCGGATGTAATCGAACTGGATCTCACCGAACCCCATCTTGATCGCCTCTTCGCCGACACGGAAGTTGTATTCCCAGACCGCGTTCGCGTACGGATTCACCCACGTCTGACCCTTCTTGTCGTGCCAGGCGGATCCGCCCGCCTTCCGGATCGTGTGATCGGGGTTGTTGCGCGCCGTCACCGAATCCTTGAAGACCACGATGCGCGCGACCGGAAGAATTCCGTGCGCGCGAATCGTATCAACGAGCTCCCGAAGATTGTGCGCCTTCACCTGCGTGCCCGCATTCTTTTTCACCATCGGATCGCTGGAATCGTAGTTCAGCCCAAACTCGTCCTTCACGTCGATGATGAGCGCATTGATCTCCGTCGAGTCCGCGATTCCGATGAGGTGCTTGAGGCGCCGGGTGTTCGCGCCGAACCGAAACACGTAGAGTCCGCGCGCGGCGAGCGTTCCCTTCATCAGCGAGTCCAGCACCGGTGGAGTCGGGTGCTGCCTGGCGGACGCGAGGTGCGCGCGCGCGACAGTGTCGGTGTCCGCGGCCACTCGCGGAGCCGGCAACGTGCTTACGCCAGCCGGATTCGTATCGCTGTCGACCGCAACCGGCACCATTTGACGGTCGGGCGTTGCGCCCGATCCCTTCGCCGATGCTTCGTGCGTGCCTGTGCAGGCGAGCGCGGACGCCGCCACGGCGGCTACCGCCAAGGTGATCTTCTGGAAATGCATTCTTCTATGTCTGCTGTGTATTGGGGACGGGAGGAGACGGTCCAATTTAATCAGACTGGCGGGCAAGGAGGCACGCCGGACGTATCGGTCGCCCGGAATACTACCGGTTCGGACCCATTTCGGTCCCCGTTTCCCGATATATTTGCCCCGATGCGCCGCAGCTCAGTCGTTCTGCTCTCCCTCTCCCTCTCCCTCGCCTTCGTCGGCGGCTGTACCCTCCCGCCGCCGCCTCCTCCGGTGGCGGAATTTCTGGTATCCGCGGGCGATCAGACCTATTGGGTCCGAAGCGATAATTCGGGAGTCCGAATCCGCGGGTCACCGCTCATTCTCGCCCGCACCGCCGGCCGCTACTTCGAGATCTTCGTTGGCGAGATAGACCGATCGTTTCCGCGGGCATTGCTGAGCGGCGAGCGAATCTTCAGCCGTGAGCTCGCAACCGGCGATTCGACGATCATCTTCGATGACACCGCGATCGTGCACCTGGCCGAGGACTATCATCGACAGCACCCTCGCGCGCCGCTGCTGGGGCCGGACGATGATCCCGAAGACGATATCGACATCACCGCCGTCGGCGAGACGGATGTCCTCAATGTCCTCGGTCCCTACGTCGCGATCGAACACCGCCTTTCGATCCAGCGCGCGGACGACCACGACATGGACGATACGACGCGGACCGTGATCGATCTCCGGAACGGAAAGACCGTCGCGCTCGACCGGATGCTGCGTGACTCCACCGTCCAGGAAGCAGCAGGAGAAGGAGGTGTGGCGAATCGCAGGTGGAGACACGACGGATACGACGTCATCGCCCGCTACGACTCGGTTCACAAGGCGAACGCGCTGGCGCTGCGGGACCGCCGCGGACGCGAGTGGAAGCTCGGGCTCGTCGCGTCGAGCTTCGTGCAGATATTCTGGCTCGACAAGCCGAAGGTCGACGATCGGACGAGGCACGCGCTCGCGCGGGCGTTCAACGATGCGACCACGTACGGCGAGCGCATTCAGCAGGTTTCCCGCAAAGGAGCGCGCGTGAAATTGCCGGTCAAAGCCATCGGAGTGCAGACGTGAGCCGGGCAAAACCCGGGACGCGGAAAGCAAGCTCCTCGCCTGAGCGCGCGGCGATGCCAGCGTCGCGGGAGCCAGCGCGTCTCGTGAGCGAGACCCAGTATGAGACGGGCCAGCTGATGCTGCCGCAGCACGAGAACGTGCTCGGTCACGTCTTCGGAGGCGTCATCCTGTCGATGATGGACACCACAGCCGCCGTCTCGGCGATCAGGCACGCGCGAAAGCCGTGCGTGACGGTCTCGGTCGATCGTGTTGATTTCCGGGAGCCGATTCAGGTCGGCGATCTCGTCATCATGAAGTCGAGCGTCAATTACGTGGGCAGGACGTCGATGGAAATAGGCGTAAGGGTCGAGGCCGAGAATCTTCAGACTGGAATCAGGCGCCACACGAATTCGTGCTACCTCACCTTCGTCGCGGTCGATCAGGGCGGGAACCCGGTTCCGGTGCCGCCGCTCAAGCCCGAGTCGCCCGAGGAGATTCGTCGGTACCACGCTGCGAAGGAGAGGCGGGAGAGACGGTTGCAGGAGAG
>JBDTND010000253.1:0-3009 GCA_039933915.1 Gemmatimonadales bacterium | reverse complement strand
CGCCAGCCCGCGGGGAAACCCGCGGGCTGGCTCGTTGTAGAGCTAACGCGGCGCGCCAAAGCTTTCAGCGTCGCAGTTCCGATGCGCCCCCGCGCTGCTAGGACGTGCAACTCCGTCGTAGAAACCGCAACAGCCACAACTATTGCGCGTACACCGAACAGTCGCGTGACCGCTCAGTAGGCAGCGACCGCGATGAGCCATGTCCGCGGACCGTCGCATTCGGGTTCAGAACATGCGAGAATCGTTAGGAAATCCGCGCCGACGTAGCTCAGTTGGTAGAGCAGCGGTTTCGTAACTTCTTGTGCACGATCACCACTGACTCTGCGAAATTATTAGGGATCGGCGCAACGACGGGCGGCAGGCACCGCATCCGTCACACCGAACTGTTGTGCACGCTCATCTGCGTCTCGCTGGGAGCGCGGCGTAATGAGTTGCGACGGCGCGTGCGGTTCCACTCATCTGGAGTAGTAGGGACATGCCATGGACGCTCGGATGACTCACGTCACATCGCCGGTGTGACCGTTAGCGTTTCGACAAGCGGCGTGACAAGCGTCGGCGGCGTTCGTGCCGAACAGCCACACCGCGAACAAGCTCGAAGCCACGTCGACGGTGTCGGTCTGGCCTAGCGCGCGGCTGCGCCTTCACCCCCCTTGCCACCCGCAAGAGCGCTCGCTCCGCCCGTCATGCGGCGCTATACGGCTCCCCACGCTCTTCTGACAAGCTTGCCGTGGCCGAGTGCTGCGTGCCGGTCCGTCGCGGACACCACGAGAAAGACCGCGATCGCTACCAGCTGTTGAGGTGAGTCGGGAACGCGCAGTGCTCCGCCGATCAGCGCTTCCCGGCTCACCAGGTCCGGCGTTGGAATGTACGCGATGGCGCACTTGGCAGGCGCAGCACGGCGCGGACGAAGAGGGCTACGCAAACGAGACAGATCGCAAGGTTGGTGAGCAGACCCAAGAGTGGATCAACCCCGAGGCTCAGGACTTTGGCTGCCTCACTTGACTCTGAGAAGTGCGCGAGCTCCCAGACCACGCCGATCACGCCGAAGATCTGTCCGCCAAGTCCGACTATGACGATGCTTTGCGCCCAGTGGACGCCGCGAAGCGTTCCAACGCCGAGGACCGTGAGTCCGATGATCGGGATGAGAAAGACGAGCCATGGGCCAGCCGCAGGATGGCTTGCGGCCAGGGTCGCACCCCACACCGAAAGCATTACCCCACCGAAGCAGACCAAGGCGACGCTGCGTCTCTGCCGGCGATCGAACATTGCTTCAAGGCTGGAGACCCATTTACCCACTTAGTCAGCCTGACTGCAGAACCCGCGGATTCGCGGTTACGTCGCGAGCGGCAGGCGTGCAGTGATTCGCAGGGTACTTGTGAGAGGATTCCGCGCCATTTCGACCGAACCTCCCTGCGCCCTGAAGAGTACCTCTGCGAGCTCGACAGAAAGACCGAGCACCTCACTATCGCTCCGCGTTCTGGTCCCACCTGGCTGATATGTTCCAGAGCTGATGACAAGCTCGGCGCTCCGGCCGCGCAGACCCAAAGCGAACGAAAGGTCCTCACCGAGCGGCCGCTCTGCCACGACCGCAGAAAGCACTTGTCGCGTCCGCTCGCGGTCTCCGCGCACCATGAGCGCAGTTGATGGCGTCGTCATGAGGACCGGTCGACGCCCCTCCTGCTCCTCCCGAACTTCCTTCATGAGCTCCACGAAATCGAACGCACCGGACTCAAGTGGCAGGACGGAATTTTGAGCCCGTACCAGCGCTGAGAAGTCCCGAGCGAGGAAGAGCATCTCATCCGCGCGACGCCGAACGAGTGCCTTCAGTTCACCCACGCTTCCGTCCCAGTGCTCGGCGAGCTCGAGCAGCTGGCGCGCGGGATTCGCCAGCCCGAGGTCGAGAAGCTCCACCGATCGAGCACGCTGGGCGTCCTGAGTCAGGAGTCGGTCCCTGTCACTTCGGATCTTCTCGACCGCTAATGCCGCTATGGCCAACACACACGTCCGACTGATGACATTCCACACGAATGTTGCTGCCGTCGTCGGTCCACTCGCGACGTCGACCAGAGAGAGCGATCCCGCGAAGAGAGCTACGCACAGGGCCCGGACTCGCCCGAGTGTCCACCCGGCGACTACTACAGGTGCGAGATAGAAGAGGGTCATGCTGATCGACGGGCCGGTCGCATAGTCCAGCCATCCGATGACGACAACCGCGACGGCGACCGCGAACAAGAGCCCGTCTCGGGCAGTACGCGTTTGCACTCGGTGAGTCTGCCGCCATCTCGTGCATACCGCAGTCACCCGCTTGGGTGAGTCGCGATCCAAGGCGACCTGCTGCCGCCTCCTCTTCGATCACCTGGCTTGGTCGCTCGGCACGAGTGGTGTTTTTCGGATATCGCGACGGAAGTCTTCACCTTGGAGCGGACCTCGAGCAGCAGGTACGACGCCACGCGCCTGAAGCGGTCAGCGACGCGATCGAAGGCGCCACCAATGGCGCGCTCTTCGTGGCGTCGCAGCAGCTATTTGTGACTCAGGTCCGTGGAGACCTCAACTGGCGCATCGTGGGCGCGACCACGCCCGAATCGGCGTTGCCCTTGAACGGCTGCACTCAGGGATCAGGGTCTTGAGCGCCAGTGTGACGACCACGGCAACGGCGGCCACGCCGAACGCGAGGCGACGCGCCAGGCGCCGGGCAGAAGGTCCGCTTCGAGACGATGCACGACGGTGTGCCCGCGGAGCCATGAACTCACGGCATGCTCGCTGAGACGACGATGTCGAAGTACGCACCCTCGTCGTCCATCCACGCGACCCCATCGATGACCGGTCGAACGCGGATGTGATGCCGTCCGGTCACGCTCCCACGCAGGCCAAAACTGAACGTCGCGACCTGCCCGACCTCGACAACATCTTCGGTCTGCACCGCAAGGCGATTCGGCGTCGGCCAGTCAAGCGCCAAGCCGAGATCGAAGAAGCGCCGGTCATCATCCACGATGCCGAGTCGCGCTTCCG
>JBDTND010000252.1:0-3013 GCA_039933915.1 Gemmatimonadales bacterium | reverse complement strand
CGGGAGTATCACGGTCCAGTAATCGCCGACTGGTCAGCCGTGAGCGATCGTTCGGGGTCGGGGTTCCGAGGAGATTTCAAAGCAGCACTTTGGACGTCCCGAACGGTCGCACCGCTCCGTCACTTCCGCGCCGACAACTTCGGCCACGAGTGATGTGACCGCCGAGCAGACACAATGATCTGCTTCTACCGCACGCGACAATGGACATGCGCGCCCAACGATGTGATACGTGCTGCCGGATTTCTCCACCGATGTCACGCCGCCGAGGGCGTTCAGCATGTCAGACGCGCCTGATACTCTGCTGGAAAGCGACCCGGAGGGAGGGGTGAACCCGTCCGCGAGTCTCTTTCCGACGCGCTTGAGAAATGCGATCAGCTGTGGGGTGGACGTGCGCTCGCGGAGCTCGGTGAGGCAAGCGATCAATACAGGCGCGTATGCGCGTGAGAACGCTTCTTCCCCGCCAGAGCTCAGTGAATAGAGCGACGCCGGCTGGCCCGCCGACTCCCCTTTTCGTATGCCCTCCTTCTGCACGGTACCCGCGCGCTCGAGCGCGTCGAGATGGAAGCGCACGGCGTTATCGGTGACACCAAGCTGTTCCGCGAGGTCATCCACGGTCGACGCGCCGCCACGCAGCAGCGTGAGGAGTCGCGCGCGCGTTCCATCTTTGCGAGGTTCGTGAGACCGGCGGCGGGTATCAGTCATCTACCCTGAGTTTAACGCCCCTCACCGAATAAGTCAAAGAAAGACTTGACTTATTATTCCTGGTCATCTAACCTCCGTTTGAAGGTCTCTCATGTTATCCGTCCTTTATTGGAGGTTTGAATGGCTCGACCAGAACGTGGCACCATCAGATTCGGCATTCTAGCAGCAATCGTAACCAGCCTTGCTTTCGCCAATCTCCCCGCCGGGGCCCAGGCCACGGCCCCAAAGCTCGACGATCCCACGATCGTCGCCATATTTGATGCGGCCAACACGTATGATGTCGAAACGGGATCGCTCGCGGCCAAAAAGGCGAGGTCGAAAGCCGTTCGTGAATTTGGATCGATGATTGCGCGCGATCATCGGAGTGTCCGCACACAGGGTCGAGATCTGGCGAAGGCGCTCAACGTTACACCCACACCACCCAAGGATTTTGCGCTTGCCAGGGCGCACGCCGATGCGATGCGCTCCCTGCGCCACCTCAAGGGCGCGGGCTTCGATCGCGCCTTCCTGCAGCACGAAGTCGCGTTCCATAACGCGGTAATCGACGCCTTGAATCACACACTGATGCCGGCGATTCAGAACGCGCAGCTGAAGGATCTGGTCGTCAAGGTTGCGCCCGCATTCGTCGCACACCGTGACCGCGCGCAGAATCTTCTCGACGGGCTGAAGTGACCGAGCATTCCGATGAGCTGACTGGTCCGGATCTGGAAAAGGGAATTCAGATCAGCAGCATCCGTCCCGGCCAGCTCATCGCCGGTCACGCATTCGGTGAAGCCGTACTGCTCGTCCATGTCGAGCCAAACTGGTTCGCAGTCGGCGCCAAGTGCACGCACTATGGAGCGCCCCTCGACCAGGGGGTGCTCGTCAGCGAGACCATCCGGTGCCCGTGGCATCACGCGTGTTTCCAGCTCCGCAACGGCGCGGCGTCGTGTGGTCCGGCGCTGGTAGACCTGGCGTCGTACGATGTTGCGATCGAGAACGAGATCATTCGTGTTACGGGCAGACGAGACCGCGGGCAACTCGAGGGCGAGGCATATCGAGCTCGCGGCTCACGGGCGCCAGAACGCGTCCTCTTCGAGGAAAATCCGACGACCGGACCGAGCTCCGTCGTGATCATCGGCGCTGGTGCCGCGGGAAACGCGTGCGCGGAGATGCTGCGGCGCGAGGCATATCGAGGCCCCGTCACTTTGATCGATCCTGACGCGGACGCGCCCTATGACAGGCCCAACTTGTCCAAGGACTATCTCGCCGGCAAAGCACCAGAGGCATGGCTGCCGCTTCATCCGAAAGAGTTTTATGCGGCGCAGCACATCGAAATCCTCTCGGGAATTACAGCCACCAAGATCGATGTCGAATCGAAGGTCGTGCATCTGAGCGACGGCACTCACCGCGACTATGGTTGCCTCCTCGTTGCAACAGGCGCGAGTCCGATCCGGCTCGACGTTCCCGGCGCCGAGCGAATCGTGTATCTGCGCACTCTCAAGGATTGCCGCGCGATCATCGGCAGGCTGGAGGCGGGCCAAAAGGCAGTCGTCGTCGGTGCCGGCTTCATCGGATTGGAAGTCGCAGCATCGCTAATCGCTCGCGGGCTCGGCGTAACCGTCGTTGGTCTCGAGAAACTTCCTCTCGAGCGCGTACTCGGCGCCGAGGTCGGATCGCTGATCAAGAGTGTTCACGAAGGTCAGGGAGTCACGTTCCAACTCGAGCGAAAGCTCAAAGCCGTCGAGGAGAAGGCTGTGGTTCTGGACGATGGTACCCGTCTCGAGGCGGATCTGGTCATCGCCGGAATTGGCGTGCGCCCGAATCTTCAGCTCGCGGAATCAGCAGGACTGACGCTCGATAACGGCCTTGCGGTCAACGAGTTTCTCGAGACCAGTGCCGAAGGAGTCTTCGCGGCGGGCGATGTCGCGCGCTGGCCGGATGCGTACTCGGACGCGCGGCTTCGCGTCGAACACTGGGTCGTGGCGGAAAGGCAGGGACAGGTGGTCGCGCGCAACATGCTCGGGCACCGCGATCAATTCAACGACATCCCCTTCTTCTGGAGCGAGCATTACGACAAGGTCTCGATCCGGTACACAGGACACGTGGAGCGGTGGGACGAAACCAGGATCGAGGGAGATTTGATGAAAATGGATTGTGCCGTTTCCTATATGGTGTCGGGAAAACGCAGGGCGATGGCGACGATCAATCGCGATCGCCAGAATCTCCAAACGGAAGTGGAGCTGGAGACGGAGCTGCTGATGAAAGCTCCGCCGCCAGTCACCGTCCGAGCGGGGGTCTGATACCATGGCCACGAGACTATTTCGCGCGG
>JBDTND010000251.1:0-3024 GCA_039933915.1 Gemmatimonadales bacterium | reverse complement strand
CGACCTCCATTCTCCTCTACGAGATCGTTACGGAGAAAGTTCCGGGCCGATCTCGCGAGCGGAGAAGGGGTCGCTAAGGGGACCGAGGTCCTCGGCCCCCGATTCTCTACTACTCCGGGCTGTAGCTGTAACTCCCGTCCCACGCCCAGTTCACCCCGTCAAGATGGGTGACGTCGACGCGCACGTTGATGTTTTTGAACTTTCCCGTCCCGCCGTTCAACGTGACGACCCCGGTCAACGTGGTGAAGCTGAGGGATACGTGGCCGAATGCTGTGTTGTTGCCCGGCTTCGGCGGATCGAGCACTACGTCACTGTCGATCGTGGTCGGGCCTGCAGGTGACAGATAGTAGACCCTCGTGCCGGCCGGGATCTCCTTGAGGTTGGACGATGTGATCGTGCAGAAATCGCCGGCACGACCCTGAAACGTCGAGGGGGGGCACTCCTTGGTCGCATGGAACTCTCCACTGCGAGCCTTGGACTCGGCGGAACTGGACAGCTCTGCGTTTGCTCGCAATAGTCCCGCATCGCGACTCAAGGGACTCGTCAGACTCCCTCCGCCACAACCCCCCGCTGCGAGGATCGCGAGCAGGGATAAAGTCATTTGGTGCTTCATCTTGATACCTCCATCAACCATGAGAGCCGGCTCCGCGAGGAGTTCGCGGTTGACCCGGCGAAGACCTAGGCCCATGATAGAAGACGCACCTCACCGGAAGCTCACCCAGAAGTCATAGGACTGTTTCGGCAAAATGTTTGTCCTCGAGCTTCTCGGAACACTTTCGCTCAGCAGCGACAAAGGGCCGATCCCTATTGCCGCCAAACAAAAGCGACCCCTCAGCCTGCTAGCCATCCTCGCCCTCGGCGGCCGACAGGGAACGTCGCGTCAGCGCGTCGAGGTGTACCTCTGGCCGGAAAGCAACGCGCCGCGCGCGAGACACGCCCTTGACCAGGCCGTCTACGCAATTCGGCGCAACCTCGGGGGCGAGGTGATCATCGCGATCGGACAAGAGCTCAAGCTCAACCCGGAGCTCGTCACCGTCGATGTGTGGCAGTTCGATGATGCGATTCA
The DNA here is from genome assembly GCA_039933915.1 of Gemmatimonadales bacterium. Taxonomy (GTDB): domain Bacteria; phylum Gemmatimonadota; class Gemmatimonadetes; order Gemmatimonadales; family Gemmatimonadaceae; genus UBA4720. Next base: position 1,958 of record JBDTND010000251.1, on the reverse strand, counting down.
CGACCGTCAATGGGCTGTCGCCGCTGGCCTCTGGAAAGGAATTCCGCTCGACGGATTCAGTTTCGGCGAAAGTTGCGAGCTCGAGACGCGGATCGACGCCGAGCGTGCGCGGGTGCTGCTGGAGTATCAGACGGCGATGGAATTCCTGGCGGACCTGGCGGCGCGCGACGGAGATCATTCGCAGGACGTGACGTGGAGGCGAAGACTCGCCAGCTCCGATCCGCTTTCCGCTGGTCGGACGAAGAAGCTGATGCTCGCGCTCGCCGCCGCGGGAGACCGCGCGGCAGCCGTGAAGCAGGCGCGGTTATATCAGACGCTGGTGCGGGAAGAGCTCGAGATGGAGCCGGATGGGGAGATCGAACGGATGGTCGGTACGTTGAGCCGCCCTTCGACAACGGAATCCGGAAGCGTCGATTCGCTGTCGTCCAAACGGGAAGTAATCGCGCGCCCCATTATCGAGGCGGCACCTTCAGGGTTGCTGCAAATCGAGCCCGTAAGAGCGGCTTCGGGCGACAAATCGGTTCACGCAAAACCGTGGATGGCGCGATCGCGAACGGTAGGCTTCGCATCCGTGTCCATCATCGCTGTCTTGTTGATCGGAGCGATGACGGTTCGGAACGGGCAGTCGGCGCATCGCGCTGCCTCCGCTGACGCTTCCGCAGCCGCGGGTACCCGAGGCGTGTCGAGGACTCCTGTCCCCGCGGCGCGTGACGCGTACCTTCTCGGAATCAAGGCGTGGGAAGATCGCACTCCGGAAGGACACGACAAGGCGGTCGTGTTGTTTCGCCGCGCCACCGACCTGGATCCCGGGTACGCCGAGGCTTACGCGGAGCTTGCCGAAGCGTACGTGCGCATCGGGTACTTCGGGTATCGGCCGGCCGACGCAATGTTTCCGAAAGCGAAGGCGGCTGCGCTGCGCAGCATCGAGCTCGATAGCACTCTCGCGACTTCGCGCACGGCGCTCGCTACTGATCTTATATGGGAGCACGATTTCGCTGGCGCCGAACGGGAGTACCGAAAAGCAATAGCTCTCGATCCGGCGAACGCGACGGCGCATCAGTGGTACGGCGTGCTGCTCATGATTCTGGGTCGAGTGCCCGAGTCTGTCGCTGAAGAAAAGCGCGCAGCGGATCTCGAGCCCCTCTCACTGCAAATCCAGAATAACTACGCAACATTCGTCAACATTTCTGGGGATCACGCGGGAGCGCTTCGTCATTTTCGGAAGACGATCGGCGAGGAGCCGGATTCCGCGTGGACACGGCGGAACCCGTGGGTTCTCGCGAACATGGCGCGAACCTACGCGGACAATGGCAAGCACGCCGAGGCCATGCGCATGATCAACCGCGCGCTCGAGATCGTTCCACGGAATCCGCGCGCGCTGCACACTTTGTCGGGGGTCTACCTGGCGGCGGGGGATCGCGAGGCGGCGGGCCGAGCGTTTGCGAGCGCGGATACATCCAACGAGCAGTATCCAGCCTATCGTGGCCTCGTCTTCGCGGATCTTGGGAAGGTCGACTCTGCGTTTATCTGGTTCGACCGGCAGAAGCAGTGGGGGATTCAGCCGACGCTCAGTCTGCAGGCCGATCGGAGCATCGATTCTATTCGCGAGGAGCCGCGGTTTCGCGCGCTGCTGGCGCGGATTGGGATTCCGGTCCAGCATTAGCATCGCGATGGCGACGGCAGGAAACGGAAAACTACCGGCTTCCCGCTGATGGCTTCCCGCTTTCCGCTAGCCGCTCCAGCGCATTCGAGGTAAGGTCCTGAACTACGAGGCTGTAACGCACATGACGAAATACTCTCTGGTAATTTCTGCCGGCATTCTATGCGCGATTTGTGCGTGTGGTAATGGCAGCGCCGACGCACACGTTATGAAGAAGGCAAAGGCGGCGGAGAAGCCCGCGGCGGCAGAGCAAGGCGCAATCGCCGATTCGCAGTCTTCGGGGCAGGGTCCCGTGAGC
>JBDTND010000250.1:0-3028 GCA_039933915.1 Gemmatimonadales bacterium | reverse complement strand
TGCGGCGCTCAGTTCTATCGCGGCGCGTGGGCGGCATTCCGCCATCGCGCGGCGGACATGAACACGCTCATCGCGGTGGGCACGGGGGCGGCGTTCATGTACTCAGTGATGGCGACCGCGGCGCCAGACGTGTTCGCCGGCGCTGGTCACGGCGGGATGGTGCCGGTCTACTACGAGGCGGCGAGCGTCATCATCGCGCTCATCCTGCTCGGCCGCATGCTCGAGGCGCGCGCAAAGGGGCGTACGGGCGACGCGATTCGAAAGCTCATCGGGCTGCAGGCGAAGACCGCGCGCGTCGTCCGCTCTGCCGACGGTGAGACGCGGGAGTTGAACATTCCGGTTGAGGAGGTCGTCCCGGGTGACGTCGTCATCGTCCGGCCCGGCGAGAAGATTCCCGTTGATGGCGTCGTGAGGGACGGCTCCTCGGCAGTCGACGAGTCGATGCTCACCGGCGAGAGCATGCCCGTGGAGAAGGCACTGGGCGACGAGGTATTCGGGGCCACGATCAACAAGCTCGGCGCCTTCCGGTTCGAGGCTACTAAGGTTGGGAAGGACACGGCGCTCCGGCAGATCGTTAAGCTGGTGCAGGATGCGCAGGGGTCGAAGGCTCCCATCGCGCGGCTCGCCGACGTGATCAGCGGCATTTTCACGCCCATCGTCCTCTGCATCGCTGTGGCGACCTTCGTCGTCTGGTTCATGGCATCACCGCCGGAGATCCGCTTCACGATGGCGTTCGTGAACGCGATCGGCGTCCTTGTCATCGCCTGCCCGTGCGCGCTCGGGCTTGCGACGCCCACGGCGGTGATGGTCGGGACGGGGAAGGGCGCCGAGCACGGCATCCTCATCAAGGGTGGCGAGGCGCTCGAGACGGCGCACAAGCTCACCACGATCATCCTCGACAAGACGGGGACGATCACCATGGGCGAGCCGAGCCTGACTGACGTCATCCCGGCCGAAGGCTCCTCGGCGGAGGAGCTCTTGACCCTTGTGGCTTCCGCCGAACGATCGAGCGAGCACCCGCTCGCGGCGGCGATCGTGCGAGGCGCGGAGCAGCGCGGGTTGCAGCTCGCTTCCGCCGAACGCTTCCAGGCGGTGGCGGGACACGGCATCGAAGCGATGGTCGGCGGACGCGCGCTCCTCCTTGGCAACGCGAAGCTGATGCGCGACCGGGGCGTCGACGCCGGCGTGCTCGCCGATCGCGCGGAGGAATTCGCCCGTGACGGGAAGACGCCGATGTTCGCTGCCGTCGATGGGCGGATCATCGGCCTCGTTGCAGTGGCCGATCAGGTAAGGCCCGAATCCGCGGACGCAGTGCGCGCGATGAAGGCGCTCGGGCTCGAAGTCGTGATGATGACTGGCGATAATCAGCGCACGGCTGAGGCCGTGGCGCGCGCGGTTGGGATCGACCGCGTGCTGGCTGAAGTGCTCCCCGAGGACAAGGCCCGCCATGTGAAGGCGCTGCAGGAAGATAAGAAGGTCGTCGGGATGGTTGGCGACGGGATCAACGATGCACCCGCGCTGGCGCAAGCGGACGTGGGGATCGCAATCGGCACCGGCACCGACGTGGCGATGGAAGCGTCGGACGTGACGCTCATCCGCGGAGACCTGCGCGGTGTCGTGTCGGCGATCGCGCTCTCGAAGGCGACGATCCGTACGGTGAAGCAGAATCTATTCTGGGCGTTCATCTACAACGTCGTCGGTATCCCGGTGGCGGCCGGCGTGCTCTATCCGTTCACCGGTTGGCTCATGTCTCCCGTGATCGCGAGCGCGGCGATGTCGTTCTCCAGTGTCTCGGTGGTTACGAACAGTCTGCGCCTCCGGCGCTTCAACGCGATGGCGAAGGCGTGATCATGCTCGCCCGATTCGATGCAACCCAGCTCGCGGTACTCGCGGCCGGCGTCGTCGTAATCGCGCTCGTCCTCTGGTACTTTTTCGGTGACCGGGAGCGCACGGTCGCGGCGGAAGGGGACAGCGGGGTGCAGCAGGTCGCGATCACCGTGAAGGGCGGATACTCTCCGGACCTCATCGTCGTGAAACAGGGTCGGCCGGTGCGGCTCGACTTCTATCGCGACGAGACCGCCTCGTGCAGCGACGAGGTGATCTTCGGCGACTTCGGGATCGCGCGGCCGTTACCCGCCTTCAAGACGACGTCGATCGAGTTCACGCCGGAAAGCGCGGGGGAGTTCACGTTCACCTGCGGAATGAACATGCTCCGCGGCAAGCTGATCGTCCAGCCAGCCTGACGACTCGAGGTCAAACCTGCGGAGGCCCGATCGACACCCTGTACGCTCCACGGGTTGCACCGCTGGTGACGGCAAGAAAAACGGCGCCCATTGAGGGGCGCCGTTTCCGTTTTGTCGCATCTGAGCCGTGAAAACAATCAATGGCTCGACGACGTCTAGTAGATCGGTAGGTCGTCGAAGCTGACAATCGCGCTCGTATCGCCCTGAATCGGCGCGTGATCCAAAGCGCTCTCCGCGCGATGCACGAGCTCGGCGACATTGACGTTGGAAGCGGCGAGATCCTGCACCGCGCTGTAGCCCACGCGCAATCGCACCTCGCCGGAGATCGACTTGTTCTTGCTCGCTCGATCCAGCTCGCGCTGAAGTCTGGCGACTAGAAGGCGCGCGCCCTCGGCGTCCGTGTCCGGCGCCAGGATCGCGAGACGCGAATCGCCGACGTGACCAACCACGTCCGACTGGCGACTCTGCTCGCGGAATACGTGGGCGACGTCAGCAAAGCCAGCGGGACTTTCCTTCCACAACATGCTCGACCCGATTTCACGATCGTGCACCTGCGGAGCAAAGGCTACGCAGGCAAATGCTTCGTGCTTTCTCAAGGCGCGCGCGCCGAGCTTGCCGGCGAGCTGCCTCAGCCCGAAGGAGGTATAGAGTCCGGTCGAAGCGTCCACGAAATCGTCGGACCGCGACGCGACCAGCTCCTTCCGTGCTCTGAGAAAAGTCTCGAGCTTGATGAACACCGGCTCGAGATCGATGGGATGACTGCAATATTCCCAGGCGCCGGCGGC
>JBDTND010000249.1:0-3030 GCA_039933915.1 Gemmatimonadales bacterium | reverse complement strand
TTAATCTTCTGATTCTCAAGCTCACCGGCGAAATTGGACAGGTATCCGGTGGCACCATCAACACCTACAATACCTTCAGTGGCAAGCAAGCAGCCGATTCCAGAATCTACGGATCGGTCGGAGCTCGATTCGGATTCTAACGACGGGCGCGACGCGGAATTCATGCGTCGCGCGCTCGCCCTGGCGCAGCAAGGCTGGGGTCAAACAGCGCCGAACCCGATGGTCGGCGCTGTTGTCGTTCGCGACGGCATCGTCGTCGGCGAGGGCTACCACGCGCGCTACGGCGAGGCACACGCCGAGCTTGTAGCGCTCAAGACCGCCGGTGACCGTGCTCGCGGCGCCACGATGTACGTCACTCTCGAGCCCTGCAACCATTTCGGCAAGCAGCCGCCGTGCACAGAGGCGATTCTCGACGCTCGGGTGAAGCGCGTTGTAATCGCCGCCGCCGATCCGACAGCGCTTGCCGGCGGGGGCGGAAGACATCTCGCCGATTACGGAGTTGAGGTCCAATACTCCGTCGAGGAGGTCGCGGCCCTCGAGCTCAATGCCCCATTCTTTTTCACCGCCACGAATCCGAAACGTCCGTGGGTGACGCTCAAGCTCGCGATATCGAGTGATGGCAGAATGAACGATCCATCGGGCCAGCGGCGCTGGATCAGCAACGAGCTGTCGCGACGCGAGGTTCAGCATCTCCGCGCCAATGTTGACGCGATTGCAGTCGGACTCGGCACCGTCCGCGCCGACGATCCCAGATTGACGGCGCGCGGGCCGATTCGGCCGAGAGTAGCGCCAGTTCGAGTAGTGTTCGACAGAAACGCCGAAACGCCCCTCGACTCCACCCTCGTGCGGACCGCCAGAGAAACCCCGGCGATGATCTTCGCGCACCACCCTCCAGTAACGCGGCTGGCGGCGCTCCACAACGCGGGAGTCGACGTTTTCGAGGCTGAAGATCTCCCCTCGGCCCTGCAAGCCTTGCACGGATTTGAGGTGCAGCACCTGATGGTCGAGGGGGGTGCCCGCGTCGCACAGGCGTTTCTAGGGCAGAAGCTGGTGGACCGACTGGTTATCTTTCAGTCACCCATCACGCTTGGCGCCAATGCGTTAAGTCCCTTCAGCGGGCTGCCGGGCGACTATCGGGAATGGCTCGCGGGTCTTCCGATCGTGCGGCGCGCGGAGTTTGGCGAGGACGTGATGTCGGTCTATGCGTTCCACGAGGGTTGAATGTTCACCGGTTTGATCGAGCAGGTTGGAGAGGTTGAAGGCGTCCGTCAAACGGATGCGGGGCGCGAGCTTGTCATTCGTGCGCCATTCTCCGATCTCGAGAGCGGTGAGAGCATCGCCCTGAACGGCGCATGTCTTACTGTCCGGGAATTTGGAGCTGGATGGTTCGATGTCGCCGCAGTCGCTACCACCCTCGAGCGCACGACGATTGCTGACTGGCACGCCGGAACCAGAGTAAACCTCGAGCGTGCCGTCCGCGCAGGTGACCGGCTCGGAGGGCATATCGTTCAGGGACACGTCGATTGTGTTGGTGTCGTCGCCGCGGCAGATCGCGCGGGCGACGCGCTGCTTGTCGACGTATCGGTCCCGCCCTCGCTCGAGCCACTGTTCGTGCTCCACGGGTCAGTCACGATCGATGGGGTCAGCCTGACTGTCAACGAGCTCAAGTCCGGCGGTTTGCAACTTTCCCTCATCGAATACACCTTGCGTCATACCAATCTGGGCGATTTGAAGCCGGGAGCGAGGGTGCATGTGGAGGCGGACGTGATCGCCAAACATGTGCGTCGCCTGCTCGAGCCCTACCTGCGCGAGGCATCGGCGCTAAATTCGCCAGCCGATTTTTCGCTGGAGCACTAGAGAAACCATGGAATTCGGAACCGTAGAGCAGGCCATAGCCGACATCAAGGCCGGCAAGCTGATCATCGTCGCGGATGACGAGGATCGCGAGAACGAAGGCGATCTCGTTTGCGCGGCGGAGCTCGTCACGCCCGAGATGATCAACTTCATGATCCGGAAGGCCGGAGGCTGGATCTGTCTTGCCCTTACCGGCGAGCGCGCTGACCAGCTCGAGCTCGCCCAGCAGAGTGAAGTCAACACGGACGAATACCGGACGGCGTTCACCATCAGCATTGATGCGGACGAGCGCTTTGGCGTCACCACCGGCGTAAGCGCGCAGGATCGGGCGAAGACCATCCGCGTCGCTGTTGATCCCAAGACCGTTCCGAGCGACCTTCGCCGCCCCGGACACGTGCCACCTCTGCGCGCGCGTGATGGAGGCGTGCTGCAGCGCGTTGGACACACTGAGGCTGCCGTCGACCTCGCGAGATTCGCCGGCCTCATTCCGGCCGGCGTCGTCTGCGAGATCCTCAGCGAAGATGGGTCCAGCGCCAGGCGTCCCGAGCTGGAACGCTTCGCGCAGCAGCACGACCTCACGTTCATAACGGTCGCGCAGCTCGTCGCCCACCGCCTGCAGACGGAGAGGCTCGTGCATCGCGTGGCGGAAGCGCGCCTCCCGACGGAATCAGGAACGTGGCGCGTGGTCGGCTATCGCAACGATGTCGATGCGCACGAGCACATCGCGCTCGTGTTTGGCGACGTCGGACCCGATTCCAGCACTCTTGTCCGGATGCACTCGAAATGCCTGACGGGGGATGTCTTTCATTCTCTTCGCTGCGACTGCGGCTGGCAGCTCGACACAGCGATGAAGATGATCGCCAAGGAAGGGACGGGCGTGATCGTCTATCTCGATCAGGAAGGACGCGGCATTGGTCTGCTCAACAAGCTCAAAGCGTACGAGCTGCAGGACCAGGGAAGCGACACCGTCGAAGCGAACGAGAGACTCGGCTTCAAGCCCGATCTGCGCAACTACGGAATCGGAGCGCAGATTCTTCTCGACCTTGGCCTGAAGAAGATTCGACCGATCACCAACAACCCGCGCAAGCTGGTCGGTCTGGAAGGTTACGGACTGACCATCGATGAGCGTGTGCCGATCATCTCGATCGCGCACGACGAGAACTCAAGCTACCTCGA
>JBDTND010000248.1:0-3049 GCA_039933915.1 Gemmatimonadales bacterium | reverse complement strand
GCCTCACCCACGCCAGACTGAAGTCGCATTCCGATGCGATCCGCTCGCTCTCCTCCAGGCCCGCTTCCCGCCCCTTCCATCTCTCGGCCATTTCTTCCGGTGAAGCGAGACGCCATTCGCCATTCGGATGCAGCAGTCCGCGAGCGAGCGCCTGGTCGATGGTGGTGTCGTAACGAAGCGCGGTGAGCACGTCGTGAACCAGCCGGCTGTCGTTGTCGATGTACCGCGGCTCGTGGCAGATGACCCAGGGGACTTTGTGACGCTCGGCGAGCTCGATCAGCGCAGTGGCGAGCGCTGACTCGTCGCCGCTGGTGTGGTGCAGCTGCACCTCGACCGCGAGTCTGTCGCCGAAGACATCGCGCCACTGGCAGAGCATTCGCTCCGCTCCTTTGTAATCACCGGCGCGGAGACTGGATGCGACCGGCCCGGATGCCGGACCGGTCAACACCTGCAGCCCCTCGCTCCGCTCCGCTACCTGAAGCCACGAGATGCGCGGACGACCACGCGTCTTTTTTCCATCCCCCTTCTTCCACGACGAGAGATCGCCCACCCGCGATCTCGTGATGAGAGCGGCGAGGTTGTTGAATCCCTCCTTGCTCCGCGCCAGAAAAGCGGCGGGGAATCCATCGATGTTGAGCTCGGTGCCGACTATCGCCTTCACGTTCTGCCGGCGCGCTTCCAACCCGAAGCGGACAATCCCGCCCAGGTCGGCGGTGTCGGTTATTCCGATGGCGCCGTAGCCGAGTGATGCAGCGCGGATCACGAGTGCTTCGGGAGAAGCGCTGCCGTCGCCGAAGGAGAAGGCGGTGTGGGCTCTGAGCTCGACGAATCCCATATCGGATTATACCCGAACATATCCCGAAAGCAAGAGGGGCGCGGCGAGATCGTCCTACAAACGCAGAGCGGGGTCCGAGTGACTAAAATTCATCGGCGACCCAACTACAATTTTCACCTGACAAATGGCAACGAGAGTTTCTCCGTCCCGTTCCAACGGGAACGATTATCACCCTTCGTATATGGCCGCCGCGATTGCAGCGGGTCTCGTATTCGTCCTCTATCTCCTTACGCTCGCGCCATCGGTCGCGATGTGGGATACGGGCGAATACATGGCCGCGGTCAAAGTCCTCGGCCTCCCGCACCCGCCGGGCAATCCATTCTTCATGCTGCTCGGCCACGCGTTCGCATCGCTCCCGCTTCCCCTCTCGTACGGGGGCAAGATCAACCTTCTGGCCGCACTGGCGAGCGCCTGCTCGGCCGGCTTCTGGTTCCTGATCACGGAGCGGGTCGTCGCGCGGTGGATAATCGACAAGTGGCAGCGGCTCGTCGTGGCCGGACTCTCGACCCTCATCGGCGCGACAGCGTTCACGGTATGGAACCAGTCGGTGGTCAACGAGAAGGTATACACCGTTTCTCTGCTCTTCTTCACGATCGTATCGTGGCTGATGATCCAGTGGATCGAGGAACCTGACGCGCCAAACGCCGATCGCATCCTGATACTCGTCGCCTTCCTGCTCGGGCTCGGCTACTCGAACCACCCGGCGGGCTTTCTCCCGCTTCCCGCCGCGGGCGTTGCAATTCTGATGGTTCGCTGGAAGACGATACTTCGCTGGAAGCTCGTGCTGACGGCACTCGGCGCCATGATTATCGGACTTACGCCCTTCATTTACGAGCCCGTGCGCGCAGCGTACTTCCCGGGGATCAATGAAGGCGCTCCGACCGCGTGCGAAACGAAGCTGGAGGCTAGCTGCACGTTTACCAAGCTGACGAAAGACCGGTTGATGTCGAACATCAACCGCGAGCAGTACGGCAAGAAGCTGGAGCGAGGCGCGCCGTACACCGGCCAGGTGGCAATGTGGTGGCTCTACTTCAAGTGGCAGTGGGTGCGCGATGTCCACAACGACAGGGAGGCATTCCAGTTTATTGTCGCGTTCCTCTATCTGACTCTCGGGTTGCTGGGAGGGTACGTGCACTGGGGTCGGGACCGAAGGACGTTCTGGTACTTCGGCCCGCTCATGTTCACGATGACTCTCGCACTCATCTATTACCTCAACTTCAAGTACGGTTGGTCGCAGTCGCCGGATCTCGGAAACGCCGTCGACCGCGAGGTGCGCGATCGAGACTACTTCTACATCTGGAGCTTCTCGGCGTGGGGAGTGTGGGCATCTATCGGGCTCAGCTTTCTCTGGGAGCAGGTCGCGTATGTGTTCGAAGGGCAAACAACCGAGGGGAACAAAACGGCGGAGCGGAGGACGTCGGCGCTGGCAGGCTGGCCTTCTCGCCGCGCGTTCATCGTCGCATCGCCGATTCTTCTGATCTCGCTCATTCCGCTGTTCTCGAATTGGAAGTCTGCATCACGCGCTGGTCATACCTTCACGCAGCAGTGGGCTCACGACTATCTCAATTCGCTCGAACCGTATGCAGTTGTGATCACAAATGGCGACAACGACACATTCCCGCTCTGGTACGCACAGGAAGTCGAAGGCATCCGGCGTGATGTGACGGTCGCGGTGACGACGTATCTGGATACCGATTGGTTCGTGCGCCAGATGATCCGCCGTCCGATCGAGACCTACGATGCCGCAAAGGGGCCGGCCATCTACCGCAACAAGGAGTGGAAGAAGCCGACCGGCCCGCCGCTCAAGATGACGTTCGCCGAGGCCGACGCGATTCCCGAGTACATCCAGCTGTCGCAGCCGCAGGTTTTCCGGCAGGGCAGCATTGTGCTCAACATCCCGCCTGGCTATCTCGTGCGCGATCAGCTGGTATTTTTGCGTCTGATCAAGGACTCGTTTCCCGAGCGGCCGATATACCTCTCTACCGGTGCATTCAGAAATATGGGTCTCGAGCCTTATCTGCTTGCACAGGGTTTCGTTCAAAAGCTCACGGATTCGCCCATCCCCGACACGGCCGAGACGCCCCATATCTCCGGACTGAACCTGGATCTCGCGCGCACGAAAGCGTTATGGAATGACGTGTATCGCGCTCCCCAGGCGCTCATCAAGGAAGGAGACTGGGTCGATCGCGCTTCGTTCGGGATTCCCTACACCTA
>JBDTND010000247.1:0-3072 GCA_039933915.1 Gemmatimonadales bacterium | reverse complement strand
AGATGCAGAAGCTGTTCGACCTGTACAAGAATCCGTTCCTGAACGCGGCGTTCACGATGCTGGAGCCGTTGCCTGTTGGACTGGTGATCGCGCTGGTCTCGGCTGGGATTCTTTCCCGCAGGCGCCGGGAGGATTCTGTGCAACCGGGAATCGTGGCGGCGTGATTATTCGTAGCGTAGAGCGTCGGTCACACCGGCGTTGGTGGCGCGACGAACCGTCTCGACCGCCGCTCGTACGAATGCGCCAGCGCAAGGAGCTGCGCGTCGCTTCCGGGAAGTCCGACGAACGAGATGTTGCCAGCCGGCATGCCGTCGGATCCGACCCCCGTCGGTACCGAGACTTCCGGCAGCCCGAGCCAGTTCCCGTAGCCGAGTGTGGTGCGAACGTCCGGCCACGGGTCGACGGCGCGAGGCGCGGGGAAGGGCATCGTTGGGTAAATCATCGCGTCGATGCGTTGCTCGCGAAACCTCTCCGCAAGCACCGCAACCACCGTCGCACGCGAGCGCGCGAACGATACGCTGGCGGGATCGCGCTCGTACGGCTGCATCATGAGCTTCGACATTTCTTCCCACTCTTTCGGCAAGACGTCGTAGAAGGCGCGGAACGCGGCTAGTCCGCGCTCGACATCGCCGCGCGCGTTGCCGCCATGGGTGCCGAAGTATCTGTAGAGCGCGTTCGCCGTTGCCGCGGGCGAATTGTGATCGATTGCGACATCTCCGCGTTCCTTTGCCGCGTCGGCAAACATGGTTCGTACACTGGCGCGCGTGACAGTCGGTGCGAACGATTCAACGATCGCTCCCCCGGACGTGAGGTCCGCGATGGCGCGATCGAACACCGAGAGTGACTCGGCGCTCATCTGTGCGCGTGGGACATGTACGTCGACGAGACCGAGTCGTGCGCCGCGAAGGGCATCGTCGCGCAAATGGGTGAGCTGCCCGCGCCGCCACGGAGCGGTAAGGGCGAGACCATCAGCTGGATCCGGTCCGGCGATCGCGTCGAGCAGCAGTGCCGCATCGGCGACGTGGCGAGCGAGCGGACCATGCGTGTCGAGGTACGGCCACGTGGGAATTACGCCAGTGCGCGGCACCAGTCCGAACGTCGGCTTCATTCCCACGACGCCGCAGAATTGCGCAGGAATGCGATTGGAGCCGCCGTCGTCGGTGCCGAGCCCGGCAAACGCGATCCCGCAGGCGACGGACACCGCGGTGCCGGCGCTCGAGCCACCCGGCGTCTTAACGCCTGCCCGGTCGTACGGGTTGCGAACCTGTCCGGATAGCGAGCTCGTACCATTGCCGTGATACGCGAAGTCGTCGGCGGCGGTTTTGCCGAGGACGACCCCGCCTGCGGAGCGCATGCGCGCGACTTCAACCGAATCGCGCGGGACGGCCGAGGGGAAGAGCTTCGCCCACTCCGCACTCGATGCTGTCGTCGGAAATCCGTGCATGTCGTAGATCGACTTTGCGAACAAGGGAACGCCGTCGAGGGGCCCGCGCAGCTTTCCTTGCCGTGCTCGCGAGTCTGATGCGCGGGCTTCGTCCATCGCGGTGTCGGAGAACAAATCGACGGCATGCAGCGTACCGTTCCACGCCTTGGCGCGATCGAGCGCTTCCTTCGTTACCTGGGCGGCGGTCCAGTCATGGCGCGCGCGCCCGGCCTGGTAATCGACGATCGTGCCGGCCAAGGGATCGCTGAGGCGCTCTGGCCATCGAATGAATGGAATGGCGAACAGACCGCTCAGGTCACGAAGAGCTTCGCGTCGGGAGATGGGCATGATTGATCGCGAAATCTGCTTATAGGCCAGACGGTTTGTTAGCCGCGGCCGCCCCGACTCATTAGCCGCGCGCGACAAAATCCGGCCGCGCCACCTTCTCGCCAGCGCGCAAAAAAACAACCGGCCGGAGAATGATTCCCCGGCCGGTTGATGACATAACAGTGTGCGATCGGGACTCCGCTGCGCTAAGCCGTAGTATCGATCGTGGTGATCTGCCGGCGCACAGCCATCCACGCGTTCTGCACCTGCGCCGACGCCCGAGCGTTTTGCATCGCGGCGTCAACTCGACGCGCGGACGCGGCAAGCGCGCGACCCGCGAGCACCGCCGCATCGCGATTGCTCCCGGCTCTCACGATCTGCTCGTACAGCGACGCGTTGTCCGCGAACGCCGAGAGAGCGAACCAGAGCTCCAGGTCCCCCTGTGCATACGTGCGTGCGGGATCCAATCGCCCTGTGCCACTGATCCCAAGATCGCTGCGAACGCGCGTTGCGATCTGCTGTCCATCCCGGCGAACGACCGATGCCTGGTCCGCCGATAGAACTGATCCCGATAGCCCGCCATCGACGCCGAGTCCCAGATTGACACCGAGCGCCTGCGCGGTTCGGCCATCGAGATTTCCGGTACCGCTCAACCCGCGATCGACCTGGAACTGGAAGAGCGCGCGACGCGTGGCATCGTCGAGAAGACCATTCACCGGTCCGCGATAATAATTCAGCTGCCCCAGCGCATTCTGCGCCGCGCGTACACGCTCTGGCGCCGTATATATCGTCGAAGGGTCAGTGCCGCGGAGTCGACCACCACCGCGCAGCGTCACTGCCTGATCGAGCTCGACTGCGAGCGGGGTTCCGGCGGGGACGCTCACGTCGCGACCCTCGGACAGCAACCCACCCAACGCCGCCAGAATGTTGTTTGCGCTCTTCGAGGAGCCCGCACCGGCGATTGCCGCGCCGATTCCACCTCGGTCACCAACCAGAACTACTCGAGCGTTCGGATTGCTCTTGATCTGGCGTCGCTCAGCGGAGTCAGTGCTGGTGAGCTTGCCCGAAATCGGAAACGTTGTGCCGTTGGCGAGTGTGAGGCGATTGAACACGACGTCTATGACGCCCGACTGCTGTCGGGTCGCGGGTGTTGCCACCGAGATGACGCCGCGGATCCTGCTGCCGGCGGGAATGACGGTGAATTCGTCGACGCCGATGCTCTCCTCGACGGTCGTTTCGAAGGTCTGTCCGGCCTGGGCGGAGGCAGACTGAAGTGGAGTGGTCGTGCGAACGATGATGACGCTTCCGGCCGGCAAAACGAC
>JBDTND010000246.1:0-3077 GCA_039933915.1 Gemmatimonadales bacterium | reverse complement strand
CATCCCACCGGCGCAAATCCATCGTCGGGCGCAGTCGTGTACTATTGGCTCGCGCAGCCGCGACAGACGGTGACGATGGATTTTCTGGACAGCCAGGGAAAAGTCATTCGAACTTTCACCAGCCAGCAGGATCCAGTGGTCGCGGCGGATTCCGTTCGCGGCGACAGCGTTCGCACCTCGCGCAACGACAGCTTGCGCCGGGCCGGAGTTGCGCCGGACACCACCGCCGGCGTGGAAGCCCGGGGCGAAGAGTCTCCACCTGGCGAGGAAGGCCAAACACGGAGACCACCTCCGCCGCGAGTGGCGAACAAGGCCGGGCTCAACATGTTCGCCTGGAATCTTCGCTATCCCGACCCGTCCGTCTTCGACAACATGATCCTGTGGGCCGGCTCGATCGCGGGCCCGGTGGTTTTGCCGGGAACTTACTCCGCCCGTCTCAACGTCAATGGCCAGCGATACACTCAGCCGGTCGTGGTCGTGAAAGATCCGCGGTCAAAAGCCACCGACGCGGATCTCAGGGAGCAATTCGATTTCCTGATGCGCATTCGTGACAAGACGAGTCAGGCCAACGACGGCGTCAAGACGATCCGGAGCGTCAAGGCCCAGCTGGCGGATCGTACGAAGAGGATGACTGGCGCCAGAAGCGCGGCTTTTGCGAAGATGGCTGAGGACCTGTCCAACAAGCTGGCTGCCATCGAGGGCGAGATCTATCAGGTGAAGAACCAATCGAGCCAGGACCCGCTCAACTACCCGATCAAGCTGAATAACAAGATCGCCGCACTTGCGGGCGTCGTTGGTGGAAGCGACTCCAGGCCGACGAGTCAGTCGTACACCGTCTTCAACGATCTGTCGGCGCAGCTCGATCGACAGTTGTCGGCGATGCGCGGCGCGCTGTTGATGCTGCCGTCCGCGAACGCCGCGCTCAAGGAAGTCGGGTTGCCGCCGATCGTACCGAGCACGGTGGAGATCAAGACCGCGCCGGCCGAGGCTGCGCCTCAAGCTGATTCCGATGACGACCCGGAGAAGCAGACGTGATCCGCGCTCGCGTCCTTGTGATTCTGGTTGGCGCCGCCGGCGCAATCGTGAGCGGCGCGTGCGGGAGAGATTCGGACGAATCGAGAACTCACATTCGCGTGATCGATTCAACAACAACGGCCCAATCATGGTCGCCCATGGAGGATACCGGAACCGTTTACCGCATCGAGGTGACCTCTCCGCTTG
Source organism: Gemmatimonadales bacterium (assembly GCA_039933915.1). GTDB lineage: Bacteria > Gemmatimonadota > Gemmatimonadetes > Gemmatimonadales > Gemmatimonadaceae > UBA4720. The sequence goes on along the minus strand of JBDTND010000246.1, from coordinate 1,856 downwards.
GCGCTGACACGATCCGGAACGTCATCCCGCCCGCGCCGATCGTGATCGGTGACAGCCTGGTCATCGGGCTTCTTCAGGCGTCCGAAGACTCAGCGACGCCGCGCCGGTATATTTTCCGGCTTCGGCTCGGGGAGCATCGCATCGAGACGACACCCATTCCCGATGATGTCTGGCCCCCGTATCAGGACGTCCTCTTCTCTCCTGACGGGCGTTCCATCGCGTACGTGGGCGAGGACACCACCCCGACAAACCCGGGAACGTACGCTGTCGTGCGCGATCTCAAGAGCGGCCACATCGTCGTCAGAGGTCCGACCGGGGTGGGTTGCGATTGCGATGAGGATTTCAACCACGCGCGCTGGTTCGCCCCCGACAGCTTCGAGATTGCCGCCGTCAGAGGAAACAATGCCGGTCCGTGGCAGCGCTTATCGGGCAAGGCATCGGCAAGCCGCGTGCACGTCGATACTCTGAGAGACGAGCCGGACTGGCATTGACAGACCCTACGCGCGCTTTTCTCCGCTACACGCTCGCCACCATCGCCTACCGCGCCGCGAAAGTCGAGCGTTTTGCTCCTCCCGGATTCGGAACGTTTCAGCTGGGAAAAGGCGCTCGCACGCCGGTCGAGATTCTCGCGCACATGGCTGATCTCTTCGACTGGGCGTTGAGCATGGCGCAAGGAAAGTCCGAATGGGTTCACTCCAAGCCGCAGGCGTGGAGGAAAGAGGTCCAGCGGTTTCACGCCTCGCTTCTCAACTTCGACAGGTTTCTCGCGTCCGACGCGCCACTCCGCGCCACAGTCGAGGAATTGTTTCAGGGCCCGGTCTCGGATGCGCTCACGCACATCGGCCAGATCGCGATACTCAGGCGGCAGAACGAATCTCCCGTTCGGTCGGAGGTATACGCGAAAGCTGACATCGCGGCGGGGCGAGTGGGCGCCACGCAGCCGAAGAGTCCCTTCGAGTTCGACAGTCCGTCGGCCGGCTTGACGGGGAAGGAGGCAGGCTAAAGTCAAGCGAGGCGCGGCGCGCCAGATTGCGCGCCTCAAGGCTCTCCAGCGCGGCTGGATATGGTATGCTGCGGAGGCTGGCTGCATTTTTATTATGGACGTCGCAACCTGCCGTTCCCCCAGCTCGTAGGGATCCATATGCAGACACCCGCTCCTCAAGCGCCTTCGGCAAATGCCCCGGTCATAGCAGGTCAGGCACCTTCGCCGCTGCCCGCAGGGGTGGTGGTCGTTAACGGACCCCCAGGGACTCCGACGTTCACGATCGCGGCGCCGCGGACGGCCCGCGATCTCGAAGCGCTCAAGGCACGGCGATCGGAGTTATCGGATCAGCTCACATCGGTCGACGGCAGGAGATCGAAGCTGCTCTCCCAGCTGAAGACGACGGGCGACCCAATCGCAATCAAAGGCCTCGAAGGCCGGCTTGCGCTGCTCGACGCGCGACAACTGCAGCTCGAGTCGGACATCCAGCAGACTGGGCAGCAGCTTACGAGCGCGTCGGCCGGACAGATAGCGACGACATCGCTGCCCGCGATGTTCGGGGGATTCACATCGAAGCAGGTCTTTACGCTTTCGATACTCTCCATCATTTTCGTGCTGGGTCCCCTTGCGGTCGGCATCGGGCGGTCGTTCATCAGGCGGTCGAACAAGCCAGCCCTGCCGCCCGCGGTCTTCGCCGAGACTGCTCAGCGCCTCGAACGGCTGGAAGCGTCCGTCGATGCCGTGGCCATCGAGGTCGAGCGCATCTCGGAGGGCCAGCGCTTCGTGACGAAGCTGCTGTCCGAGGGTCAGGGCGTCCCTTTGGTCGCGGGACAGAAGGCAGGAGAGACGGTCCGCGTAGATAGATAGAGGTCTC
>JBDTND010000245.1:0-3089 GCA_039933915.1 Gemmatimonadales bacterium | reverse complement strand
CCCTTGCTCGCGAGCGCGCGGTTCTTCGGCCACAATCCCTGCGGCAGCGCCATCGAGCGGATCTTGTAGCCCGGCACGGCCGAGTCGATCGCGAGCGCGTTGCGCGCGATCTGCTCCTGCACGAAGGCGTCGGGATATTTGCTCAGCTGCGCGTGCCACAGCGTGTGGTCGCACAGCTCGAATCCGTTGTCAGCGAGCCATTTCACCTTCTGAAATCTCCAGTTCGACTTCTGACCCTGAACCCCGCGATCGCCGAAGAAGTTGTGTCCCGCGGAAGCCCCGGAGAGCAGACAATACACCGCCTTGTTGTTCCAGTCGGGATGCGTCTTTTTGAAATCGAGCCAGATCCCAACCCCGCTCGTCGGATCGATCTCGAGCTTGCCGTTGTTGTCGATGTAGCGGAACTGTTCGGGCGATGCATCGTCAAATACGAAGACGACGGGCGACAAACCCTTCGGAAGATTGAGCTTCTTGTCGAGAACATCCGACATGTTCACAGGGCGATAGCCGCGGTTGTAGAGCAGCTCCAGATCCTTGCGGAACTGTCCCCGCTCTCTGGCGTAGTCGCTGTTGTGGTCGGTGATGAGGTGATACTCCAGCACCATTATTCGTCCCATCTCGTTGGGAACACGATTGGGATTCGCAGTGCCGGAAGATGCGCCTGCAGGTGCTGTTGAACCCGAAGTCGATACAGTTGGAGTTGTTGCCGCCGTAGCGGCAGCGGAACCTGGAGCCGCCGTTTCCGTAGGGGAAATTGGACCCGCGATGGCTCCGACGGTGTCTGATGTCTGAGCGCCGGCGATGATTGAATCGGACCTGGCGCTGTTATTGTTCGCAGCGGATGCGGAATTCGTCTCGCCCTTGCAGGCGGCGACGACAATGAAGATAAAGACGAGGATCGAACGATACATTTTTCCCGGCTGTGGTCAGAGATAAAGGCGAGACGGCGAGCGATTCTGCTCTCCCTGTTCGCAATATGTATTCTAACAGTCTATTTCACTGACTTGTGGCTGATTACGTGCGGATTCGACGGTTGCCCGAGCCCACGCGCCATTCAGACTTTCCAGCCCGATCAGGGCGGACGCATTCTGGACCGCTATAACCGCGTCATGGGGCGGCTCGAGATCGTCCGGCGGGTCAACGTCCCGCTCAGCTCCGTTCCGGAATTCGTGCAGCAGGCATTCGTCGCGACCGAGGACCGGCGCTTCTACCAGCACGACGGTCTCGATTGGCGCGGTTTCTTTCGTGCGCTCGCGACGAACATCAAAGCCGGCCGCACGCGCGAAGGGTTCAGCACCATCACGATGCAGGTGGCGCGGAACACTTTCGCTGTCCGCAGGTATCCGGCGCGATCGCTTCGCCAGAAGCTCATCGAGCTGCGTCTCTCCCGCCTGATCGAGAGCTCACTCACCAAGCAGCAGATTCTGGAGCTGTACTTCAACGCCATCTACATGGGCAACGGTGTGTACGGGGTAGAGGCTGCGAGCAGAGACCTGTTCGGACGGAGCGTCAACCAGCTGAACCTTCCGCAGGCTGCAATGCTGGCCGCTCTGCCGAAGGCTCCTTCGCTATACACTCCGCGCCGTCATCCCGACCGCGCGCTCGTGCGGCGCAATCTCGTGCTGAGTCTCATGGTCAAAGAGGGATACGTCTCGGCGAACAGACTGCAGGGGCTTCAGGCGCAGCCGCTCAAAATCGCGCGCGACGAGTGGCGGCCGAAGGATCCGAACGATTCGTACGCTCTCGATGCCGTGCGAGCGAAAGTGGATTCGATCATCCAGGGCGGCACCGCCGATGTCATCGACCTGATCGTTCGGACGACACTGGACCGCAATGCCCAGATCGCAGCTGACCGCGCGGTTCGCAGGCAAGCGGCCGCGATTCAATCCGAGACAGGCCGCCGAGCGTTGATTCAGGGCGCGATGGTCGGAATCGATCCGCGCAACGGGGAGATCCGCGCGTTGAGCGGCGGCCGCCAGTACGAGCGCGGCACATTCAATCGGGCATTCCTCGCGCACCGCCAGCCGGGATCGGCGTTCAAGCCGTTCGTGTATGCCGCGGCGATGGCAGCGGGCTACACACCGTCGTCAGAGGTCGATGATGATCCAATCGACGTCATTCAGGGACGCGACGTCTGGTCGCCGCAGAACTACAACGACGAATACTCGGGACGCATCACGTTCCGCCGGGCGTTGATAAAATCCGCGAACGCGGCGACGGTGCGCGTCAGTCAGGCGGTCGGCATCCCGCGCATCATCGACGTCGCCCGCAAGAACGGAATCACCAGCCAGCTTCCCAACGTCCCTTCAATGGCCCTCGGGTCCCTCGAAGTTACGCCGGTGGAGCTCGTCACAGCCTACGCACCTTTCGCCAACGGCGGATTTCGCGTGAAGCCGATTCTCGTGAAGAGCATCTCCACCTCTGACGACATCCCGATCTGGACGAGCGAAGAAACTCCTCCGGGAAAACGCGAGCGCGCGATGGACCCGCGCGACGCGTATCAGGTGACGTCGATGCTGCAATCGGTTGTCGATTACGGCACTGGCAAAGCTGTGCGCACTTACGGAGTGAAGGGACTCGTCGCGGGGAAAACGGGAACGACCAACAGCGGTACCGACGTGTGGTTCGTCGGCTACACTCCGACGATCGTTGCCGCGTTCTGGTTCGGCTTCGACACTCCCGCGCCGATCAGCAGCGACGCATCGGGGGGCCGTCTCGCCGCGCCGGCCTGGGTCGATTTCTATCAGAACGGCTGGCGCGAAACGTCATCGCCGACAGATTGGAATCCGCCGCCGGGAATGGTCGAGCGCATGATCGATCCCACGACGGGCTACCTCGCGACTGAATGGTGTCCGGTATCCCGCAACGAGTACTACAAGCCCGAGCTTCCGCTCCCGACAATCCCGTGCCCCAATCACGGCCCGGACGTGGGCGACGAGCCCAACGGCGACTGGCAGAATCAGCGCGATTGGGGGAATGACTTCGGCAAAAAAATCGGGAAAGCGCTCGGCAAGATCTTCAAGTTCTAGCTTTCTTGCCCCGGGGTTTGGTCCGATAGATTTCTGTTTGGGTCGAGTCGGTGTATCCTC
>JBDTND010000244.1:0-3109 GCA_039933915.1 Gemmatimonadales bacterium | reverse complement strand
GATTCTTGGCGGAAATGTTGTCGCTGCCGGTGCCGATCGGCGGGACCACCAGCGGGTACACCGCTGTCGCCTGCTGGAGAACGGATTTAGCGACCGGCGGCATTATGCTGCGGAAGTTGTAACCGCGGTATTGGTACTTCGGATCGAGACCTGTGATCCCGAGATGATCCGCGTACATCGAGACGAGCCACCGCGCCACCACAGTGTCGATGGGAACTTTCGTCGCCGCCGCAAAGTTCTTTACCCCTGTGTCGGGGCCCGCGACGAGAGTACGTGTAAAGGCGCGCGGATCTCCATTCGAGAGATTGTCCGCGGCGTAGCGGACAATCGCCCACGCTGCTCCTCTGACCGCGAGAGACGTATCCGCCTGTTTGCTCATGGGCGAGTAGATGCTGGTGTTGCCCATCCAGTACGTCAGCCGAGCGAAGTTCTGGAAGAAGAACGCGTTGAAGTCGTTCGCCTGCGCGCACGGCGTGTTGCACGGCACGAGGTCATTGAACGTGAGCAGCTGCAGATCCGTAAATCCGCGAGAAACGCGACCCACAGCGTCCTCGGCGGTATGAGCCAGCGCTTCATCGAGCCAGGCCGCCTCGAACGCCTTCACCAGCGGATTTGTACTGATATAGCGGTTTCCAGCGTTGATCATGTGCTGAAATTCATGCGCGATGGTACCGCGCGTTCCCTGACGCACCGAACTCGCAGTCCGCACGTTGCCGAACTTGGTTCCGGTGGGATCGGGCGAAAGCAAATAAAAGATCTCCCCCTGGTTGCTTTCCGGACAGAACGTTCCAGCGCCCCCGCCCTGATCCGTTGGCGGGAAAAAGTCGCCCGCGAAGAAGAAGCCCCCCACGAATCCACCCGAGGTATTGGGTGGCGTCAGCTCGTTAATCTGGCCAGTGAAGAGAAGAATGATGCGGCCGTTGCCGTCCAAGTCTGTCGGCTTGCCAAAGTATGCGCTGTCGGTCTTATACGTAATGTTGTCGAACTCGTTCGTGATTGAGTCCAACACTGCCTGAGTGAACAACGCTCCGGGAGGTCCGTCGAGGGTGTCAACCGCCAGGATTGCCTTGCTGCTCACCGACGCGACCGTCGCCTGGGTTCGGATGAAATTATTGCACAGATCAGTGGCAGCGCCGTCCGGAACGTTCAGGTTGATGAGGTCACCTACATTCGGCACAACCATGGCTGCAACCTGAGCGCTCCGGCGGGCGGAGAAACGCGAAAAATCGAGCGGCCCCGACGCCGAGCGCAGCGAAAGCCCCGACCTCTCGAACGCTCTCACCTTGTTGTCGATCGTCTGCTGCCGGCTCCACGTTCCAGGGAGCTGACCAGCCTGGAGACTGAACTGAGGCGCTAGCGCGGCCGGCGCCTCGATTCCGAATGCACCGCCACTCGAACGGTCCGCCTTCACCACGAAGTTCGCGGGGACATCGTGCGCGGCGCTGGTATTGGCGACAATGATGACGTAATCGCCAGATCCTCCAGCCGGGAGATCGATGCCGTTTGGAATATCGCTCGGGTTGAGAACCCTCACCTCGCCGACATTCATCGTGCTGATATCACTTGGGTTGCCCTTCGGAGGCGTAATGTCACCGCCCCCTCCGCCGCATGCGCCAGCAAGAATGATTACGAGAGGGACAAATCTGGTTTTCACGAAGACTCCTCAGGAGGGTTCGGAAGCAGTTCGCAGTTAGTACACGGGAGGCCCTAAAAAGGGCCTCCAAAATGTTCGACAAACGCGTTCGACAAATCTAAGGCCATATCAGCCGACGATTACGAGCAAAACGCGCCGCCAGCAGCCAATACGGCGCCAGCGTTGCCATTTGCGTGCTAAACGTCCAAGCGGTAAATAGCAGACCTATGCCCGCCGACCAGAAGCCGCCCGAGAATTACCGCTCACGCGAACAGCAGGCTACGCTCGGTCTTCTCCGCACGGCGGACGCGGTCAAGCGGAGCCTCTCCCATGTGATCGAGCCGCACGGTATCACGCCCCAGCAGTACAACGTCCTGCGAATTCTTCGCGGCGCGGGGCCGGACGGCCTTCCTACACTGACGATTGGCGAGCGCATGATAGAACAGACCCCGGGCGTCACGCGGCTGGTGGACAGACTCGAGCGGAAGGGACTCGTGGGGCGTACCCCCTGCGCCAAAGACCGCCGCCGCGTTTTCTGCGGGATAACGGCCAAGGGTCTCGAGCTGTTGAAGGAGCTCGACGAGCCGGTCAACCACTGGGACGCGCAAACAGTATCCGTCCTTCCGCCGTCTGAGCTGGACTCGCTGATCAGTCTCCTCGATCGAGTGCGCGCGGCGAATCATTAGCGGGTCGCGGGGTTCACCTCGCCTCGCGGGTGGCAGGTAGCATCACGATCTTGACGGGATCCTCAACTTTCCTGACTTTTCAGACGATTGTTGACTAGTCAAGAACCGTCAGACGAACAGCGAGGCCAAACCATGTGGAAGAAATTGCTGAGCACACCCGACGACAGAGTCATGGCGCTGCTTCGCATTGTGCTCGCCGTCGTAGTGTTTGCCCACGGCGCACAGAAGATGCTCGGCTGGTTCGGAGGTTTCGGCCCCTCGGGGACGTATGGGTTCCTGACGGGAATGCTACACATCCCTGCCCCGCTCGCCCTCCTGGTCTTCGCAGCGGAGTTCTTCGCCCCGATTGGACTGCTGTTCGGTTTAATGGGGAGAGTCGCCGCGTTCGGAATCGCGGTCGATTTCGCGGTTGCTTCGATCCTTGGCGGACACATTCACAACGGGTTCCTGATGAACTGGAGCGGCCAGCAGAAGGGTGAAGGCGTCGAGTTCTTCGTCCTGGCAATCGGCATCGCGATAGCGGTCATGATTCGCGGCAGCGGCGCCTGGTCGCTCGACCGACTCATAGCTGGACGAAATGGCGGAGCGCCGTGAGAACGATCAGGCCCGGCGAGATAAAACTCGGCCACCCGCGATGTGTAAAGCTGGTCGCGGGCAGCCGGCAGCGATCAGCGGGTAGCGTGTAGTCTTCCGCTGTTGTTGAACGATGCCGCCTCTAGATGCCTAGCGAATCGTGCCGATCCTCCGCCCCGCCTCCTCGACCGCCTGATAAAGCTGATCGAACGACTCA
>JBDTND010000243.1:0-3166 GCA_039933915.1 Gemmatimonadales bacterium | reverse complement strand
CTCCAGCGATTCCTGATAACGGAGCGACAGGGCGTTCAGAGATTCTCCAACGCGATGGAGCACTCCCTGTCTTTTTGCGCCTGTCTGCGCCTGCTCGCCCGTCCATTCATGATCGGTGTCTTTCTCGCGGAGAAACTGATCAGCCATCAGCGGGATGATCGACAGCGCCAGGAGCAGCGATACCAGCACGGCAATCGTGAGCGTAATTGAAAGCGCGGCGAAGAACTGGCCGACGACGCCGGACAGCAGCCGAAGCGGCAGGAATACCACGACCGTCGTGATAGTAGAAGTTGTCACCGGCCAGATCAGCTCCTGCACGGCCGCCCGAATGGCCGCATGCCTGTCGCTGGCGAGCGCCAGATGCCTGACTATGTTCTCGGTGATTACGACGGAGTCATCGATCACGAGACCGATCGCGATGGCCATCGCGCCGAGCGTCATCAGGTTGAAAGTCTGACCGAGCATGTACATCGCGAAGACGCTGATGGCGAGCGTCAGCGGGATGGATGACGCGCTGATCGCGGTGATCCGTCCGTGCTGGAGAAAGAGCAGCAGAATGATCACGGCGAGCACCGCGCCTATCAGCATTGCGTCGCGGACCGAGGCCATCGAGTCACGCACCAGCTCGCCCTGATCGTAAACGGGTTTTAGCACCGCGCCCGCGGGCAGCGTCTTTCTCATTACCGCTGCGAGCTTTGCCACGCTGTCGACCACCCCGAGCGTGTTGCCGCCGGGCTGCCGGGTGATGTTGATGAGCGCGGCAGGCTTTCCATCCCCGGAAACGATGAGCGTCCGGTCGACACTTCCGAGCGTGACGGTGGCAATGTCACGGACACGGAGGCCCTTGCCGATTACGACGTTGGCGATGTCGTCGGGTGTGTGTGCTTCCTGGCTGCTGACGATGAGGTATTGCTTGTAATCCTGAGCGACACGCCCGACGGCACTGACTCCGGTGCCCTGCATGATCGCGTTCGCGAGATCGTCGTAGGTCAGGCGCTGCGATGCCAGCCGGGCGGGATCAGCAACGACTTCGATCTCGCGGACGTTGCTGCCCTGGACATCGACGCGCCCGACGCCCGGTACCCGGGAGATCAGCGGCTTGAGCTGGTAGAGCGCGATGTCGTAGAGGGCGCCCGGGTCGCCGCCCTCCAGGTTGTAGGAGACTATCGGGAACAGCGAGGGCGTCATCCGCTCTACTATGATCTCGATGCCGGCGGGTAGCTGCGGTCGCACCTCATTCACGCGCGCCTGCACCTGCTGCAACCCGAGCATCATGTCGGCGTTATCAGCGAAGGTGATGCTGATCTCGGCGCCGCCGCGAATGGAGCGCGACCTCACGCGCGTCACGCCGGGGACGATGCTGATCGCTTCCTCGATTGGACGCGTTACACTGAACACTATCTGCCTGGCTCCCAGCGACGACCCTTCGGCGACGACAAGAATCCGCGGGAACGCGAGCTCGGGGTAGATCGCCGACGGCAGCTGGGTTGCGGCATAGATGCCGGCGACGCTGAGCAGTCCGACGACCAGATAGACGAATCGTCGCTGGGCGGCGAGGAGGTCGAAGAGCGAGCTCACTATTTGGCCGCGCTTACCTTGACGCTGTCCACCACTCCATAGGCGCCTTCGGTTACCACCCGCTCGCCGGCGGCAAGACCCTTCGTGATCTCAGCCACGGACTCGTCGCGGCGACCGACTGTAACCGGGCGCGAGAGAGCGACGTTGGCGGAGTCGACGACGAACACCTTGAAACCGTCGCCGTCGGGAACGAGCGCGGCAACGGGAACGACGATCGCCCGTGGGATCACTCCCAGCGTGATCTGCCCGAAGATCGTCTCGCCAATTCTGAGAGCGCGCGCGGACGGTGGTGCCTGGGCTCTGACTTCCACGCTGCGTGTGCTCGAATCGACGGTAGCGCCGACTGACATGATACGTCCGACACCAAGGGCCTCACCCGCGGCCGTCTCGCCCGCACTAAGGGTGACTGCGGCGCCGGGAGCGATGTGCACCGCATCGGCGGGCGCCACGTTGAACACGATGTCGAGGAAAGCGAGATTCGCGACCTCGACGAGCGGCTGGTTCACATCGGCCGAGGCGCCAATCGACGCATTGAGCTTGGTCACCGATCCCGAGATAGGTGCGCGGACGACGGCGAGCTGCGCCATCCGGCGCGCCATGAGCGCCGCGGCCCGAGCTTGCGCGAGAGCAGTCGCGGCCACGTCGGCGTCCTTGCGTGGGACAATCCCTGCGTCGGCCAGGCGGTGGGCACGTTCGTATGCCCGCTCCGCCTCAACCAGAGCCGCTTCCGCGCTCTGTGCCGCTGCAATGAAGGGCGTCTGCTCGAACGCGATGAGCGGCGTTCCCACCGAGACCTTCTGACCGATGGAGACATAGACAGTGGTGATGCGCGCCGGGGCCGGTGCACTGAGCGATGCCAGGTGGCCGCTGTGCACCATCACAGTTCCGATCGATCCAACCTTCTCCTCGAACGGTTGGACCGTTGCGACCGCGGTCTTGACCTGAACGACGGCCGCAGGATCCGCGGCAGTATCGGCCTTTCTGCACGCGCCACCTACGAGCAGAGCGCCAAGCAACAGAAGCATTCTCATTGTGCCGGCGCCGTCAGAGAGTAGAGGCGGAGTGTCGCGGTGGCAATCCACGCATCGGCGAGATCACTGACGTACTGGGAGAGAATGTCGCGCGCGTTGCGTTGCGCTTCGAGGACGGCCGGAAGGCCCTGCGCCCCCTCGCGATACGCGACGAGCGACATCTGAGCGATGCGATTCGCGCTCTCAACGAGGACTCGGTCCCGCTCCAGCTTCTCGAGAGCGACCGCGCGGTCCCTGCGCGCGCGTCCGACGGTCGCCCGCGTCTGAAACAGAGCCAGCGCGAGCTCGGCGCGCGCCCGCTCCCGCTCCGCCTCCGCCTGGGCGATTGGTCCACGATTCCGGTTCAATATCGGTAATGGAATTGAAACGCCGACAGTCGGCAATGCTCCCGAAAAGCTCGGATCACCCCACTCCACGCCCGCCTGAACACTGAACGGCGTGAAGATGCTTCGCCGCTGCACTTTGACGGAAAGATCCGCAGCCGTGAGCGCCTGCCGCGCGGCAGCGATCGGAAGCGCGACCTCGGGAACTGCGTTCGGAGCGGTTAGCGGAGGCAT
>JBDTND010000242.1:0-3169 GCA_039933915.1 Gemmatimonadales bacterium | reverse complement strand
AGAGCGGCATGATCGCGAGGAAGATCATGGTCGTCCCGTGCATCGTGAAGAGCTGATTGTAGAACTCGGCCGACACGAGGTGCTGGTTCGGAGCGCCAAGCTGGGCGCGGATGACGACCGCTTCCATGCCGCCGAAGATGAAGAAGCCGAGCGCGGTATAGAGGTAGAGAATACCGATTCGCTTGTGATCGACGGTGGTCAGCCAGCTCCAAATACCGGTTTGCTCGCCCGAGTATGCTGGGGCGCGCGCCGGCGCTGGATACGCAGTAGTTGCCAAGTCTTGTCTCCGGTTACTTCAACACAGTTAGATATGCGACGATGTCGGCGATCTGCTGATCTGTGAGTCCGCCGGTCGCCGATGTGACTTTCGCTTTGAGAACAGGATCGTATTCGTCCATTCCGAGGGTCGGCATCAGAACCTCGGGCTTCATCTTGCGCGCGTTCTTGATCCAGAGCGCGAGGTAAGCTGCGGTATTCGGGAAACGCCCCGCCGCGATCGTGCTGCGGGATCCGACGTGAGTGAGATTGGGGCCGGTTACGCCCATCGCCGAGGGATTGCCGGCAATCGAATGGCAGCCGATGCAGGCGGAGGTAGAGAACACCTGCTTGCCGCGCTGCGCATTGCCGGTGAGCCCCGCTGTGAAGCTGAGATCACCGGGAGTGGGTGAGTGCGGAATCGCAAAGTCGGGAATTTTCTCCCGTGGGAAGATGTACCCGGTTGTGGTTGCTCCACCGCCACCGGCAGCAGCAACTGGTACCGCGCCAAATGTCGCCGGCAACTTCTGACCCGCTGCCCACGACTCGAACTGCTGCGGCGTCACGGTGAAAACCCTGAAGCGCATGTTCGCGTGCGATGCGCCGCAGTACTCGGCACAGAATCCGTTCCAGACGCTGCTCGCCGTGGAGCTGTCCGGCGTAAACCACATGTAATTCGTTCGGTTCGTGATGACGTCGCGCTTTCCGCCTAACTGCGGCGTCCAGAACGAGTGAATGACGTCGGCCGAGCGCAATCTGAAATTCACCGTGCGTCCGACCGGGACGTAAATCTCGTTTGCGGTCGTGACGCCGTACTCCGGATATTTGAATTCCCACCACCATTGATGTCCGGTCACATCGATGTTCAGCGAGCCCGGCGCCGCCTGGGCCTGCGTGATGAATATGGTTCTCACCGTCGGGACGGCGATGAAGACCAGGATCACGGCCGGAATGAGCGTCCAAGCGATCTCGAGCTTGGTGCTGCCGTGCGTCTGCGGCGGCTTTGCCTGGTTGTCTCTCCGCCGGTACTTGAACACGACGAAGAGGAGGACTCCCTCGACCAGGATGAAGGCGATCGTGCCGAGCAGGAGCAGCCGGTCCCAGAGGAAATCGATCTCGCGTCCGAGATCCGAGTGCGGGGAGAGCGTGCTGTTCGGATGCGCTTCGTTGCAGGAGACAGCCGCGACGGCGAGCGCGGCGAACAACGCGTAGGATGCAAGCCGCCGAAGGCGGTTAGAACCGTTCATGCGAAGGAAATCCTGTTCTCGTCGTGTTGGGGAGCGTCCCACCTTCGCTGGTGAAACACTTGCAGATTTTTCCGGATCAAGCACGTAGAAACTAACCTTCAACCATTCGTTCTGGGAGGGCAAGAACCATCCCGTTTTCTGCTAAGTCCCGGACCTTTGAGTTATGCGTAAAGCTATTCCACCTGTCTCGGCGCCGTCATCGACTCCGGATTGAGCAAACGGTCGAGCTGGGCGCGCGTCAAAAGGCCCCGCTCGCAGACGAGATCGTAGACGTCGCGTCCCGTTTCCAGCGCTTCCTTCGCGATCACGCTCGCCACCTCGTAGCCCAGAACCGGTACGAGAGCGGTGATGACGCCTATCGACTGCTCGACGAAATACTGCATGCGCTCGCGGTTGGCCGTGATTCCTTCCACGCAGCGGCTCTGGAGGATCTTGCACGCCCGGGCTAGGTTGGTCATTCCACTCAGCAGTCTGAACGCGATGATCGGCTCGAATACGTTGAGCTGGAGCTGTCCAGCCTCGGCCGCCATCGTGACGGTGACATCGCCGCCGATGATGTCGAAGCAGACCTGATTTACCATTTCGGGAATCACAGGGTTCACTTTCCCGGGCATGATCGACGAGCCCGGCTGCATTGCCGGCAGGTTGATCTCGCCCAATCCCGCGCGAGGTCCAGAGCTGAGCAGACGCAAGTCGTTGCAGATCTTGGAGAGCTTTACGGCGCAGCGCTTGAGAACGCCTGAGAGCTGAACGAACGCCCCGGTATCGGCCGTCGCCTCGACCAAGTCGGGAGCGGTGATCAAAGGAAGCCCGGTGATGTGCTCGAGATGCCTTCGGACGCTCTCCGCGTATCCGCTCGGCGCGGTGATGCCGGTGCCGATCGCCGTCGCGCCCATGTTGATCTCGCGGATAAGAGCCTGAGCCTCGCCGAGCCGGTCCACATCCTCGAGGATGGTGTGCGCGAAGGCGTTGAACTCCTGGCCGAGCGTCATCGGAACGGCGTCCTGGAGCTGAGTCCGTCCCATCTTGATGTAGGCGCCAAACTCCTCGCCCTTGTGCAGAAACGCGGCGGCGAGCGAGATCATCGCCAGCTGGAGATCGCTGATGCTGGTGTGAAGGGCGAGCTTCACCGCCGTCGGGTATACGTCGTTGGTCGACTGGCTGAGATTGAGATGATTGTTCGGGTGAACGACGTCGTAATGCCCGCGCTGCTTGCCGAGGATCTCGAGCGCGCGGTTGGCCATGACTTCGTTTGCGTTCATGTTGGACGAAGTGCCGGCGCCGCCCTGTATCATGTCGACGCGAAAATGCTCGTGGTGGAGGCCATCCCTTATTTCGCCGGCAGTCCGTGAGATGGCGTCGACGATCTCGCGGTCGATCAGCTTCATCTCGAGATTGGCGAGCGCCGCCGCTTCCTTGACCGTCGCCAGGGCGCAGATGAGGGCGGGAAATTCGCGCAGCTCGATCCCGCTGATGCAGAAATTCTCCATTGCCCGGAGCGTCTGAATCCCATACAGCGCCGACGCGGGAACGTCGCGTTCTCCGAGCAGGTCGCGCTCCCGGCGGGTTGGTCCGTCAGGATCGACGCCCGTCCAGGGAGGCTCGAGGCGCAGCGTTCGCATTCCGATCGGGCGTGAGGGTCTCATGCGTAGCGGGAAGCTATACTG
>JBDTND010000241.1:0-3176 GCA_039933915.1 Gemmatimonadales bacterium | reverse complement strand
CACCTCCTCTCTCTAGAGTAATTGAGGTGTCCACCAAATCAGGTCAACTCCATTTGTTCTAAACGTCAAAAACGGGTTTTTTGATTTATCCGCGTAATCCGTGCGATCCGCATAATCGTTTTCCCCCAGTGTTTTGTTTGACTTTTTCACCAGCTGGACCCTCCACCACCGCCTGAGAATCCGCCACCTCCACCGAATCCTCCGAATCCGCCACCGCCTCCACCGAATCCGCCCCCTCCCCAACCGCCGCCTCCGCGACCCCATCCCCCACCGCCCATAGGGATGATGAACGGGACTCCTCCGCCGCATCCGCTTCGACTTCCTTTTCGGGCACGACGGGTCGCGCTGCTCAGGATCGATACAATCACGAAAAAGATGATGAGGAGAACGACAGGCGATATGCCTCCGGACGGCGCGCGCCGTGCGCGCACCGGCGCGGGAGGCACGAGCGACGTGTCCAGCGTGAAATTGAACTCGGACGCGAACCGCTCCGCGACGCGGCGCGTCACGAGCTCGAGGCCCGACGAGTAGTCCCGCTGCATGAAGAGCGGGGTCGCCTCGCGGCATATGTCGCCGGCGGTCGCGTCCGTTATGAACCCTTCCGTCCCCTGCCCCGTTGCGACGTAGCAGCGGCCACGGTTGTCGGAGCTCGTCTCCTTTGGAACGAGCAGTATGACAGCACCTGCATTGCGGGTGGGATCTCCCGGATTTCCGATCTTCCCGACTTTCCATTCGCGTCCGATGCGAAGCGCCACGTCGGCGACGTCGCGGCCGGCAAGATCCGGAAGCGTCACGATGGCGATCTCGCCGCGCGACTTCGTCCGCACATCCCCGGCGATTCGTGTCATGCGTTCGATCGCGCCCGCGTCGAGCACGTGCGCGAAGTCGTTGACGAGCCCGACGGGCGGCGGAATCACGGGCTGTTGGCTGAAGGCGACACAAGGAAGTGCCACACCCGCAGCAAGCGCCAGCGCAATCGTCTTTCGCGCCGTGGCGCGCCATCGATCGTGACCTGTCAGGGGAATCGTTCCTCCGCCCTTGATTTCAACCCGTCGGCCGCCACCTATTTAGCGGATGCCGAGAAGCCGAGTCAACTTTGGTGCCGCTGTCGCAACCATACTGGTTGTTTGCGCGTGCAGTCCTGCCGGTTCTCCCCCACGCACCGCGTCGGAATCTTCGGCGCCCGCATCTCCAAAGCCTGCCGCGTCGACCCCTGATCCTGTCATCGCCGCAGCGGATCACGGGCGAATCGACGGAGACTCCGCCGCAAAGACATGGGTGATCATCGCCAGCGACTTCCAGTGCCCGTTCTGCAGACAGTGGCACCACGAAAGCTACAGGCAGTTCGTCGACGAGTACGTACGCAGCGGAAAGGTAAATGTTGCGTACCTCAACTTCCCCCTCGCCCAGCACCAGAACGCGGTGCCCACCGCGCAGGCGGCGATGTGCGCGAGCGCGCAGAACAAGTTCTGGCAGTACCACGACGCGCTGTTTGAATCGCAGGACAAGTGGAGCTCGATGCAGCAGCCGAGGCCTGTGCTCGATTCCATCGCGCGGACGGTTGCGGTTGACTTTCCGGAATGGGCGAAGTGCGTCGACTCCGACAGGATGCTTCCGTTGATATTCGCGGACCGGGATCGCGCCGCTGGAGCGGGCGTGAAATCGACGCCCAGCTTTCTCGTCGGAGGTCAGGTGATCGAGGGAGCCCAGCCGCTGTCGGACATGCGTCCAATCATCGACGCGGCGATCGCGAAGAGCGGGGGCGCATCACCGCGTTGACCCGATAGCGGCGACACGGCGAGCCATGCATCCGCTCGTTCGCGTCCCCTACGCTGCCGCAGGTGCGATGAGCCGATTCGCCGTTGCGCTCGCGCCGGCTCGAGAATCCAAGTTTTTCAGAGCACTGTCCGCGCGGCGCGGACTTCTCCAGCGCTACAGCGACTGGGCAGCCTCGGGACGCGATACGTCGCGGCCGCTTGTATGGATTCACGCGCCGTCGGTCGGCGAAGGACTGCAGGCGCTTCCGGTGATCGAGCGGATACGAGCCGAGCGTCCCGATGTGCAGCTCGCCTACACTTTCTTTTCGCCAAGTGCGGAGCGGTTCGCGCGAACCGTTGGCGCTGATTTCCATGACTACCTCCCGTTCGACAACGCGGCTGACAGCGCCATTGCACTCGATGCGCTTCGGCCAACCGCGATCGTCTTCAGCAAGCTCGACGTGTGGCCGGTTCTGGTCGCGAAAGCTGCGGAGCGTCAAGTCAAGCTCGGCCTGCTGAGTGCGACAGTTCCGGAATCCTCCAACCGCAGATCGGGCCTCGCGCTCCTCGCGCTTCGCGATGCCTACGCCGCGCTCGACGTAGTCGGAGCCATATCACCGTCGGACGCGGCCCGGCTTCTCGAGATGGGAGTTCAAGGTGACCGGCTGAGCGTGACCGGAGACACTCGGTATGACCAGGTGTGGGCGCGCGCGAATTCGCACAATCCTTCACGCGACGCGCTGGTTGCGAAGTACGCTGATCCGCGACCGACTCTCGTAGCCGGGTCGACGTGGCCGGCGGACGAGAAGCGACTCCTCCCCGGATGGATCCAGGCACGCCGGCAGCTCGGTGCGGCACGCCTGATCATCGCGCCGCACGAGCTGTCTCCATCGCACCTCGAAGCGATCGAGAGCTGGGCGCACGACAGCTCGCTCACTCGGTCGCGCACCAGCGAATCGGAGGCGCGCGCAACGGAGGTGCTGCTCGTGGACGAGTACGGCATACTCGCCGACATCTATGCGCTCGCCGATGCCGCGTACGTCGGCGGGGGGTTTCACGATGCGGGACTCCATTCGATGCTCGAGCCTGCGTCCTTTGGCGCGCCGGTTCTGATAGGTCCGATGCACACCGACAACCGTGACGCGGGTCTCCTCATCGGGGGAGGAGCGGCCGTACGGTGCCGCGGACCCGGTGACATCTGCGCGCGGCTGCTTGCGTGGTTCAGGAATCCCGCGGTTCACCAGCGAGCGAGCGAGTCGGCTCGCCGTGTTGTCGAAGCCGGCATCGGAGCAGCGGAGAGATCGACGGAGCTTGTTGAGTCCCTGCTATAGGAAGGGCCCGATACCAGCTGCCCGCTGTCCGCTACCCGCTGTCCGCTACCCGCTACCCGCTACCCGCTACCCGCTACCCGCTACCCGC
>JBDTND010000240.1:0-3194 GCA_039933915.1 Gemmatimonadales bacterium | reverse complement strand
ACAGCTCAAGGTCGCCCATCCATCGCTCGTTCCGACGTCGCTCCACTCCGCGGTCAATCACATGCGGGCCAAGAAATCACCCGCAGAGATAGCGCTGCTGCGCCGGGCGGCGGAGATAAGCGCGCGCGGGCATCGCGAGGCAATGAAGGCGGCGGCGCCGGGATGCGGAGAAAACGAGATCCAGGCTATTCTCGATGGGACGTTCCGCCGCCTGGGCGGAGACAGGCCGGGTTACGGAAGCATCGTCGGCTCCGGACGAAACGCGACCACGCTGCACTACTCGGACGACAATGACATGCTGCGCGACGGCGATCTCATCCTCATCGACGCGGCGACTTCATTCGACCACTACACCGCGGACGTGACGAGAACGTTTCCTGTCAACGGAAAATTCACGCCGGCCCAGCGCGATCTCTATCAGCTCGTGCGCGATGCGCAGGAGGCGTTTGTCCGCCAGATAAAGGCAGGCACCACCCTGAACGCGTCGAAGGATGCGGGTAAGGCGATCATCTCCAGCGGCCTCACGCGCTTCGGATTGATCGAGTCGCCCACCGCGACGTTCGATGGAACGCCCGACATGAACTGCCCAGAGGGAGGGTGTCCGCAGCTGAATCTCTTTGCGCTGCATGGTTACGGCGGTCACGGGATCGGGCTCGAGGTCCACGATCCCGCGCAATACTACGCGCCGCCGGGCGAGGTCTCCGTCGGCGACGTGTTCACCGTCGAGCCGGGCGTCTACGTGAGCCCTGAGTTCATCGCGCTGCTTCCCGACACTCCGAAAAATCGCGCTATGCGCGCGAAGATCGGGCCCGCGGTCGAAAAGTACAAGAACCTCGGCGTGCGTATCGAGGACGACTACGCGATGACCGACAAGGGACTCGAATGGCTGTCGTCAGGCGTGCCGCGGGAGATCAACGAGATCGAGGCGCTGATGCGGGAGCCGCAGCTGCAGCTGCCTGGCGGCGGGACCTGCGGCACGCGACGCCCTTGATGACGACCGAGGTTCAGCTTACGCGCGCGACTCGGCGTACCAGAGTTCCGGATAGTCGATCACCATTCCGGCGTCGTCGACTTTGAGATCGCGGCGAAATTTGCCACTCGCGCTTTCGTAGCGGTACGTGTCGGGAGTGAGCCGAGTGTAGGTCTGGTCGAGAGGCTCCAGCGTGAACTCGGGGAAGCGAAGCCACGCCGCGCGGACGGCGGCGTGCTCGCCAACTTTCAACGCGAGCCGCCGAATGGGCAGCATGTTCGTCGCCGGGCTGAAGCCCAGATCGATATCCTCCACTTCCTTGGTCAGCTCGGGGATTTCGAGGCCGTTCATCAGCCACTTCTCGCCTTCCTGCCGGATGTCGAGCGCCACGGTCTTTCTTCCGACGTATCCGGTCACGTGGCAGAAGATCGTGCGCCAGCGTGAATCGCAATCGATCTTGTATTGAAGGCAGTACGGGGTGGCGTCGTTCGACAGCACGGCGACGCCGGTGAGCTTCGCGCCATTGTCCGTCTTTACCAGAGTGCAGAATTCGTGGCCGGGCTTGTCGGCGCGCCGCCACACGATCGCTCGATCACTCATCAGCGGGACTCCGCTTCCATCGTAGACTCCAGCGAATAAGTAGTAGGATCCTGACGGTAGAAATTCTGGAGCTGCGCGAACACTGCCGGGTGCTTCAACTTGAGCGCGCGCGGCCGCTCGAAAAATGCCTCGGTGATCACGGCGAAGAATTCAGCAGGATTGGTGGCTCCATAGTCGTCGATGACGCCCTCGATACCCGCGTACGATGCATTCCTCAGCGCGTTGTACTCCGCGCTCATCACGCGCGCCCACGCGAGGTAGTCGCCGCGCGTCTCCAGACTCGGCGTGCCGTCGGTGACGTTGTTCTCGAAGTCGAGCTGGTGCGCGAATTCGTGGAACACGAGATTCGCGCCATCCACGGGCTCGGCAGCGCCACGATGCACCGCGTCCCACGCCAGCACGAGCGCGCCGAGTCGCTGGCCGGTGTGGCCGAGCCGGTCCTCACCGCCTTCTTGCCAGATGCCGCCTCCGATGTGGCGGTCTTCTTTCGCCGTATAGCCTGATGGATACACGATGATCGACGTCAGCTGCGGGTAGTAATCAGTGTCGCGGTGCAGAAGTAGAAGACATGCCTGCCCCGCGATCGTCACGCGAATCTCGTCAGTGACCTCGAGCCCGCCTGCTCCCTCGAAATGCTTTTCAGCCAGGAACACCTGCATGTGCCCGAGCAGCTCGGCGCGATCTGCCTTGGGAAGACGATTGAAGATCGTAAGATTCCGCTCGAGAATCTGACGCCATGCGGGCGGCGGGGGCAGGGAACGCGCCCGCGCCCGCCGGCGCGATTTGAAGATGTCGAAGACCATCCGTGAAGACTAAGCCATCACCCGGAGGATGATGGCTCAATCATTCGATCAGCCACAGCGTTCCACCTGTTCGACCTCTGGAATTCTGCCGGACCTGTAGTTGGTCACTTTGACGCCGTCGGTCTCGAAGACTATTCGATTCGCGGCGCTTGGTCCCTCGACGGTCAGGTAATGACCACCCGGGTTGTACTTGTGTGGAGCGCTCGTGACGCGGTTCGTGTAGAGCGCTTTGATGCGCGCTTCGGTATCGCCGATGCCGGCGCCGATTGCAGTCGTGACCGTGCCGCTCCGCACTTCGACGCGAGCGACCTTTCCGTTCGAGAGCATCACTGCGACGCCGCTGGGCGCCTTCGGCCAGACTGCGTATGTGCACTGGTCGGTGCTGCCGGAGAATCCACCGCCGACGGCAGTGTTAGCCGCGGCGATCGTCTGACCAGCGCGAAGGGGACCGAACCCAGCTGCAGTGACGGTCCAGTTGGTGGTGCGCGTGGTGTCCGTGGGAGCTGGTGCCGGATTCTGCGCTGCTGCCGGCGGATTCTGCGTCGTCGTGCTTGCGGAGGTTGTAGTCACGGTCGTCGAATCGACAACCTTTGTCGTATCAGCAGTTGCGTCTTTCTTCGCGACACAAGCGGTCGTGGCGAACAGAAGCGCAATAGAGAGGCATAACTTTGGGGACATTGTTCTTTTTTCCGGATTAATTGGGATTACTGTTGAGAGCGTATGCCGCTCATGCAAGGACGGTACTAGGCAGGACCTTTTCGCGCACAGACAGCGGGTACAAACGACGAACTGAAGACTACCTGCCGGGGGCCGTCGGCGGA
>JBDTND010000239.1:0-3201 GCA_039933915.1 Gemmatimonadales bacterium | reverse complement strand
CTGGGAATGCACGGATGTCGCCCAGCGCGAATTGACGCTGCACCTACGGTGGTAATATTTGTATGATCGAATCCCTTTCGGAGGACATTCAGATGCCACGACTAATTCGCTTTATCTCTTTATTCCTCTTGCTGGGGATTGTCACGGCGAACGCCCAGACTCCAACCAGCCCGCCGCGGCCGTACGCGTTTTCGGTGTCAGCCGGGCCAACGCGTTCATTCCGCGGTGGCGACGCGCCCGGCATTCAGGGACAGGCCGGAGTCGAGTATACACTCGCGCACGGTTTCGGATTGAAGCTTGAAGGCGCCCGGCATCGGTATGAACAGCAGCCGTTGTATCGGTGCGTGGTCCTGGATGGGATAAACTGCTATCAGGCGATGCGACGGGATATCTCCACCGGAGTTTTGAGCGCGACGTATCACATATCCCGGTTTGCAAACGATGAAGGGGTCCCCTACCTGATCTCAGGCGTCGGGCTTTATCGCACGCGGCACATTGCAACGCATTACTCGACCTGTCAGCCTGCAGACTTGTGCACGGATCCCAGCTCCACGTTCGAGACGCGCAATACTCAATTCGGATGGAGCGGCGGAATCGGGGCTGACTTCAAGTTGGGTCCCGTCCCGGTGCTTGCCGAGATGAGGGTGCACTACATCTATCGCGACAGGCCCACGGGACAGCCGTCGAACGACTTTTTCCTGTGGCCGTTTTCGATTGGAGTTCGTTTCTGAGACCTGCAGGGGGACCATCGTTCCACACGATTAGAAGAAAGGCCGGATTCTCTCGAATCCGGCCTTTCAGCGTTGTGGTGCAGTTCCGCTTAGATGCCCAACGCGTTCTTGACGTCGATCCGGCCGCGTCCGAACGTTTTATCTATCGTGAAGCCGGACTTCTGGATCAGCTTCTTGATCCTGGAAGGATCTCCCTTGCCGTTCTCGGCGATGAGAAGGGCGGCAAGGCCGGCAACGTGTGGCGACGCCTGGCTCGTGCCGATGAATCCGGTGAGGCGGTTTCCGGCGACGCAGCTCGTAAGGAACAAGTTGCCGTGTACGCCGTCCGCGGCCTTCTGAATGATGAGCCTGTGCTTGGCGCAGAAAGACCAGACCCAGGAGGCTATGTCGTTGCCGGTGAATGGAGCCGGAGCAGGTAGGGTCCATGGCCAGCGGGACGGCGTGAATCCGTTCGCCGCGTCAGCGTTTCCACCGGGCGCTGCAACGTCGACGTTGTTCTTCCCGAAGTTCGTATAGAACGCCGCTTCGTTCGGATCGCTGGTTGCCAGTCTCGGTCCCACAGAGGAGACGCAGATCACGTGCGGCGCGTCGCAATACGTGACGTACTGATTGCCGTTGTGCTTGAGGTCGATACCTGAGTTACCCGCCGCGACAACGATGACCATTCCCTTCTGTTTCGCGTAGTCGAAAACCCGGTTGATGGCACCGATCACTTGCCCGTTGCCGGACTTGGAGAAGCCGCCACCGAGACTCATATTCGCCACGTCCGCGCCATGATCCGCGGCCCATAGAACGCCGTTCAGGATGTCGCTGAAGGATCCGAAGCCGTTCGCGCCGAGGACCTTGACGCCAATGATAGTGGTCTTCGAGGTAACGCCGGCAAGCGCGGCCGCTTTGCTGCTCACCTGCGTCGCAACGTTCGTCCCGTGGCCGTTGTAATCGTTGATCTTGTTCCGGCTCGGGAAAAAGTTCGTCGTAATCTCGTCATCGGGAGGAACCAACGGGGTGTACTCGTCCGCGGGCGTGGTCGGATCATCCGCTCTTCCCACGAAGTGATTCATGAATGACGTCGAACGCGTTAGATCAACGAGGCCATTCAGGTCAGGCGCATCGTAGTCAAGTCCCGTATCCAGAATCGCGACGGTGACGCTGGAGCTACCGAGCTTTCCAGCTGTCCATGCCGCCGGAGCGTTGATGAGGCGCATGTTCCACTGAAACGGAAACCGCGACGCACCAGCCGGGTTCGACTGGCTCTCGATGGCCGGGTTTCCTGTCTCGGTCGCGTCGGCCTGAACTGTCATGTTGGGATCTTCAGGCGAAGCCTCGAAGTCCGGCTGCACGTCACCCACACCACTCGATGCGAGGTCTGCTGCGGCTGTTTCGCTCAGTCCCGAGACGACAGCGAGACCGGCACCCTCATGATAAGAGTCGACGGATCCTCCGAGGGCCTGGACTCGAAGCGCGAAATCCTTCGCATCGCTATTCCCATTTCTCAGCACAATGTAAGAGCCGGATCTCTGACCCACAGCAACCGCCAGATTCACGGACCTGGGCGCCTTCATCGGTGCGACTGCAACATCGGTGGAGCAGCCCGCAAGGGCGATCACGGCGATCAACGGAACAACGGAATTCCGGCGGTGCATAGGCGTTCCTCTACTCGATGGGGGTGGCGGCGGGTGTGGCGAGAATGTACGAAGCTCTACAGTAGTGCGCTAGCGCATGAGTTCCTGGAGAAATTGACCGGCAAACATGTGAATCGGTTTCCCCGCTGTCAAGGGTTTTTCTCTGACATGACGGCGAAGGAGGTTTTTCACGACGTGAGTGGTTCGCGCTCTCGGTGCGAACGATCAAGACCGACGCACCTTAGATTTCACGCATGCCACAACAAGCATCATTCGACGTCACGACTGGCGTAGACCTCCAGGAAGTCGACAACGCCGTCAACCAGGCGCAGAAGGAGATCGCCCAGCGCTATGACTTCAAGGGAACCGTAGCGACCATCGAGCTCAATCGCACCGAGGGCAAGATCGCCCTTACGGCCGAGAATGACTACAAGATGGAAGCGCTCTGGGACGTGCTCCAGACGAAGCTGATCAAGCGCAGCGTTCCCGTTAAGAATCTCGATCCCGGGGAGATCAAGCCCGCTGGTGGCGACACCGTCAAGCGCGACATCGCCCTCAAGATGGCGCTCGACGGCGACACGGCGAAGAAAGTCGCGGCCGCCATCAAGGAAGCCAAACTCAAAAAAGTTCAGGCCGCCATTCAGGGCGATCAGGTCCGCGTTACCTCACCCTCGCGCGACGATCTGCAGGACGCGATGGCGCTCCTCCGCAAACAGGACTTCGGCGTAGAGCTCAAGTTCGGGAACTACCGCTGACCGTGCCCGCGTCCACCGCAAGTTTTTCCCGCCCCACCAAGTGAAAGTCGGCGTCATCACGCTCGGCTGCGACAAGAACACCGTCGACAGCGA
>JBDTND010000238.1:0-3202 GCA_039933915.1 Gemmatimonadales bacterium | reverse complement strand
GAGGCACTCAAGCGCTCCAAAGTCCCCGTCGAAGATGTCCAGGAAGTCATCATGGGGCACGTGATCCAGGGCGGAACCGGCCAGGCTCCCGCGCGACAGGCGATGCTCAAGGCGGGCCTGCCGGCAACTGTATCCGCGGTGACCGTCAACAAAGTCTGCGGCTCCGGACTCAAAGCGGTGATGCTCGCGTCGCAGGCGATCAAGGCGGGCGACGCACAGGTCATCATCGCCGGCGGACAGGAGTCGATGTCCAACGCCCCCTATTACGTCTACGGAATGCGAAACGGCGTCAAGCTCGCCGACCAGAAGATGGTCGATGGGATGATCAAGGATGGGCTTTGGTGCGCCTCGTGTGACGTCCACATGGGCAACCACGCCGAGTACACGGCCAGGAAGGCGAAGGTGAGTCGGGAAGATCAGGATGAGTTCTCCGCCGCGTCACATCGAAAAGCGGTGAGCGCCATCGAGTCCGGCAAGTTCAAGAGCGAGATCGCGGCAGTGCAGGTCCCGGGAAAGAAAGGGCCGACCGTCGTCGACACCGATGAGGGTCCGCGCAAGGATACGACCGCGGAGACCCTGTCCAAGCTGCGGCCCGCGTTTCCAGGAAAGAATGGCTCTGCCGACGATCTCACTGTCACAGCCGGCAACGCATCAAGCCTCAACGATGGCGCCGCGGCGCTCGTCGTCGTCTCCGAGGAATACGCCAACAAGCACAATCTCGAGATCCTCGGACGCATCACTGGATACGCGACGGGAGCGACGAATCCCGAAGATCTGTTCTTCGCGCCAATCAAGGCGGTGCGGAATCTCCTCGAGAAGACGGGCACGCAGATCGGCGACTACGACCTGATCGAAGCGAATGAAGCGTTCGCCTCACAGGCGATCGCCGACGGGGAGGAGCTGGGCTGGGACTGGAAGCGCGTCAACGTGAACGGCGGCGCGATCGCCCTCGGGCATCCAATCGGAGCGAGCGGCGCGCGCGTGCTGACGACGCTCTTGTACGCGATGAAGGAGCGCGGCGCGAAGAAAGGCCTTGCCACGCTCTGCCTTGGCGGCGGCGATGCAGTGGCGCTCAGTGTCGAGCGCGCGAACTAAGACCGATTGACGACACCGCAACACGCGCAATACAAGGTCAGACGGTCGTTGCGGCCGCTCTGGTCGATTGTCGCCTTTTACGTTCTCTCTTTCCTGTTGCTCGGGATCTTTCAGATAACGGTTACTTCGATCTGGGGTCCGGCAGCTGGCGACCCCCGAGGGCCGCTGTTCCAATGGATGTCGCTCGCCAGCGTAGTCATCACCACCTGTATCATGGTGATCTGGCGCGACCAGCTACCATGGAGCGAGCTGGGACTCGGGCGCGCCGCGGCGGCGCCACCACTATTGCTCAAGGGTTTTGCCATCGGCGGGCTCACGATTGGAATTGCGAGCCTGCTGTTGCTGGCGACGCACATGCTGCGCATCGAACCCGCCACGCCAGGGAGCTGGTGGAGAGAGGCAGGGCGGTCGGCGGTATTCTTGCTGCCGGCGGCATTCTTTGAGGAGCTGTTCATTCGCGGATATGTATTCACCGTACTGAGACGTGCAGCCGGCTGGAGACTCGCGCTCATCGCGACCAGTGTAGTGTTCGGGCTTCTCCACGCCTGGAATCCCGGCGCCGATTCCGAATCGATTCTCGCGGTGACCGTCGCGGGATTCTTTCTCGGCGCTATCCTCCTCGCGACGCGAAGCCTTTACGCTGCCGGCGCCGCCCACTTTGCGTGGAACTGGGTGATGGCCGGCGCGCTGCACATCGCCGTGAGCGGCATTCCTTCGCGCGATCCGGATTATCGAACAGTCGAAACAGGACCCGACTGGCTGACCGGTGGACCATGGGGACCTGAGGGCGGGGTCGCTGCGGTGGCTGTGATGTTCATCGTCACGTTCTACCTCTACGGTCGCTATCTCCGCCGGATGGAGTGGAAGACGTAGCCTCGAACCACCCTGCCTAAAGGGCATTAGCTAAGCTGAGCCTTCGTGCACTCGCAAAAAGGGTGGCGGCTCAACAAGTGCACTTGCATGGGTATGAAGTTCCTTCTGTTCACAGTCGATTCAGCCAGCTACGGCATCGCGGCCGAGGCCGTTGGCGAGATGGTACGAGCCGTCGCTGTCGCGCCACTTCCTGGAGCGCCGGCGGCTATCGCCGGAATCATCGATGTCCGCGGTTCGATCGTGCCCGTCTTTGATATGCGTGTGCGGCTCGGTGCGTCGCACAGAGCCGTCTCGCCGGACGATCATTTCATTCTCGTGCACGCAACCGGGCGAACCGCCGCGCTCCATGTCGACACTGTTGTCGAACTGGTCGAGATCGATCCAGCCGCGATCGCAACCGCGAGCGCCCAGCTTCCCCCCACCCCACTCATAGCAGGCGTAGCTCTGCTACCGAGCGGCCTGACGTTGATTCACGACGTCGACAGCTTCTTGTCGACGGCCGAGAGCGAGACCCTTGAAACAGCTCTGACTGCGTCAGCGGCGCGGTCCTGACAATGTCCTCGCTCCGCGTGAGGGAGGCGAACGCTGCCTGGCCCGTCGACGTCTACCGGGCGCTCGAAGTTGTCCTACGCGAGCGTGCCGGCCTGATCTTTACACCGCTTCGCCGGTCGGCCGTAGAGTCCGCGGCCCATAGCGTGATGCAACGCCTCGGCGTCAAGGCGCCCGAGACGTTCGTAGCGCTGGTCATGGAAGATGGCGCAGTGTTCGACGATCTCATGGCCGAGGTCACCATCGGCGAGACGTACTTCTTTCGCGAGCCGGCCCAATTCGATCTTCTCCGCAAAACGATCATTCCCGAGTTTCGCGAGAGGCATTCCTCCGGGCGTGCGTTTCGCGCGTGGAGTGCTGGATGCTCTACGGGGGAGGAGCCGTACTCGATCGCCATCATACTCCGCGACTTCGGCTTGCCCGGTTACGTCGTTGGCAGCGACATCTCGCGCACGCGGCTCGCCATCGCGCGCCATGGGCTTTACCGGAGCTGGTCGTTCCGCGGGGTGCCGGAAGGTGTCATCGATCGCAATTTCCAGAAGGTGGATGATGCCTTCCAGCTGACGCCGGACATTCGGCGAGGTGTCGAGTTCAGGTACCTGAACCTCGCGGCGGATGCTTTTCCCGCGATGAGCAGCGGCGTGTGGGGCATGGACCTGATCGTGTGTCGTAACGTGCTCATTTA
>JBDTND010000237.1:0-3202 GCA_039933915.1 Gemmatimonadales bacterium | reverse complement strand
GATGACCAGCGCGCCGAATAGCGCCGGCACGTAGCGATAGAGCTGCTCGAAGCTTCCCTGCAGTCTTTCGCCGAAGGTGAGCGTCGTCGTGGAGTCCACTAAAACCTCACATTGAGTAGTGCGTGATTCCCCGGGCTGCGAGCTGCCAGGAGCGCGATGCTCGCGGGATTAAAAGTTACACGAAAACGAGGGCGTCCGGCGTCGGGGGCGGGGTCGAGATACCGCTCGGTGGCAATGATACCGATAAGACCGCCAGCCGCGGCAAGGCCGGACACGAGGTGGGGATCCGGGTTGCTCGTGTTGGTGAGTGCGGCGACGCCCGCGCCCATCAGGCTGCCGGCGAACATGCCGAGGAAAACGCGTCCTCCCTCGGTCCGACTGTGGTCGAAGCGTTGGACCAGAAAGCGGTCGCCCGCGATGATCCCGAGGATTCCACCCGTCGTGAGCGTCGCAGCGACAGCCCGGCGGCTGCTCCCGTCACCCAGGAAGGTGCCCGCGGCAGCTGCTCCGAGGAAGGCAGCACTCCACAGGCTCTGAATGTCGCCGGCCGTCACGTGATAATTCGCGTTGCGCGGATAGAGAACTCCGAGCGGGTAGCCGATGATCCCGGAGGCGAGGATGACGGCGATTTCGCCGCGGTTGGTGTCGCTGCCTCTGATCGCCTCCGCGGTGCCCCAGCCGATCAAGGCGCCGATGTCAGACCCGAAGGCAGCGCCGACCGCGTCTGCTTCGGTCATTCCTCGGGCGATTCTCAGCCCCAGGGCTGCTCCGGTCAGACCGCCGACGAACGCCCCGGCGGATTGCGTGCGACCGGGTGCATCGAACAAATACGTCGTCGCCCAGCCGGCGAGTGCGCCATTGTGCCCGAGGTTGAACGCGAGATCGCTCTGCGCGCGGGAAATGGTCATCCGGCGGGATATCTCAGACGCGGCGAAGAACGTTCCGCCTGCGACCACGAGATAGCCGGCCGTAGCGCCCGCTCCGTTGTCGGATATTGAACCGGCAAATGTTGGCCCGTAGACGAGTAGGCCGAGAATCGCCTGGTTCTTCACGAACGAGTTGCGTGCATCGGTACGCGCGGCGACTACCTCTCGCGGCAACCGCGACACGATCGCGCGAATGGCGTCCCGGTCGGCGGCTGTGATAGTGTATCGCTCGATGACTCCCGTGCGGCGCCCAACTGCGAGCACGTAGGTCGAATCATTGACGGTGTACATCCTCGCTTCGGTGAAATCGCCCGACACCGGCCACCACGGCGCGCGGAGCGCAGCACGTTCGGCGATGTATGGCGTCATGACCACTACATCGCCGGCGCTGTCGAACGGCACCGGCCGCTCGACCACCTGCGCGCGGAGCGCGGGAACGCCGGCAATCGCAACGGCGCCAGTAAATGCGAGGCGTCTGAATGAAATCATCTGTGGATTATTGAAGCAGGTCACGCTCGAGCTGCCATCGCTCGAGTTGTAAGGAGGACGCTCCGCAAGATATGCGTCAGCGCGCGATTTTGCCCGTCAGGTTCGCGTTCCGCGCTGAATGTCGAAGATCGCGCTGCGGCGGCATTTGCCGCAGATCAGCCAATCCCGTTGGCGCGCGTATCCCAGGCCGAAAGATCCGCCGCCGATCTCGCGACGCGACATCGCCACTTTGCAGCGCGGGCAGAGCGGCATGGACCCCGCTATGAATTCGTGGCGGATCCGCAGGAGCTCCGCGGGGGAATATTGAGCGAGGCCTTTGTCGGCTTTGGGATCGTCAGCCTGGCCCGCGTCCCTGGCGGAATCGTCGTCCGGCATCAGTCGGGAATCCGGACAACGATCTTGCCGAACTGCTGTCCGCTCGCGAGTCGCTCGAATGCCTGTCTTCCCTGCGAGATGTCGAACACCGAATCGACGAGCGGAGTCAGGCGTCCGGCCCGAAACTCGTTGGTGATCGCATCGAATTCCGCGTCGTTCCCCATCGTCGAGCCCATGATGTCCCACTGATTCCAGAAGAGGCGTCTGATGTCCATCTGCACAATGGGTCCCGATGTCGCTCCGCAAGTCACCAGCCGGCCACGCCTGCCGAGTGAGCCGAGTGACTGGGCCCATGATGCTTCGCCAACGGTGTCGAACACGACGTCGACGCCGCGTTTTCCGGTGCGGGCTCTGATCTCCTTCCCCACGTCAGTGGACGCATAGTTGATCACGTTTTGGGCGCCCAGTCCGCGCGCGAGCGCGAGCTTCTCGTCGCTGTGCGATGTCACCCACGCCGTAGCGCCGATCGTCCGAACGATCTCGAGGGCCGCAAGCGCGACACCGCCGCCGATTCCCCAGATCAGCACGTTGTCGTTTTTCCTGACCTTCGCCCGTGTCATGACCATTCGCCACGCGGTGAGCGTGGAAAGCGTGAATGCCGCGGCCTGCTCGACCGGTTTGTCCTTTGGAATGCTCCGCGCGTTCCGCGACGGGATCACGATGTACTCGGCCAGCGTTCCGGGCACGTGCTCGCCGAGTAGCTTGAAGTTGACGCAGAGCGATTGCTCTCCCGCCTGGCAGTACTCGCAGGTATGGTCGCTGAGGCCAGGATTGATGATGACGCTGTCGCCGACCTTCAGCTTGTTGTCGGAGACTCCGCTGATGTCCCCGATCGCATCCACGACCCCGGTGGCATCGGCGCCAAGGATCCACAAAGGCGCGATCTTGACGCCCGGCATTCCGGCGACGACGAACAGGTCGAGGTGGTTGAGGGCGGCGGCTTTGACGCGAACGCGTATCTCGCCCCGCTTTGGTTCCGGTTTCGGCAGATCTGTGCGGTACTCGATCTGGTCGAGCCCGCCGTGCGCCGAGATGGTGAGTCCTCGCACGCGATTATGGGAGGGTTATATTCAGAAGGAACATGAATTTGCGGCGGGCCGTGGGATTTGCGGCCATTCTGCGCGCCGCAGCCGCAAGATACCGATTTTGATATCCATCCGCTCCGGATTCTGAATGCTTCCCATAAAGGTTCCTCCGCTCGGAGAGTCGATCGTCGAGGCTACGGTCTCGAAGTGGCACAAGAACGAGGGGGATGCCGTAGCCGCCGGCGACACGCTGGTCGAGCTCGATACCGATAAGATCACCGTCGAAGTGCCCGCGCTCAAACCTGGTGTGCTGGTCAAGCGCGCGGCGGCCGAGGGTGATGTCGTGCACGTGGACGACGTGCTCGGCGAGATAGACGAGACGGCGGT
>JBDTND010000236.1:0-3203 GCA_039933915.1 Gemmatimonadales bacterium | reverse complement strand
GACGTCAATCCCACGACACTTCGCTGGTTTTCGGCGTTCGCCGCGGTGATGACCGGGTTCTTTCCCGCAATCGTCGTCTACCTCATACTGTGGGGAATAACCAGCCCGCGCCCTGCAAGCACCGGCCGCTAGGAGGTTCCTGTGGCTTCTTTATCGCCCGCAAAACAGATAGACGGGTATCTCGCCAAGTACACGCCGGAGATGGCGTCCTCGGCGCGCAGTGCGAGAGCGCGGATGCGGAAACAGATTCCGGGGGGGATCGAGTTCGTCTACGACAACTATAACGCGCTCGTGTTCGGCTTCGGCCCTACGGAGAAACCATCGGAGGCTGTGCTTTCGCTGGCGATCATGCCGAGCTGGGTCACAGTCTGCTTTCTCAAAGGAGCGAAGCTATCAGACCCGAAGAAAATCCTCAGGGGGAGTGGAAGCACCGTAAGGAATGTGCGACTGATCCCGCCGATGCACTTCGATGAGCCAGAGGTCCAACGTCTCATAACGGACGCAATTGCCGGGGCGAAGCCGGTGTTTCCCGGCGACGGAGCTCCACGCACGATCATCAAGTCAGTCTCCGCGAAGCAACGTCCCCGCCGCCCTCGCAGCGCCGTTTCTTGACGCCCGCTGTGCGGAGTCCTACGTTCGACGTATCAGGATTCCAGCTCCAGGATCGCCTCCTTCGCCCCGCCTTCCTGCTATGCAAAGACGCAAAGTCGTAAGCCTCCTTGGTGCGGCACTCGCGCTTCCGTTCATCCCGCGAAATGTCGAAGCCGCGCTCGCGTTCGGCCAACGCCTCCACATTCGACTCGGCGATGTTCCGTTCAGGACATTGAACCGCGACCAGCAGGCGCTCGTGACGATGATCGCCGAGATGATAATTCCCGAGACCGATACGCCGGGCGCGACGAGCGTGAAGGTGCCCGAGTTCATCGATCTTCTGCTGAGCGAGTGGGTGGCTGACGACGAGAAGGCGGCGTTTCTCGCGGGACTCGCGGACATCGACACAAGGTCGGCGCCCCTCGGTGCACCGCGTTTTGTAAATTTGTCGGCCGCAAAAAGAGTGGAGCTGCTGACGGCGCTCGATGAAGCAAGACGCGACAAGACGGGCGCCGGCCTCGCTTTCGGGCGCGTCAAGGCGCTCACGGTGTACGGCTACTTCACGTCGAGGCCGGTACAGCAGGACATTCTGAAAACGCAGATGTTCTTCAATGGCTACGACGGAAACGTCCCCTTCACGCCGAGGGTCTGACGATGGCCGATACCTATGATGCGATCGTCGTCGGCTCTGGAATTTCAGGCGGATGGGCTGCGAAGGAGCTGACCGAACACGGTCTCAAGACGATCGTTCTAGAGGCGGGGCGCCCGATCGATCCGGCTGTCGACTACGTCGAGCACGTGATGCCGTACGAGAAACGCTACCGCGGAATGGGCAACCGCAACCAGGTCGAGCGCTATCAGCCGATCCAGAGCCAGTGCGGAGCGTGCGACGAGTACGCCAGCAAATTCTTCGTCAACGATCTCGACAATCCGTACTCGACTCCCGAGGGCAAGCCATTCTCGTGGATACGAGGACGTCAGGTTGGCGGAAAGTCGATCATGTGGGGCCGGTGCGTATTCCGCTGGAGCGATCTCGATTACGAGGCTAACGCGAAGGAAGGCGTCGCCGTCGACTGGCCGATCCGCTACAAGGATATGGCGCCCTGGTGGAGTCACGTCGAAAAGTTCGTCGGCGTCCAGGGTCGCCGCGAAGGTCTGGCGCAGCTGCCCGATGGCGAATTTCTGAAGCCATGGCCAATGAACGCGGCCGAGCAGAAGGGGCGCGAAGTCCTGCTCACCAAGTTCGGCGGCGAGCGCCTCATAACCAACATGCGGCTTGCCGTGCTCACCGAGGATCATCTCGGGAGACAAAAATGCCATCTCTGCGGGAACTGCTATCGCGGGTGCGTGACGCTGTCGTATTTCAGCAGCCTCAACTCGACGCTTCCGGCGGCGAAGAAAACCGGAAACCTGACGCTCCGTCCTTTCAGCGTGGTTCACAGCGTCATCTACGATCCGCGCACGAAGAAGGCCTCGGGCGTCAGGGTCGTCGATGGAAACACCAAAGAGATGTTTGACGTCAAGGCGAAGGTGGTCTTTCTCTGCGCCTCTGCGCTCGAGTCCACGCGCATCCTTCTGAACTCCAGGACGGCGGAATTCCCGACGGGGCTCGGCAACTCGAGCGGAGAGCTGGGGCACAACCTGATGGATCACATCATGGGAGGCGGCGCCACGGGCACGCTTCCATGGGCGAAAGATCGCCGCGAAGTGGGCAGGCGTCCCGATGCGATCTATGTCCCGCGCTTCAGAAACGTGAAAACCAAGCATCCCGATTTTCAGCGTGGCTACGGCTTCGAGGGACGCGCCGAGCGCGCGGGCTGGGATCGCGGATCGCACATGAACGGATTCGGAGCTGGCTTCAAGAAATCTCTGATCGGCGACCTCGGCCCGTGGGAGATGTCGTTCGATGGGTTCGGCGAGATGCTGCCGCGCCACGAGAATTACATCGAGATCGATCCGCATCTGGTCGATGCGTGGGGGATTCCGGCGCTTCGCGTGAATTGCGCCTACAGCGACAATGAGCTGAAGATGCAGCAGGACATGGTTGTGACCGCGACGGAGATGCTGGAGGCGATGGGTGCGACCGACATCCGGACATTCAAGGAAGACAACGCCCCTGGTCTCGTGATTCACGAGACCGGCACTGCGCGAATGGGCCGCGACCCGAAGACGTCGGTGCTGAATTCGCACAACCAGGTGTGGGATGCACCGAATGTCTTCGTGACCGACGGCGCCTGCATGACTTCGAACGCGAATCAGAATCCGAGCATCACGTACATGGCGCTAACCGCCAGAGCGGTGGATTACGCAGTAGGCCAGATGAAGAGGCGAGAGCTGTAGCCCGGCCAGGCATTGCCGACTTCTCGACAGGATTCCGAGCTGCCGCTTCGCATCACCGTTCGGCGCCCGCCGAGCGGCGTGAAGTTCGCCGTGCAGCGTGGATCCGCTGAATTGCTCGAGCCGAGCGAACGCACGCCTGACGCACTGGTGTTCGACTTCACGGTTCGCGTGGGCGCGACCCCGGCGAAAGCTCCGCCCCGGTTCCTCGGCCCGTTCACGCAGGGTCCACCCTCGGCTCGCTTCGTTTACGTGACCTCGGGCAGACGCGCGGG
>JBDTND010000235.1:0-3222 GCA_039933915.1 Gemmatimonadales bacterium | reverse complement strand
GGGCCAGCGTGCCAACTACCTTATTTCAAAGTCCTTAGACCCGGCCGACATTCCATTGAGCAGCACTTCGACCCTGTAGGCGCCTGTCGGCCACGGCGTTTTCTTTACGATGAAGAAGTCCGTGACGCTCTCGCCGCCGACCGGAGAAATCGTCGCGCTGTCTGCCTTGACGACAGTTGGTCCGTTGTAGGTCCACCGCGCCGAGAGCTTGGCGCGCTGCGCCGCGCCGTTTGTAATTACTGCGACGTAGATCGTGTCCCGCACGCCGAACATCGTGCTCTGGCTGACGATCTTCTGGTCGGCCCCGATGGCTTTGCCGAGTTGAATCTCGGCGACACTGAGCGGCGCCACGGGGATCTCCACATCCCCGCCGCCGGCGAGGGTGCTGTCGAGGCGAGTTTGCTCCCTCTTGCCGCAGGCCACCACTGATGCGCCGAGCACGAATGCGACGGCGAGAATGCGAGTCGATGGTTTTTTCATGGGTTTGTTCCGGCTACGCTTCGGGAATGGTGAGTTTCAGGCCAGGATGAATGAGATCGGGATTCGGAATCGCGTCGCGGTTGGCGGCGTGAATCTTCTTCCACATGTTGGCGTCGCCATAGAAATGTTTTGCGATCTTGCTCAGGCTGTCGCCAGCCTTGACGATGTACACCTGCCCGGCGAGAGGCGCGGTCGAGGAGCTTCCGCCCTGCACGTCGGAAAAATCCGGACTGGTGCTGCTCCCCGGCTTCACGGAACCGGAGCCGCCGGCGACGTCGGAAAACGTCGGATCGATCTTTGGGGTGTTGTCGACAGCCATACTCCCTCCATTTGGATGGACTTTGCTCGTAGGAGGCGAGCGAAATGCGGGCCACCAGTTGCGTGATTCATCACGGACTTCAGATCGCGTCACCCAACTGGCGGGGGCCATTGGAGTTAAGGGGCGGGTGGAAATTCGCTTACTGCACGCACTGTCCGTGCGGGTCTGGCTTCGGTTTATCGACCACCGGACGGTGGTCCAGGTCCGCGACCTTCGTAGCCAGATCGGCGACATACTGCGCCACTCTCGCCATGCGGTCGTAATCGACATACTGCGCTTCGTCCGTGACCTGGTGGTAATCGGCATGACCACCGGTGGTGAAAAAAATGATCGGAATGCCGTAGCGCGCGTACTCGTAGTGGTCGCTGCGGCAATAGATGTTCACAGGGTGTCCATTCGCATCCATCTTGTAATCGAAAGCCAGAGGACGCTTCTCCGTGCGATTCACCGCTTCGGCGAGATCGCCCAGCTGCGTGGAAAGCCGCCGCGACCCAACGAGCTGCACGTAATCCGGATTGCCGTTGTAGCGCGCGCCCTCTTTGGTCATTCCGGTGTTATCGGAAGCCGCGCCCCTGCCGATCATATCCATGTTGAGCTGCGCGACGATGGATTCCCGGGGAACTGTCGGGTGATCGGTATACCACTCCGATCCGTAGAGGCCGGCTTCCTCGCCGACATGCCAGACGAATAGCAGCGACCGTTTCGGCTTCACCCTCCGAGCCGCGAAATACTGCGCGATCTCGAGAGCGCTGACGCTGCCGGAGCCGTCGTCATCGGCGCCGTTGTAAATGGAATCGAGGCGAGCCGTCGTGCCGTTCCCGCGTCTTCTGATGTCGGCAATCAGCGAGTTGACCTGCGCCTGCTGCGCGGCATCGAGCTGCGGCGGACGATCGTCAGCGCCACCAGTGCGGAAAAGATGATTCACTACATATATGGAATCGTGCGCGACCGGCCGCGTGCTCCAGCCGATGTGATCGTTGTGCGCGCCGATCGCGACGTACTCGTCGCGCAGCTTTGGATCGCTCCCGCGAATCATGGCGACCACGTTGCGAGCGGGATACTGGACAGGGGATTCGCTGAACCGGGGCGTCGATGTCACAGTCGCGCCGATTGCGCCCGTTTTCGCGCTGTCGATATTCGCGCTCAGGAGCGCATTGGCGAGATTTCTGTTGACGTAAAGGAATGACGGGAGCTCGGGATCAGCTCCTTCCTTCAGCAGCTGGTTCGGCTGCTGGAAGAGCTGAATCATCGGCGCGGGCATGGCCTCGAGAGTCGCGATCGCGATTCCCGCTGCGTTCTGGAAATAGCGTGTTGCGAGCGCGCGGTTCACTCCGCCGCCCGAGCCTTGCGTAACCCCGGCGGGGTTGACCTTGAGCACGACCAGCTTGCCGGCGGCCGCCGACGGAGCGATGAGGGACGCAGAATCGCCCCACGTCCCGCCGAAGACCGCCTGGACGCCGTTGAGACTGCGCGCGCCGTCGCCCTGGTCGCGCAGCGCGAAGTCGGTCCACGGAACGAACGCGGTTGAGCCGACGATGAGCCTCGACGCGTCGTCGAATTTCCGATCCACGACGTTCACGGATTGGAAGAACGTTCCGTTGTCACCCATCGGAGTCAGGCCCATCCGCTTCAGCTCGCCGGCGATGTATTCGACACCCTTCACATTCCCGGCGGTCGCCAGCAGCCGCCCCTGCATCGAATCGTCGGCGAAGATAAAGAGGCGGGTCCTCAGATCGGCGGGAGTGATCGCGGCCGTCGTGGGCGCAGGTACATGCGTGCGCGGGCGCATCAACACGTCCCACGCCGGGGGAGGCGATCCCGCGTCCGTCGGCGCCTTCGCGGCCTGTTGACCGGGTGCGGAGCCAGCGATCGTCAGGACGGCGAACAGTAAAACTGGTCCAGGAAGGGTTGTCATGAAGGGGTAGGATGGACGTGAGTGCGCCAGGGCTGAAGCGTACGAAAAATTAGACACCGCACAGAGGGAAAGGTTTGTCTCACTCCTCGGCGGCCCTCTTGAGTATTGCTATCTGACCCTGGTGGTAGGTGTGATGATGCATAAGCCCGCGAATCAGAGTGCCGGTGGTCTGCCCGTTACCAAGTGCCAGGTCTCGCTGGTCTCCTACCCACCGAAGGAGATCGTCGGCCCCGAGAGAATCGACGGCTTGCTCCAGATCTTTTTGTGCGGCGGCTAGATCGTCCTGAGCCGCGCGCCATGCGATCTCCCCGCCTTTGGTCTTCGGAACCGGCCAATCAGTGGGGGATTTCACCGGTGCGCCCCGAACCCGCGAAGCCACCTCGCGTGTCCACGACGTCATGTGGAGGACCAGTTCCCAGATGGTGTGACCCTTGGGGATGCTTCGAAGAGCGGCAGTCTTCGCGTCGACTCCTTTCAGAACCGCGGTAATCGAGGAGCCGTGCCAGGG
>JBDTND010000234.1:0-3258 GCA_039933915.1 Gemmatimonadales bacterium | reverse complement strand
AGATTCTGAGCCGGCGCCAGCCGATTTCCGAGATTATATCGGATCCGCGGACGCCGGAGGACGCGCGGGAGAAGCTAAAGGTCGTTTTGGCCACCCGAAAGTACGCCCAGGACAGCATTAGGTTAAGGACTAAAGACAGTTTCACGACATATTCACGCCTAGATCATGACACTTTGGTGCTTTTACTGTCGGCAGCCTACCGTGATACGCTCAAGCCTTACACTTGGTGGTTTCCCATCGTCGGCCGAGTGCCGTACAAAGGGTATTTCGACTTCGGTGCCGCGAAGAAAGATGCAAAGGCATTAGCCGCCGACGGGTTTGATGTGTACGTGCGGCCGTCCGATGCGTTCAGCACGCTCGGGTTCTTTAACGACCCGCTCCTCAACACCACGCTTAGGGATGACTCAATCGGGCTCGCGAACACAGTCATTCACGAGCTGACCCACAACACCTTCTACGCTTCGGGTCAGGCGCCGTTCAACGAATCCTTTGCGATGTTCGTGGGAGCTCGCGGTGGCGCGGCTTTTTTCAGGTCGCGCGGGCAGCTGGCTGCGGCGGCGAAGCTCGACGCGGAGTGGGAGGATGACAAGCTGCTGGCCAGGTTCTGGTCGCGCGTGATCAAGTCGCTCGACTCGGCGTACGCCGCGCATCCGGAATCGAAGGAGTCGCGCATCGCCGCGCGCGACACGGTTTATGCACGCGCGCGAGTGGCGCTGGTGAATGAGATCGCCCCCCAATTCAAGACGATCAATCCGAAGTACGCCGAGCGGGTGCCTCTCGACAATGCGTCACTTCTGGCGCGGAAGGTGTACGCGAGCGATCTCGATGTGTTCGATCTCATCTACGAGCGAGAGGGGAGCGATCTCAAGCGGACGATCGGACGAGTGATCGGACTGGCTAAGGCGAACCCGAAAGCGCCGTTCACTGCACTAAGACGATGGGTAGGCGTTGGAGCCGATTCCCTTGCCTCGGCCCCTGCTGCACACTAGCGCTCCTTCTAGTATCGCCGGAACCATGCGGCGACGGCAGCATCCCGCTCCGCTGCGCGGGCGAAGAGTGTGTGTGACCCGCCGGCAAAGACGTGCAGTTCGTACGTCCGCCCCAATTCGTCGAGCTTGAGCGCTAATCGGAGCGCTTGTCGGGGCGAAACCTGTGGGTCGGCACCGCCATGGAGGATGAGAAGCGGCACGGTCAAATCACCGGCCCACCTATCCGCTGACCTTTTGTTCGCGATCTCGGCACTCCGGGAGGCGTAGTCTGGCCAGATTTGCGTTGCCGCTCCACGCGAACGTGGATCATTCGCGAGCAGGCTGTCGAGATCCGCAAAGGCTCCGACAACCGCCGCCGCTTTGACGGGTGCACGGGCGCGGATCGCCTGATAGGTCATCATTCCGCCGCGCGACTCGCCATAGAGAAACATTCGCGCGCTGTCGATTCCGGGCAGGCTCGCCGCCAGGCGAACGGCGTTCAACACATCGTCTACGTCCGCCCCTCCCATCTCGTCCTTGCCGTCGCCGCCATCGCTCCCGCGATACTGCGGCGCGACAATCGTGTATCCCTCGAGCGCCAGGCGATGGAGCATGGGTGCGAGGACCGGCGCCAGATCTCCGGCGACATAAGAGCCGCGCGAGTAGATGATCGCCGGCCGTGGCCGAGATGGATGGAGTGCGGGTTGGTAGACGTACGCGACAACCGAAAGCCCATCACTCCAATACCGGACTCGCTCGAGAATGAAGTTGTGGTCCCGTCGTGTGCTATCGTATGCGAGTCGAGTTGCTGTCTGGTCGAGCTCCCTTCTCACGCCGTCAGGCAATGTCTCATAAGCCGGCAGACGATAATGTGCGCCGCTGATCCGCTTCCCATCGATCGCCGCGGGTGCCGATTGTGCCACGGCGGCGGATGAGAGAGTTGAGAGCGCTATCTGCGCGGCAAGAAGTCGCGAATGCGATCCGATTTTCGTAAGCACGGTCCCGGCGTTGGATGTATCTCCCCCTACGACGCTGGTTGGTGATTGTTTCTATCGGGAGCGGGTTGTTACGGCGTTGCTACGATACTTACAAATTGACTACGTGGCGCTGAATCTCGATCGCAGTAGCGCGCGAAGATCGAGGATCGGCTGCTTCGGGACTT
This sequence comes from Gemmatimonadales bacterium, assembly GCA_039933915.1. GTDB lineage: Bacteria > Gemmatimonadota > Gemmatimonadetes > Gemmatimonadales > Gemmatimonadaceae > UBA4720. The sequence goes on along the minus strand of JBDTND010000234.1, from coordinate 1,128 downwards.
GCTCAACCGCGGCCGGCGCGCTGTTGGAGCTGAGGGCGACGCGCTGCATGTTGTCACGAACGCCACGGTCGATGAATCGACAAAGCTGATCAAGCGAGTAGTCCGCTCCGCGCCGCGACGAGTAGGCATTGAGCGGATAAGTCACGCTCAGATGATTGCGCGCGCGCGTCAACGCCACGTACATCAGCCGGCGCTCTTCTTCCGTCTCTTCATCGTTGTTGAGACAACGCGCTGACGGAAACCAGCCGTCGACCGCCCAGATCACGAAAACCGCGTCCCATTCTTTTCCTTTGGCGGAGTGCGCGGTGCTGAGAACGAGGCAGTCATCGTCTTCCTTGATTCCGCCCGGCAGGTCCTGCGTTGCCTGGGGCGGCTCGAGCGCGAGGGCCGACAGAAAGGTGGCGCGGTCGGGATAGCCGGCGGCAATCGTCTGAAGCTGATCGAGATCGGCCAGTCTTGGCTCGACGCGATCGTAGCGCTCGCGAAGGATGTTGTCGTACAGCAGCCTCACGCGTGCAATGTCGGCGGAGACCTGCGCCTCGGCCTGAAACTGCCCGGCGCGGAGACCGTCGAGCAGATTGACCAGGGCGGCGTGAGCAGCCCTGGCCCGCGGCGGGGGGCTGTAGCGCCCGAAGGCGCTCGATTCCCAGGCGGCCGCGATCATCGCTTCGATCGCCGCGCGCGCCGTGGCATCGCCGATCCCGGGAAGCAACAGCAGCAGCCTGTACCAGCTCACCTCGTCACGAGGATTTTCGAGAATGCGGAGGAACGCCAGAACGTCTTTGACGTGGGCGGCCTCGAGGAACTTGAGGCCGCCCCATTTCTCGAACGGGATCTTGCGGTTCGTGAGCTCGATCTCGAGGTCCGCCGACATGTATCCCGCGCGAAAGAGCACGGCAATCTGTGAGAGCCGAGTGCCTTCCTCGTGCAGCTCGAGGATGCGGTCGACGACGAACTGTGTCTGCTGCTGTTCGTCGCGAGCTGAAACCAGCCATGGCGCCTCGCCCCCCGTGCGCTCGGTCCAGAGATTCTTCGTGAACCTCTCGGCTGCCCGGGAAATCAGCGTGTTCGTTACGCTCAGAATCGGCTGGGTCGAGCGGTAGTTCTGCTCGAGCGCGACGATCGTGG
>JBDTND010000233.1:0-3303 GCA_039933915.1 Gemmatimonadales bacterium | reverse complement strand
TACCGCGCCGATTGGGAGCAGCTGAGCGAGCGCATCGCGTACTGGCTGGACTACAGCGACCCCTACGTCACGTACTCGAACAACTACATCGAGAGTGTGTGGTGGGCGCTCGCGACGATGTTCCGTAAAGGTCGCCTCTATCGCGGGCACAAGGTGCTTCCGTATTGCGCGCGCTGCGGGACGACGCTCTCCAGCCACGAGGTCGCACAGGGCTATAAGGACGTGAAGGATCCCAGCGCGTTCGTCGCCCTTGACCTTGTCGAGGACAAACCGTCGGGCACGCGCCGGCGGATTCTGGTGTGGACGACCACGCCGTGGACGCTGGTCTCCAACGTCGCCCTCGCCGTCAAGCCCACGCTCGAGTACGCCGAGCTGCGCAAGAAAAAATCGGATGGTGGCGAGACTGTCATCCTCGCTCTGTCGCGAGTTGCCGGCGTGCTCGGCGAAGACTACGCAGCGCGATGGGAGACGGTGCGGACATTCCAGGGCAGTGATCTGGTCGGCAAGCGCTACGAGCGGCCGCTCGACTGGATTCAGTACCAGGAAGGCAAGCACGAGATAATCATCGGTGAGGACTTCGTGTCGGCCGAAGAGGGAACGGGTGTCGTGCACATGGCGCCTGCCTTCGGTGCGGACGACTACGCGGCGGGCCAGCGCAACGGACTGGCGTTCCTGCAGCCGGTGAATCTCCGCGGTGAGTTTCCGCCGGAGATGCCGCTCGTGGGCGGAATGTTCGTGAAGGATGCGGATGCGGTCATCCTCGAGGAGCTGAAGCGCCGCGGCGTTCTCTGGAAATCCACGTTGCATGAGCACGCGTACCCCCATTGCTGGCGCTGCGAGACGCCGCTGCTCTACTACGCGCGCACGTCGTGGTTCATTCGCACGACCGAATTCAAGGACGCGATGCTCGTGCGGAACTCGCGCGTCGACTGGCATCCGCCTGAAACAGGGACTGGACGCTTCGGCGAGTGGCTGACCAACAACATCGACTGGGCCGTCTCGCGCGACCGGTACTGGGGAACGCCGCTTCCCATCTGGGTCTGCGATCGCGACGAGTCGCACTCTGAAGCCGTTGGCGGATACGCCGAGCTGTCGGAGCGCTCGGGAGTCACGCTCCCGGACAACTTCGATCCCCACAAGCCGTTCATCGACAACTACACGTGGAAGTGCAAGTGCGGGGGAACCATGATCCGCACTCCAGAGGTCATCGATGCATGGTTCGACTCGGGCTCGATGCCGTTCGCCCAGTGGCATTTTCCGTTCGAGAATCGCGAGAAATTCGAGCGCTATTATCCCGCTGATTTCATCGCCGAGGGAATCGACCAGACCCGCGGCTGGTTTTATTCGCTGCTCGCGATCGCCACCGGTCTTGGCGACGCGCTCCCCAACAACCTGCTCGCGCACGAGGCTCATTCGCTGTCCGTGGGCGACACCGCGCCATACCGCGCGGTCGTCGTCAACGATCTCGTTCTCGACGCCGACGGACAGAAAATGTCGAAGCGGCTCGGGAACATCATCGATCCGGAGTCGGTGATCCCACGTTACGGGGCCGACGCCGTTCGCCTTTTTCTCACTACGTCGAGCCAGCTCTGGACGCCGCGCCGTTTCGACGAATCTGGAATTCGCGACACGGCCGGACGCTTCCTGCTGACTTTCAAGAACGTCTACACCGGCATCTTCGCCGAATACGCGAACTTCGGATGGTCGCCCTCGGACAAGGATCCGGCGCCAGCCAATCGCCCGCTTCTTGACCGCTGGATTCTGTCACGCCTGGCAACCGTCGAGCACGAAGCCGATGAGATGCTCAGGCGCTACGAGGCGACCAACGCCGCCAAGGCCGTGATGCTGTTCTTCGACGAAGACGTCTCGAAATGGTATGTGCGTCAGAGCCGCCATCGGTTCTATGATGTCGATACCGAGGACAACCGGGCGGCGTTCGCCACGCTGCACGAGATACTCACGGTTACATGCCGGCTTCTGGCGCCGTTCGCCCCATTCATCACCGATTGGGTTCATCGCGAGCTCACGGGCACCTCGGTGCACCTGGCGTCCTTTACGCGCGGGGAACCCGGAGCGATCGATGCCGACCTCGAACGCGCCATGCACCACGTCAGAACGCTCGCGACGCTTGGCCGGGCTGCCCGGGAAGAGGCGGGCGTGAAGGTCAGGCAACCGCTCGCCCGCATGGTATGCGTCGTGCCTATGCGTGGGGGCGCATCCGGCGGCGAGGCAGGCGCTGGAGCCATGGTGCGGGAACTGACCCAGCTCCTGGCGGCCGAACTCAACATTAAGGTTGTCGAGTTCAGTTCAAGCGCTGACGACCTAGTAACTTTAAAGGCTAAGCCGAATTTCAGGTCTCTGGGTAAGAAGTTCGGTAAGAACACTCCACTGGCGGCCGAGGCCGTCCAGGCGTTGATCAGCGAAGCACTGAGAGAGTTCGAAGCAGGGAAGCCGCTCTACGTTTCAGTTGGCAATGACTCCCATGAGCTGGACGGCGAGGACCTGGTCATCGTGCGAACGGCTTCGGGTGATATGGTGGTGAAGGAAGAAGGTGGCTATTTTGCCGCCCTCGATATCGTAGTGACCCGCGAGCTGAGGCTGGAAGGTCTCGCCCGTGAGATGGTGAGCCGCATTCAAAGGCTCAGGAAGGAATTGGGTTTCGCGGTGAGCGATCGCATTACGGTCTTCATCGCCGGTAGCGCGGAGATTCACGAGGCAGCAAACGCTTTCCAGAAATGGATTGCCGATGAAGTACTCGCCAGAACGGTCACGTTGGGCGAATCAATCGACGAAAAACACGCGACTCACACGTTCGACCTTGATGGGCAGAGCGTCGCAGTCGCCTTGGAGAGGGTAGGTTAGAAATGGCAACAGCAGCCAGCAACAAGAAGCCGAACAAGCCAAAGGCGATGCCGAAGAAGAGCCTTCAGCATTTTGAGAAGCGCCTGCTCGAAGAGCGGAAGCGCGTCCTGAAGGAGCTCGGGCATTACGACGAGACATTCGGCTCGACGCCGCAGGGCGCGGATGGCAACCTGAGCGCGTATTCCTTCCATATGGCCGACCAGGGTACCGACGCGATGGAGCGCGAAAAGGCGTTTCTGTTCGCGAGCCAGGAAGGCCGCTTCCTCTGGCACATCGACGAAGCCCTGCGCAGGCTCTATCGCAATCCCGAGCAGTTCGGCAAGTGCCACAACTGCGGACGGGAGATCAGCTTTGAGCGTCTCGACGCGCTGCCGCACGCCCGTTATTGCATCGAGTGCAAGCAGCGCGAAGAAGATGGAAAGCGCCAGGCCTAATCCGCCC
>JBDTND010000232.1:0-3368 GCA_039933915.1 Gemmatimonadales bacterium | reverse complement strand
GCGTGGTACCATGCAGGATCCCATCCCGAACTCTGCGTGCCTTAGCTGAAGCGCGCGGATCCGCGATCACGCGAGACTCCACTCTCGCCACGAAGTGAAGGCGAGCCGAGAGCGTCTGCTCGGCGCCGTTCCTCCTGACAATAACCGGAAGCAACGTGCCCTCGGGCTGACGCGCGTAGCGCGAGCGGAATTTGTCGGTCCAGTTCGGATCGTCGGCGTTGATGCCGCCAACTGAGACGAGCTGATCCCCCGGCTGCACTCCCGCGGCCGCGGCGGAGCTCTCGGGAACGACATCAGTCACGTGCAACCCTGTAGAATCCTGAAGGCTTGCGATTCCCAGCTGCGGCACCCGCGTGGTATCCCTTGCCAGTTTTAGCCCGGCCAACGGCAGGACATTGTCGTATGGAAACGGCTCGCGGCCATCGATGTAGCGAGCGTAGAAGTCCATAAATGATTTCCCGCGCGCGGCGCTTGTCACCGTCGACCACCACTCGTCCGACGTGAAACCACGGCCATTCTTGTACGCCGCGTTGTACAACGTTCGCATCACATCGTCCAGCGAGCTGTGGTTGTCGCTCGCATCGCGGATCATGATGTCGATAAGCAGTCCGGCGAGCGATCCCTTCGGGTAGTAGAGATACTCGCTGCCATCGCGCGGATGTATCCACGTGGACAGCGACGCATCCTCGAGCGCGGTCGGCGTCACGGCCTCGACCTGCAAAACCTTGTCGCTGGTCGCGGCATAGAAACCGCTCGCATCGATAATGCCGCCGCGTACTTCCGCCAGATCGGCGTAGTAATCGGTGATTCCTTCGCTGATCCACAGCAGCGGCGTCGGCTGCTCTCCGTCGTACCGGTACGGCCAGAGCTCGCTCGGCCGCAGCCGCTTGACGTTCCAGGCGTGGAAGATCTCGTGCGCGTAGAGCGACAACAGCACCGGTGACCCGAGCATGCCCGGACCGAGAACGTCGACATGGGAATTCTGGTGCTCGAGGCCAGACCCCCCGCCGTACGATGGGTCTGCGATCTGGAGCACGCTATACGTGGTCCAGGGAACTTCGCCGAACACCCGCACTTCGGCGGGAATGACGCGCTTGAGAGCCTCCCACACCGCGACGCGCGCGCCACCGGTTACACTCCCCGCTGGATACGTAGCGAATCGAACCCATGTCCCGGATATCTGGGTGCTGTCCAGGTCGAACCGGCCGACGAAGAACGGCATGTCCACGAGATCGTGATAATTCGACGCGACATAGCGACGCGGCCCCGTTGACGTCATTCCCGTCGCGACATTCCATCCGGCTTCAGTTTGAACCGTCACCGATGATGGAAACTCGAACCCCCTGCCCTCGGGATAGAGAAAGAGATTCGTCCCGTTGAAGAGCAGAAAATCCGGGCGCGACCAGCTGTTCGCGTTGTCGAGGCTGTCGGCCAGATAGTCGAATCGAACCGTGATCTCGCCCACTCCGCGGGGGCGAACGCGCCACGTGTCGGGATCGACCTTGTCCCAGGTCAGGGAGTTTCCACCCTGCTCCGCCGTAAAGTTGGAAACATCTCGCGCAAAGTTGTCGATCTCGTAGGCACCCGGAGTCCACTTCGGCAGCGAGAGCACGACGGGATCGATTCCTCCGACGGTGAATGTCATGGCAGACGTCACCTGCCGGCTCTCACCGTTTGCCTTTGTGAACGTCACCTCGTACCGGATGTCGGTGAGCGGCGCGGAAATGGCGGCACCCTGCGCCACCGCCGGGCGTGGCGAGGGCGTGGCGGCGATCAGGGCAGCGAGCAGCGAAAGGCATCTTGTTGTCATATGACGGCTGATGTGCGCAAAGTGTGTGCTATATTCGAGCCTTCACAGGTTCCCGCTCCCGCAGTGCCACTCTATCTCGTTGCAAGAGGGCAGAGCTCCATGAATACACACGTGTTCGAATGATCTCAACCGAATCACTCAGCTTCCTGAAGAAGCTCCTCGACACGCCCGGACCATCGGGTTTCGAGACGGCGCCGGCGAAAGTGTGGCGCGAATATGCAAAGAAGTTCGCGACCGTGAGCAATGACGTAGCGGGCAACAGCCTCGCGGAGATAAACGGCGGTGGCAAGCCGACCATCATGCTCGCCGGGCACATCGACGAGATCGGGGTCATCATCAGCTACATCGATGATCAGGGCTTCGCCTACATCCAGCCAATCGGGGGCTGGGATCCCCAGGTGCTGATCGGACAGCGTCTGAGGTTCAGCGGACGAGATGGTGATGCGTTCGGCGTAGTTGGAAGGAAGCCGATCCATCTCATCAAGCAGGAAGAGCGCGACAAGGCCGTCAAGTTCACGGATCTCTGGGTCGACCTGGGCGCCAAATCGAAGAAAGAAGCGGAGAAGATTGTTCTTATCGGCGACTCGGGCGTGATCGACTCGCGGACGATGGACTTTCCAAACGGCCGTCTCGTTTCGCGCTCGATCGACGATCGCATTGGCGCCTTCGTCGTGCTCGAGGCCCTGCGGAGATACTCGGAGAAACCGGGCGTGGCAAAAGTGGTCGCGGTGGCCACGGCCCAGGAGGAGATCGGGTATCGGGGAGGCGGCGCCGGCATCTGCGCGACGTGCATTGGGCCGCAGATGGCGATCGTCGTCGATGTGACCTTCGCCATCGATCACCCGAGCGTCGAGAAAAAGGAATACGGCGACGCCGCGATCGATGGGGGGCCGGTGCTGACGCGCGGGTCGATCATCTCGCCCGTGGTGTTCGAGCTTCTGAGGAAAACCGCGGAAACCAGGAAGATTCCGTTCTCGCTCCACGCCGCGGGACGCGAAACGAGCACCGATGCGGATGCGATTCACATCGCGCGCGAGGGAGTCGCGACGGGTCTCGTCTCAGTGCCGAACCGATACATGCACTCACCCAACGAGATGGTGAGCGTCCACGATATCGATCACACAGCGGAGCTGATCGCGGCAACCTGCAGAGCGGTGACGGCCAAGACCGATTTCACCGCGCGCTGAGCGCGCTGCATGTCGCCCAAACCGATTCCCGCCCCGCGGGAAGAAGGATTCACGACCACGACCGGCTCGCCCCTCTACTGGGCGAAGTATGGCCGTGTGGGGGCCCCGAAGCTGCTCGTTCTTCATGGAGGCCCCGGCGCCGACCACCGGTATCTGCTGCCGCAGATGCTCCACCTGGGCGAGAAGCACGATCTCTTCTTTTACGACCAGCGCGGAGGAGGCCAGTCGAAATCGGACGCGAAAACACCCATCACGTGGAAGACGCACGTCCATGACATGGGAGCGATCGCGCGGGAGTTCGGCCTCGATCCACTGGCCATCGTTGGGTATTCCTGGGGCGCAATGCTCGCCCTGCTATACGCCATCGAACA
>JBDTND010000231.1:0-3375 GCA_039933915.1 Gemmatimonadales bacterium | reverse complement strand
TTCGATCGCATAGCAATGCTGTTCCGGTCCAACGTCAACGCGGTCATCTCGGAATTCGAGCAGCCCGAGAAGATGTTGAACCAGATCATTCTCGACATGAGATCGCAGCTGGTGAAGGCGAAGCAGCAGGTCGCCGCCGCCATCGCCGACGAGAAGCGCCTCCAGGATCAGACCCGGCAGGAGCTAAAGGAAGCCGAGGACTGGGAGCGGAGAGCGATGCTCGCGGTGCAGCAGAATCAGGACGAGCTCGCGAAGCAGGCGCTTGTTCGCCGCGGCGAGCACATGTCGCGCGGCGACCAGCTCAATCTCACCTGGCAGGCGCACAAGCAGGAGACCGACCGGCTCAAGGAATCACTGCGTGGTTTGAACGACAACATCGAAGAGGCAAATCGCAAGAAGAATCTGCTTCTCGCCAAGCAACGTCGCGCTGAAGCGCAGAAGCGCATCAACGAGACGATGTCGCACATGTCGGACAAGTCGGCATTCGAGGCATTCGCCCGGATGGAAGAGAAGATCGATTCCAACGAGCGCCGGATCAAAGCGAGCGCCGAGATCGACGAAGAGTTCTCGGGCGACAAGCTCGCGAAGGACTTCAAGCGCCTCGAAGCGGCGGGCGGAAATCAGTCGGCCGAGATGTTGCTCATACAGCTGAAGCAGAAGATGGGAGTGCTTCCAGCGGCAAACGCGACCAACAAGGCGCTCAATGCCGGCCACCACGAAGAAGAGGCCATTGAGGTCGAAGAGATTCACGACGAGAACAAGTAGTGGCTAGCGCGGCGGCACCAGGCCGGGGAAGAGTAGCGCCGGTTCTCGCCGGCGTGATAATCACGGTTCTCCTTCTGTGGATGCTTGGGGCGACCGCCGACGTATTTCTTCTCCTCTTCATCGCGATAATCATCTCGCTCTACCTCGGCGCGGTGAGAGATCTCCTCGTCGAGCGGCTTCGCGTCCCGCCGAGGATCGCCTTCTTCATCTCCGTCGTCGGTAGTGCATCCGCGCTGCTTGGGCTCTTCGCGATTCTGCTCCCGCCGGTCGTCGAGCAGACGCGCGGGCTGATCGTAGTGCTGCCGGATTACATCAGCGCGTGGGAAACGGGCATCGACCACTTCATTGCGCGCTTTCCCGCGATGCGTGATGTCTGGAAGCCGGGCGAGCATCCGCTCATCACCGCGGTTTACGACCAGGTTGCCAGCCAGGCGGAGGGCCTCGTGCCCAAGGTTTTCTCCCTGGTTCACGTGCTGATCGACTGCTTCGCGGTGGCGGTGATGAGCATCTACCTCGCGCTCCAGCCAGGTGTCTACAGAGAGTGGCTCATCGCTCTCTTTCCGCCGATCCACCGTGACCTCGTGCGCGACGTCCTTCGCGGTCTCGCTGACGCGCTCCGCGCCTACATCGTCGGCCAGCTGCTGACGATGACACTGCTGGCCGCGCTCACAGCGGCTGGATTGTACGCACTCAACGTTCCGTACTGGCTGACGTTTGGCGTGTTCACCGGGCTCGTGGCGGTGATCCCGTTTTTCGGCACCCTGCTTTCAACGACTCTGCCCGCGCTCTTCGTGCTGGGCGGACCCGGAGGTGGTACGCGCGCGCTGTACGTGCTGCTGCTGGGCGTGGTCATTCACCTGATCGAGGGCAATCTCGTTTCGCCACTCGTGATGTCGAAGAAAATCGACATGCCGCCGGTGCTCACGATCACAGCAGTGCTCGTGATCGGGAAAATACTTGGCCCGCTCGGACTGGTCGTGGCGCTGCCGACGCTCGTCAGCGTGATGGTGATCGTGCGGCGCATTCTCATCAACCGCATTTACGAGGGGCAGGGATTCAGGAAGACCACGCGCGACAGGATCTTCGTGTTGCGCGTGCCCGTTCCCGACGGCGGTGTGCTCGTTGCCGCCACGTCTCCGCCCGATCTCATCGCGTTTCGCGAGAATCAGGGGCTGCCCAAGACCGCTTAGAGCGCTCTGGTTGGGCTCACACCTGTCCCAGCAGCACGGTGATTTGCGTTCCCGAAAAAACTTTATCGCCCAGCAGAACGGCCACGTTTGTATCGACTCGCTCAACAGCGAACGTCATGTTTCTTACGAACGTGTCTGCCGCCTGGGTGAAATTGACCGAGTTGCCGGTCCGCGTCCACGTTCCGGTCATGTCCGCGTTAAGCGCCGGTGTAGTGCCGTTGGCAGCGACGAACAGATGCCCGGACGTCGAGCCGTCCGAATTCAGCCTGATGGTAAAAGTGCTTCCCGCCTGAAGCTCGTCCCTCGGCGAGCCACCGCTCGGTGTCGTTGCGAAGACGACGGCCTGGTAGCTCCCCACCACCGAAATCTGCGGCGACGTCGAATCGCCGCACGCGAAAAGAACCGCCGGTATGGCGATGCGAAACAACGCGCGTGATTTGTTCATGAATGTCCCACAAATGAATTTCTCATCTCTGATTGCTCCAATTTAGTTGTTGCGATTGTGTGAGAAAGACGCGCCGCTGAATGAAAGTTTCGCGCCACGCGTGTTATTGCTTCGAGTCGCCCTCCAACGATTGCTCTGCCTTGCTGCCGCACCGCGATCGTGTCCGCACACTCTTGCGGGAGGGTCTCGCCAGTGCAGCTCGCATTGTCAGTCAGAGGTCTCAACAAGACGTATCATTCCGGCTCGAAAGCCCGGTCGATTGCCATTCCGGCGCTCCGCGATGTTTCGTTCGACGTCGGCACGGGAGAGATAATCGGATTGGTCGGCCGGCCTGGTGCCGGAAAGTCGACGCTGCTGCTCTGTCTCGCCGGCCTGCTCCGGGGAGACGCCGGCAGCATCACGTGGTTTGGAGCGCAGGTAACCGGACATCGTGTGCCGCCGGGTCTCGCTTACGTTCCGCAGCGCGCGGGCTACTACTCTTTCCTCACCGTTCGCGAGGCCCTCGAGTACTACGCGACGCTTCACGATCTCTCCTCGGCGAATCGCGCCGCGCAGGTGGAAGCGGCGTTGAGGGATGTCTGCCTGCACATCCATGCGACGCGTCGCGTGAGCAGCTTGTCGACGACCCTGCTGCAACGGCTCGGACTCGCGCAGTCGCTGATCGGATCTCCGCGCGCAATCCTCCTCGACGAAACGCTCTGTGGAGAGGGATTGCTCTTCGACAAGGACGTTTCCGCCCTGCTGACCCGAATCGCTCGTCGCGGCATCACGATCATTCTTGCGGCGCCCAATCCAGTCGAGCTGCATCGAATTGCCGCGCGCATCATCAATATCGTTGAAGGCAGAGTGATGGGACCGCGGTGGGAGATGGCTGGGGGAAGCAGAGTGGCGGAGCAGTTGTGTTGACCGTCTATATCGGGGGGCCTAGCTTCCTCCAATGGCTGCCTCCGATCTCCGTCTTTACAACACGCTCAC
>JBDTND010000230.1:0-3377 GCA_039933915.1 Gemmatimonadales bacterium | reverse complement strand
CGAGGCTGTGCGACGCGATCAGTATCGTGCGGTCAGGCCTCCGAAGCTCTTCGACGATGTCGCGAAAACGCTGGGTCCAGAGCGGGTCGAGCCCATGGGTCGGCTCGTCGAGAACGAGAATCGCCTCGTCGCGCAGCAGCGCCTGCGCGAGGCCGAGTCGCTGAAGGTTTCCCTTGGAGAGCGCCTTGACCTTCTTGCTCCGGTGCTCGGCCAGACCGAGCAGCTCGATGACATAGGCGACGCGCTTAGGGACTTCGCTTTCGGATATTCCGGCAAGCGTTGCATAACGCACGAGCGCGCTCTCGGTGCGCCACTTGGGGTTGATGGCGACGAACTCCGACAGATAGCCGATTCCGTTCTTTTCGATATACTGCCGCGGAGCCACTCCCTTGATCTCGACGGTTCCCGTCGTCGGACGCAGGTAGCCGAGCATCATCGCGATGAGCGTCGTCTTGCCGGCGCCGTTCGGTCCGGCAATTCCGAGTATCTCGCCCTCGGCTACCACCAACGAAAACTCCTCGACAGCTTTTACGGAGTTGCCGAGGAGTGATTTGTAAATCTTCCCGACGTTCCTGAATTCGATCACAAGGGAGGAGGTGGTGTCGTTGCCACGGGTTGCAGGCACGCGGTCCACGCGCCGGTCCCGGCCTTGTTGATAAAGTTGGTTCCCTCCTGCGCGCGACCGAGCCGCATCAGCGCGCAGCCGAGATATCCCTGCGCAGCGCGATCCTGGGGATTTGCCTGTACCGCTCGCACGAAGAATCTGCGGGCGAGGTCGTACTGACGGCTCGCGAAAAGGACGAGACCCATCTCGCGCAACGCGATCCCGTCCTTCGGCTGCAGGCGCAACGCGGTGTCGAGCTGCGCGCGGGCGGTGGCCAGGTCACCCTGCTCGCGAGCAATTCTGGCGAGGAACACGTGCGGGGTCGCGGCCTTCGGGTCGGCATTCACCGCCTTGGCGAATTCGCCGCGCGCTCTCTCGAGCTGTCCGTTCTTCAAGGCGTCGATGCCGGCCGTCTGGTTGTCGGTGCTAGAACGACGGCCGAAAAACATATACCCACCGGCGATCAACAGAATGACGACGGCTGTCCCGATCCAAACCGGCATCGAAAGGCGGGGCATGCGACGCCGGCTTTCCGCCGCGGCCAGCGCGTGCTCGACGTGACCGCGACCTACCGCGACGCCTACCTCTGTACCCCCGCGGGGGATGCTGCCCGGCGGAGGCTGCTCGATGGTGGGCGGGCCCGCGTATTTGCCCGCCTGGTAGCCCGGCGGTTGCTTGTACCCTCCCGCCACAGGCGGTGCATACGGCGAGACTGGCTTCGCCGGCGGTGGTGGCGCTGCCGGGCGCTGCGAGCGTGGAGTGTACGCTGCCTGCAACGAACTCGTAGGTGCGGCGCTCTTGACCGGCGCGGCGCCAGTGAGCGCGGATTCCAGCGCCCGGAACCCGTCGACGGCTGCATCTCCATCGGCCTGCGTCGGCTTGTAGCTGGTGCGGTTCGCCCGATCGCGCGCGGCCAGGAACTCGAGTAGTGTGTGCGCCTGCTCGATCGTAATCAGTTCTGCCTGGCGAGCCGCGCGAACCAGCTGCTGTCCGGCGATCGATGAATTGCCGACGAGCGCCTGGAGCGCGCTTTCAACGCCCGTCCACAGGTCGATGATGTCGGCGGCGAGATCTTCCGAGCTGCGTGGTGTTTCGAAGTGCGCCAGAACTGAGCGCGCACCGTTGAGTGAGGCGAGCGCCGCTTGCGTGTTCTGTGGACTCATCTCAGGATGCGCAAAAGGCCAGCATCCGCGCTACGTCGAATGAAGCTCTCTGCATCCTGCTCCGGTTTTGGCGTCTCTTTGAGACAATTGGCATTGCGCATCTTGTCGACGATTTCTTCCCACGTCCCTTCAAATGTATTGCCATCGTCGAGCTTAATGCGATGCTGCTCGGGCGTCGTCCTGGCATCGGTGAAGCTGGAGAGGAGAGCGCCGAACAGCTCGAGCTGTCCCTTCGCTTCGCTTTGGTTCGCGTCCATGTGCTTCGCCTCGATCTCCGCCAGCATCTCGTCGATGTCGTCGAGATCGCCCGACAGATCGCGCAGCCTGTCCTCCCACGGACGAAGCTCCGGGTCATTGTCGCGCAGGCGATAGATCATCTTCTTCAGCTCTATCAGTCTCCAGATCCCGAGCTCGTCCCAGTGGTCGTCTGGTGCCGAGCGGTCGAGATGGTAGAGAGCCGCCTCGTAATCGCCGCGGTCGTAGAAGATGTTGCCGAGGTAGATCCGCGCCTCGGTGTGATCGGGATCCATCTGGAGAGCGCGACGCAAGGTCGCGATCGCCGTGTCATCGTTTCCGAGCCTGTGCTCGGCGTACCCGATGCACGACACGGCTTCAGCCGCATCGGGCGTCTGCTGCGCGGCAATCTCGAAGAACTGTTTGGAGTCATCGATCAGTCCGTCGCGGAACAGCGCGCGGCCGATCTGGAGCATCAGCTCGACATCGTCCTGGTATCCCAGCTCCAACGTATGGCGGAAGCTGCGCAGCGCCTGCTCGTGTTGGCCGAACTTGAGAAGAGTCTCGCCAAGACCGGCGAGCGCGTCCTCATGATCCGGATCCAGGACAAGCGCTTCCTCGAAGCTGCGCCGTGCCCACGCGTAGTCCTCGCGGGCGTGGTGGGCGTAGCCAACCCCTATGTGGAGCTCCACAGAGTTCGGATAGAGACCGAGTCCCTCTTTAAGCACGTCGAGAGCTTCGTCATACTGTCCTTCATTGTACAGTTGATGGGCCCTTTCGTCGTACTCTTCAGAACTCAAAAAAGGTGTTGGCATGAAGACGCACCCTCCGAGGAGTCGAGTGTAAGTCTATTGTACTCTTTAGACACTGCTATGTTCAAGTGAGTAACATCCGCCCATCGCGGCTCAGGTGACCACCGCGATTTTTTCCGAGAAACGGCGCCAGCTCCCGGTCTCCAGAGCTTCATCGATCCCGGCAACCGCCTCCTCCAGCTCCTCCTCCTTCGTGAAGAAGTGAGGGGCAAGCCTGATACCAGCACCCACCCGGTAGTCGACCAGTATGTCCTTCGAAAGAAGATGCTGGGCGACCTCGTAGCCGTGCGGGACATCGATCGCGACGGTTCCACCGCGTCGCTCCGGATCACGCGGAGCGTTGACCGTATAGCCACGGGCGTCGGCCAGGTCGATCAACCGTGAGGTGAGCCGCTGGCTCTTATGCCTGATCGCGGGGACTCCAGCGCGGCGAAGAATCCTCGGGCCTTCGGCGGCTGCGTAGAGGGCTGGAATAACGGGAGTGCCATTCAGCCAGCGAAACGCTCCCGAGGTGTATTCCATGGTGTCCTCGAAAGCAAATGGCCGCGCGTGCGCCTGCCAGCC
>JBDTND010000229.1:0-3406 GCA_039933915.1 Gemmatimonadales bacterium | reverse complement strand
GGAATGGCGGCGGCGAGTCTGGGTCTTGGTGCAATCACTCTGATGACGTCGGGGTGTGCGAGCCTCCGACCCTACGACCCCGGCCCGGGACGACGTGTGGCAGCCAGCGTCCTCGACGCCGCCTACCTTCCTGGCGAGCCCGTCAACGTTACTATCGCCAACCGGAGTGACGTGGAGCTCCTCTATCCCGATGGCTTCTGCAAGACCGAGCTGCAGATGAAGGATCGCGGTGGGTGGGTCACCGTCCCACGCCCCAAGACTGCTTGCCCGACCGAGGTCGGCTTCCTCGATCCGAATCAGACGGTCGTGCAGCAGTTCCATCTGCCGAACGACCTCGTCTTCGGCACGTACCGGTTCTCGATACCGATGCCTGTCCCCGAAGAGCCGGACTCGCGCGAAGCTCCTCTCATCACTCCGAGCTTCACGATTCAGGGTTTGACATCGCGGACACCGTCGGCCGTGGCGGGGGCCAACGGGCCGCAGTGACGAGGGCAGTATGACTGGTACCGGACATCAGGGGATCTGAAACAGACACCCTGCCTATCCGGAGCAAATAGGTGGCGCTAAGATGTGGGACCTCGATTTGTAGTTTTGTACCAGCCCACCCACGGAGGGTCCCATGAAAGTCCATTTGCTCTGCCTCACCACCTGCCTCATCATCGCTGGCGGCTCGGCGACGCCAGGCACCGCCAACGCTCAGGCTTCGACAAGGTCCTACCGCGAAGGCCCGGTAGTATCCGTGAGCTACATCCGCACCAAGCCCGGAATGTTCGACAAGTACATGGAATATCTCGCCGGTCCGTACAAAACGAGCATGGAAGCGCAGAAGGCAGCCGGAGTAATTCTCGACTACGCGATCCTCACATCGGAAACGCGCACCCCTGGCGATCACGACATCATGCTCACCACGACGTACAGAAACTGGGCGGCGTTCGACAATCTTGCCGATCGCACGGACGCGGTCGCGAACAAGGCTCTGCAGAGCACGCCGCAACAGCGCAGCCAGCAGTTCGCGGATCGGAGCACCATGCGCGAGTCGATCGGCAGGAGAACCTATCAGCAGCTGACGTTGAAGTAGAATTCCCTTCCTGAGCCGGGCAGTCAGTTGGCTGCCCGGTCGCGCTACTGGAGGAGCAATGCGGAAGGCAATGCTGGTGATTTCACTCTCACTCGTCGCGCTGCCATTGCTGGGGCAGGGCGCTCCGCCACAGGGCGCAGCGAATCAGCCCTACACGATGGAATACTACTATAAGGTTCAATGGGGGCATCAGCAGGAATTCCTGCAGTTGTTCCTGAAGAACCACTATCCGCTGCTCCAGAAGAACGTCGGGAGTGGGCGGATCCTGTCGGTGAAGATCGAGACTCCGGCCAATCACATGACCGAAGACGCGCGTTGGGATTACCGCGTGACGCTCATGTTCAGGAATTCAGCGCTGGCTACGACCGGGAATCCCGATGAAGCCGCCTGGATCAGGGAGTTATGGCCGGATCAGCAAACCTTCACGCGCGAGGAGCAACGACGGTTTGAAATCCTGCTGGCGCATTGGGATCTTCCGGTGACAGACATTACGCCACCGAAGAAATGACCTCCTGATCGTTGTCTCCAACGGTTATCGTTCGAACTGTATTATCGCGGGGGCGTAGAACCATGCCCGTCGGATGCCAGGTCACGAGCGATCACGGGAGATCAAAGGATGCTGCTGGCCAGAATAGTCAGGACAGCACTCCCGTTGCTCACTCTGCTCAGCGCCTGCGTCCCGACGTTCCATCCGTTCAGCCTGCCGCCGGTCCGCGACACGGCGACGAGAAACGAGCTGGCTCGCCACGCTGTCTTCGTCAACAACGATGGCGAGGGCGTGGAGCCGCGGGTCGCGCGGTTTGGCAAGACGCTCGATCAGCCCGGCCAATACGAGCGGTACGTCAGCAGCATCATGGACGGAATCAGAAGTCACGCGGACAGCGGCTATCCCAACGTTCTGATCCGGATCCACGGCGGCCTCAACAGCTTTCGCGAATCGCAGCAAGTTGTCACCGAAATGGACTCGGCCATCAAGGCCGACACGGCGGCGAAGATCTATCCGCTCTTCATCAACTGGGAATCCGGGATTCTCGAGTCGTATGCGGATCACCTTTTCTACGTGAGACAGGGACGCCGCGGTCCGATTGGTGTCCTCACATCGCCGTTCTTTCTTCTCGCGGATTTCGGAAGAGCGCTCACACGGCTTCCAATCGTGCTGGCGGGACAGGCGAGCCGAGCGCTGGCGTGCGCGGGAACTCAGGACGTTCCGCCGCGTCCGGATTCGTCCACGTCAACGCCATTCGCCGCGAGCAGGCAGCTCGCTCTCAGGAATTATCTGGCGCTCAACGACTGCGTGATCATCGGCGCGTTCGAGGACAGCGTGTATGCGTTCGATGAAAGTCTCGCCGCGAAGGGATCGACCGATTCGGCCGGGGTGCCTCGAGTTCCGCTTGCCTCGCGCTTCGCCTACCACAGGAGCCGGGGTGAACAGATTCAGTTCTACCTTGCTTCCGCGCCCCTGGATTTCATTCCGACGCGGACGTGGGTATCGCTTGCGCGCAGCATCGGACGGCACCGCTTCGATCCGTTCGCTCCGGTCATTACGCGCAAAACGCAGAACCGCAGAGGGCGGTTCGGGACCGACCTCCTCAACGGATTATCATGGCTTCCGATCAAAGCAATCGGCCTGATGGTGCTCGATGCGATTGGAACTCCCGCGTTCGAGAACATGCGGCGCAGAACCAAGACGATGTTTCAGCAGCCGTACTCGTCGAATCCGTTCACTGCTGAAGGCGCGCGGCCGCCCCGGCCCGGCGCGGTGGCGATTCTTTTCGATTCTCTTCAGGCGCTGCAGACAGCTCCCAGACCAAACGGCCGGGCGGCTTACGAGATCAGCCTGGTTGGGCACAGCATGGGGGCGATCGTCGCCAACGAGGCGCTGCGCACTCACGATTCGCTCGAAGTGAAGAACGTGGTTTACATGGCGGGTGCGCTTTCTCTGCGTGAGTTTCAGACGGGGACGCTGCCATACATGCAGCGGCATCCATCGACGGAATTTTTCAACCTTACTCTGCATCCTCTCTCGGACATCAGGGAGACGATGCTCTGGGGAATCGTTCCGTCCGGAAGTCTTCTCATCTGGCTGGATGGGTATCTCGCTCACCCGGAGTCAGAGCTGGACCGAGTCATGGGGAAGTACGTGAACACGACGGAGTCTTCGTCGATCTTCAAGGGAAGCGTGAGGACGAGGATCCATCTCAAGGCCTTTGGCTACAGAGATGGGACAGGGTGCGGGAAGCATGGACTTCCGTACAAGCACGCGCAGTTCAATTGGCTGGGAGTGCCGTATTGGGACGTGCGGTTCTGGAATCCGGGCGAAGCGTGTCC
>JBDTND010000228.1:0-3411 GCA_039933915.1 Gemmatimonadales bacterium | reverse complement strand
GCCGCAAATGGCTCATTTTAGATTCCTTCAAGATCGACGGCTGAATAATTCCGGGCGCAGTTACGAGCCCGTAGATGAGGCAAGCATGACCCGGACGTGTTGGCGACCCTGGACCGTACTCATCGGCGCCGCGCTACTCGCGGCAACGTCCGCTTGTCGAGATAAACCCGCGCCGGTTGAAGAGCTGTACACAGCCCGCATGCTCGGACTCAGCTATCTCCAGCGAAACCAGCTGCCGGAAGCGGAGACCGAATTCAAAAAGCTCACCAAGCTCGCGCCCGACGATCCCCTCGGCTACGCGAACCTCGGACTCACGTACCTGCAAGCCGGGCGATACGCGGACGCGGAAAAGCAGCTCCTGCGGGCGCGAGAGCTCGACCCCAGGAGCGCCGAGATTGGACTCGCGCTCGCGAGACTCTACTCACTTACGCAGCGACCCGCCGACGCGCGGACAACGCTCGAAGGGTTGCGCCGAGACTCGACAGCCAACGCTCGCGCGCTGTACGCGCTCGCGGAGCTCGAAGCCCAGCAAACTGACAGCGGCGCGGCCCGAAGATATGAAGACCGCCTCAGAGACGTCCTCGCGGTCGCACCGGCGAATCTCGCCGCGCGGTTGAAGCTGGTGGCTGCGCTCGCGCGCCGCGGCGAAGCCGACAGCGTCGTTCACCAGCTCGAGGAAGTGCGTCGCATTCCCCCCGAGCCCCCGAAGGAAGCGAGGACGTATCTCGACAGCGCGATCCAGCTCCTGCGCGCGGGAAAGCTGGCCGAGGCCCGGCCTGTGCTCGACCGGTTGATCGGCGTCATGGAAGTCACCTCGCCATATCAGGCATCGCTCGAGGACGTGAAGTGGACCGACGGTCCGATACCCGGGCGTCCTGTCCTCAGCTTCGCGCCCAAATCGTTCATCACGCTGCGCGGAGTGAGAGAACGATCGACGGTCGATCTGGCAAAATTCACCGACGCAACGTCGGACGCTGGACTTCCTGGCGCGGAAACCGGTGCCGGCGGAGCCGCCCCGACGGAGCGGTCCAGCGGTCCGACAGCGCTCGCCGTGGGTGATGTGGATGGCGACGGGGCGGACGACCTGTTTGCCTCGATCTGGTCGCCGCCGGCGCCGAAGGCTGTCGTACATCTCTATCGCGTCCAGGGGGGATTCGTGCGCGACGCAACCGAGAGAGCTGGCATCTCACTCCCCGGGGGCGCCGCGTACGCGACTTTCGCGGATTTCGACAACGATGGGTGGCTCGATCTCTTCGTGATTGGTGGTGAGGGACGCGGCCACCTGCTCCGCAACCGCGGAGACGGAACGTTCGTCGACGTGACGGCAAAGGCTGGAGTTGCGGACGTGCGTGGGGCGCGCAAAGCGATCTTCGTCGATCTCGATCACGACGGCGATCTCGATCTCCTGCTCTTGGGAGATGGCCCGCGCACCGTCTACCGCAACAATCTCGACGGTACTTTCACCGAAGCGACGGCAGCCTTTGGGTTGGCGGGAGATGGGAGTGCCCGCGACGCCGTCTTCGCCGACTTCGACGGCGATGGCCGCATCGATTTGTTCATCACCAACGAGCACGGCAGCAACATTCTTTTTCATAACGGCGGGGCGCAGCGTTTCAGCGACGTGACCGCCGCGAGCGGACTAGCGACGACTGGCGGGTCGCTCTCCGCGGCGGCCGGCGATTACAACAATGACGGATTCATCGATCTCTTCGTAGCGAGCACGAATGGCGGTGAGCCAACTCTCTGGCTCAACAAGGGGAACGGGACTTTCAGTCGCGACACGCGCTCGAGCGCGGCGCTGGGTGTCGCTCGCTCGACGCCGGGATTGGCCGCGACGTTCGTCGATTACGACAATGATGGTTGGCTCGATCTTGTGGTGGCGGGCATCCCAGTCGGGACCGGCAGGAAATCGCCGGGTCTTTTCCTCTTTCGGAACGACCGCACGGGCAAATTTGTCGACCGGTCCTCGGCACTTCCCAATCCGGTGCGGGCGCTTGGCGCGTCGAGCATCGCGGTCACGGATATCGATGACGACGGCGACGAAGATCTCTTGCTGATCGACGGCGCCGGCGGCCCCCGCCTGTTGCGCAACGATCTCGGGAACAGCAACCTCGGCATGAACGTGGAGCTGAAAGCCCTCCGGGCCGGGAGCGGCAAGAACAACGCGTTTGGCATCGGTGCACAGATGAAGCTTCGCTCCGGCGACATTTATCAGACGCGCGTCGCCACGGGGCGCAGGACGCACTTCGGTCTCGGGCCTCACCTCAAGGCAGACGTGCTCCGAGTGGAATGGCCGAACGGCGTGCCACAGACTATCTACTTCCCGGGAACGGACCAGGATGTCGTCGAGCGCGAGATGCTCAAAGGATCCTGCGCGCTCGCGTACACATGGGATGGGAAGCAATTCCGGTTCGTGACCGATGCGATGTGGCGCAGCGCGCTGGGAATGCCACTCGGCCTCATGGGTGGGACGAGTGCGTTCGCGCCCGCGGGTGCCTCGCAGGAATACCTTCGCATTCGCGGTGACGCGCTCCAGCCGCGCGACGGACGCTACGTGCTCCAGTTCACCGAGGAGTTGTGGGAGACGGCTTATGCGGACGAGGTCAAGCTGCTCGCAGTCGACCACCCGGATTCGGTGGACGTGTTCGTCGACGAGCGCTTCGTTCCACCGGGGCCGGTGAGCCTCAGGCTGTTCCAGATCGCGAAACGCTATCTGCCGCTCTCTGCCACCAATGAGCGCGGCGAGGATGTACTCCCAGCGCTCCGAGAGACCGACGACGTATACGTCTCGAACCTCACGCCCACGAAGTATCAGGGCGTCGTCGAGCCGCACAATCTCGTGCTCGACCTCGGGGCCAGCGCCGGCGGTGCCGATACATTCCTCTTCCTCCGCGGCTGGATCTATCCCACGGACGCGAGCATCAACGTCGCTCTTGGACAGCAGTCTTCGATCAAGCCGGCCTCCCCTTCCCTCGAGGTGCGCGACGCAGCGGGGAGATGGCGCACCGCGATCGCGAACATCGGGTTCCCGTCCGGCAAGGACAAGACGATGGTGATCGATCTGGCCGGGAAGTTCCCGACCGCCGACCATCACGTGCGCATTCGCACGAACATGCAGATTTATTGGGACCAGGCGTTCGTGGCTCGGACACTCGCGGCCGGCCCGGCAAAAGTCTCGACGCTCGCGCCTGTGTCAGCCGATCTGCATTTTCGCGGGTTCTCGCGGATGTACCGCAAGGGTGGTCGTTACGGACCGTACTGGTTTGCGTACAACGACGTCGAGAAAGAATCACCGTGGCGGCCAATCGAAGGCGCGTTCACCCGCTTCGGGGACGTGCTGCCGCTGCTCAAGAATCCCGATGACATGTACGTCGTCATGGGCCCAGGCGACGAGGCAACCATTGAGTTCGA
>JBDTND010000227.1:0-3420 GCA_039933915.1 Gemmatimonadales bacterium | reverse complement strand
GCCAAGTATCAACTGCTGTTGCAGAGGTTAAGTGGCTCGACGGGCACTCAAGCACATTCGATCCAATTCACGGCATTCAACTGCAACAGAACGCGGCGGGAGGCGACAGAAGCGTAGATACGAGGCCCGAGTTCACTACTCACCGACCTGACTCTGTGGCGTGAGAGAACGGGCAGTTGATTGTACCTTCATTGCATTAGTGAAGTCGGCAGGCAGTGAACTGACATCTGTCATCTTGTCTTTCTGGCATCTCCCGCCGTGTTCTGTTGCAGTCTCTTTGTTCAACTCACCCGGAGAACGGCACGTGATCGGAAAGCGCTGTGGATCTCTCATCCGTTTCGTCGCACTTTCAACGTTTCTCGCCAACTCAGCTCTCCTGGCTCAAGCCACAGCTGCTGCGCCGCGGACAATACTCGCGATCGGCGCGCACGCGGGTGACATGGAGCTGACGGCCGGCGCGCTCCTCATCAAGCAGCACAGGCTCGGTGATCGAGTCGTGATCCTCCACCTGACGCTCGGCGAAGGCGGAAACCCGAAGATGTCGCCGAGTGCGTACGGCGCGCAGAAGCGGCGCGAGGCGTTGGCAGCCGATTCGGTGATAGGGGCTGAGGCGATCTTCGGCCCGTATCGCGACGGCGAGATCCCGAACGACGAAGCTGCGCGACGGTACGTCGCTGACGTCATCCGCCAGGTGAAGCCGTCGTACATCATCACGCACTGGTCGCACAGCATTCACAAGGACCACTCGAACACGAGCCTGATCGTGCAGGACGCAGTGCTTCTCGCGTCACTCGAAGGCGTCGTGACAGCGCACGCGGCTCATCGCGGCATTCGCGGCGTTTACTACACCGATAACTGGGAGGACGCCGAATCCTTCTCGCCGTACATCTTTTATGCTGTCACCGAAGAGATGGCGCAGTGGAGAGCGGCGGTGACGAAATACGAGTTCGTCGGCGGAAAGATCTCGTCGTTTCCTTACCTCGATTACTACGAAGCGCTTGCGACAGTGCGCGGGTCGGTCTCGGGCAAGGGAAAGGCGATCGCCTTTGATATCGATCAGTTCGGAAAGCGCCGCGCGCTGGATTCCCTGCCGTAGCTTTAACCGTCGCATAACAGAGGATCCCCAGCCTCGAGGGCGGTTTGCGCCTTGCTCGCCGTTACCGCTCCTAACCAGTCGTTTGCCCGTAGTATCGTACCGCCGACCCAATCGGCCTGATGAAATCCAGGCCCGGCAGATAAACTCGCCCGATGCGCACAGGTTTGTCGCATCGGATCCTCCTCTCGGCAATTCCAGTGATCGCTGCATGCCGCGGCTCTTCGACCGAGCATGCGTCCGCCGCGGAGACTCCGTCTTGGCTCGTCGACCGCGCCCGCCAGGAATCGGAGATGGCGGCGCGGTCGAGCGTCGTTCACGACTTCAGGTTCACTGATCGGAGACAGGCGAGCGGCATAACGTTCGTGAACCAGATCGTGGACGACGCCGGCAAATCCTATAAGCTGGTTCACTACGACCACGGATCCGGAATCTGCGCGGCCGATGTCGATAGCGATGGACTTCCCGATCTCTATTTCGGCACGCAGCTCGGGACCAACGAGCTGTGGAGGAATCTCGGCAACGGCCGCTTCTCCAACATCACCAACAGTGCCAGTCTCGAACTGCCGGATGCGATCACAGCCGGGTGCTCGTTTGCCGACATCGACAACGACGGTGATCCGGATCTCTTCATTACGACTGTGCGTCACGGCAATCATCTCTTTGAGAATCTCGGCGGCGGGAAGTTTCGCGACATCACGCCCGCGGCAGGGGTGGGGTACGTTGGCCATTCCTCCGGCGCTGTGTTCTTCGACTATGACGGCGACGGCTTGCTCGACCTCCTCGTGACCAATGTTGGCGTATTCACGAGCAATGAGCTGGGGCCGCGCGGGTATTACGTCGGCCTCAGCGATGCGTTGTTCGGCCATCTGCATCCCGAGCGCAGCGAAGCGAGCATTCTCTACCGCAACCTCGGCGGCAACAAGTTCAAGGCTGTGACGCGTGAGGTCGGTTTGATCGATCCGAGCTGGAGCGGCGACGCAACCGCGATCGATGCGAATCATGACCGGTCTCCCGATCTCTATATCCTCGACATGCAGGGCGGAAATCACCTCTGGCTCAACGAGGGCGGCAAGCACTTTCGCGACGCGACAAAAACGTACTTCCCGAAAACTCCGTGGGGCGCGATGGGCGTGAAGGTGTTCGACTTCGACGGCGATGGCCGGCTCGACATCTTCGTTACGAGCATGCACCCCGACATGTGGGTGAACGTCGCTCCCGGGGATTGGGCAAATGACACGCACAAGCCCGACACGTCGAAGGTGGCGGCGAGAATGTTTCCCGAAGGGAAGGCGGGCTACGTGTTCGGAAACGAGATGTTCGCGAACCGCGGCGGCAACAGGTTCGATGAAGTCTCCGACTCGGTTGGCGTCGAGACGCACTGGCCGTGGGGCCCAAGCGTCGACGATTTCAATGCTGACGGATGGGACGACATCTTCATCGCGGCGGGAATGAACTTTCCGTACAGATACGCGGTCAACTCAGTGTTTCTCAATGAAGCGGGCCGTCGCTTCCTTCCGAGCGAATTCGTGGTTGGGGTCGAGCCTCGGGCGAACAGCGCGACGCAGCAGGTCTGGTTTACGCTCGATTGCAAAGGCGGCGACGCTTTCAATCCTCTGTGTACTGAGTGCGCACGACCGGAGGCGAGAGGGACAGGCTGCAGCCTCGACAGCGCTGGCAAGCTGACGATGTTGGGCGCGCTCGCTACGCGTTCCGCAGTCGCGGTCGATCTGGATGGTGATGGTGATCTCGACATCGTGACCAACGAATTCAACGCGGGTCCACAGGTGCTCATCAGCGATCTGGCGCAGCGGCACCAGACGAAATTTCTCAAAGTCCGTCTTCGCGGCACGCGCTCCAACCGCGAAGCGCTCGGCGCCCAGGTGACGGTCGTGTTGCCAGATGGTCGCAGGATTCTGAAGCCGCTCGACGGGAAATCCGGGTACCTGTCTCAGAGCGATCTGCCTCTCTATTTCGGACTCGGCGGCGCTGATCACTCGATGTCCATCGAGGTAGGCTGGCCATCGGGGCAGCGGCAAACTCTCGCGGGGCCGATCAGGGCTGGGCAGACCATCGAAATCGTCGAAAAGTAGATGCAACTGCAACTGAGGACTACCTGCCGAGTGCGGTCTGCGAGCCGGCTAGTGGCCGCGGGCTGCGCTAAGGTGGAGTTCCGGCCCGCAGCCACTGGCCGGCCCGCCGACGGCACTTGGCAGGTAGTCTTCTGTTGTTCTTGTCTTCAGATGAACTTCATCCAACGCGACGGCGCCGCCGCCTTCTTAAGAGCGTACGACCGGCACGGGAAGTAAAGCACCGCGATCACGATG
>JBDTND010000226.1:0-3447 GCA_039933915.1 Gemmatimonadales bacterium | reverse complement strand
GATCCGTCGGACCAGCCGATTATTTCAATGACGATCGCTTCGCCGGCGATGACTCCGGCGCAGCTCACGCGTCTCGTGGATCCCGAGATCACGAGTAAGCTGAGAGGAGTTTCCGGCATCGCACAGGTGCAGCTCGTCGGCGGCGTGAAACGCGAGATGACGATTCAGCTTCGGCCTCAGGCGCTTCAGGCGGCAGGCATCGGCGTCGGCCAGGTCGTGCAGGCGCTGCAGTCGCAGAACCTCGCCGCTCCCGTCGGACGCCTCAACGGAAATCTCGACGAGCGGACCATCCGGCTGCAGGGGCGTCTCGAAGGTCCGCAGGATTTCATGAACCTGGTCGTCGCAGAGCGGAATGGCCAGATCGTAAGACTGGGTCAGGTCGCTGATGCAATCGACGGCACGCAGGAGCAGCGCTCGCTCGCCCTGTACAACGGCGTCGAGGCCGTCGGCATCAACATCGTCAAGGCGAAGGGCTACAGCACGACCGACGTGAGCGCCAAGGTCAACAAGAAAGTGGCGGAGATCCGGAAGACACTGCCACCGGGTGTGAAGATCGACGTCATCAAGGACTCCGGCGTCCGCGTAAAGGATTCCGTCCGCAACGTCGAGGAAGCGCTGCTCATCGGCGCATTGCTCACGGTGCTCGTCGTATTCGTATTCCTGAATTCCTGGAGATCAACCGTCATAACCGGCCTGGCGCTGCCGGTATCGGTGATGGCGTCGTTCATTGCCGTGTGGGCGTTCGGCTTCACGCTCAACACGATGTCGCTGCTCGGCCTTTCACTCGCGATCGGTATTCTGATCGATGACGCGATCGTGGTGCGCGAGAACATCGTGCGGCACATCGAGATGGGAAAGGATCACATGACGGCGTCGCACGAGGGCACCGACGAGATCGGCCTCGCCGTCGCGGCGACTACGTTTTCCATCGTCGCGGTATTCGTGCCCGTCGCGTTCATGTATGGAGTCGCCGGGCAGTGGTTCAAACCGTTCGCGCTCACAATCGCGGCGTCGGTCCTCGTATCTCTATTCGTGTCGTTCTCGCTCGACCCGATGCTCTCAGCCTACTGGGCAGATCCGCAGGTCGAGGCGGGTGAGCACCGCAATCCGATCGCCCGCACGCTCGAGAAGTTCAACAACTGGTTCAACAGGATGGCGATCAGGTACAAGAGCCTGATCGCCTGGGCGCTCGATCACCGCGTGGCGATGGTTCTCATCGCGCTCGCGTCATTCATCATAGCACTTGCTCTTCCCGCGGTCGGACTCGTCGGCGCCAGCTTTTTCGGTACGGAAGATCAATCGGAGGTCAATATCGCCCTCGAGACGCCACCGGGATCGAATCTGGCCTACACGAAGATCAAGGCGGAAGAGGCGGCGAGAATTGCGCGCGCACACAAGGAAGTCAGGTTCACTTATGCGACGCTCGGCGGAAGTACAGGCGATGTGAACACGGGCAATATTTACGTGCGACTGGTGCCCAAGTCCGACCGCAGTATCGGAGCAGAGGATTTTGGTCGAAACCTGCGTCAGGAAGTCGGGCGCATTGGCGGTGCCACGATGTCAGTGTTCACGAACGACTTCCAGGGCGCGCAGAAGCAAATCCAGATCGAGCTACGCGGAGGTACTGCGCAGCAGCTGGCGGCGACGGCTGAGTTAATTGCCGACCAGGTGAAGCAGGTCAAGGGCGCAGTCGACGTCGGGTTGTCGACCAAAGGACAGAAGCCTGAGCTGAACGTCGAGCTGAATCGGGGTCTCGCCGGAACGATTGGCGTGACTGTGGGTCAGGTCGCGCAGGCATTGCGTCCGGCGTTCGCTGGAATCAAGGCCGGCGACTGGGTCGATCCGAGCGATGAGACGCGCGAGGTCAACGTCCGGCTCGCGCCGGAAGCGAGAATGCGCGCGGTGGATCTGGAGCAGCTGCCCCTCGTCGTGACCGGACCCGATGGTCAACCGCGAACTCTGCCTCTCGGCCAGATCGCGACAGTTACGCAGGGCCTCGGCCCCGCGCAGATCACCCATCTCGATGGCGATCTAGTCGTGACGGTACAGGCGAACACATCCGAGCGTTCGCTGACCGAAGTCATGAAGGACATCAACGCACGCATCGCCAAGATCACCTTTCCTCCCGGCGTGCATATGACGCAGGGTGGCGAAGTCGACAGTCAAAACGAAGTATTCGGCCGTATCTTCGCCGCGCTTGGCATCGCGGTGATGCTGATGTACCTGATCCTCGTAATGCAGTTCGGGTCATTCCTGGAGCCGCTGGCGATCATGATCTCGCTGCCGCTGTCGCTCATCGGCGTCATGCTCGCGCTCATGATCACGGGTACGACGATCAACATCATGAGCCTGATCGGAGTGATTCTGTTGATGGGCATCGTCGCCAAGAACGCGATCCTGCTCATCGACTTCGCCAAGTGGGCTCGTGAAAAGGACGGGCTCCCAAGGCGCGAGGCCCTGATTCAAGCTGGCGCGATTCGTCTGCGTCCGATCATGATGACGACGCTGGCGCTGATCGCAGGCATGCTTCCCGTAGCGCTTGGGATCGGTGAAGGCGCCGAGTTCCGTGCGCCGCTAGGACGCGCGGTAATCGGCGGTGTCATCACCTCGACTCTGCTGACACTCGTCGTGATCCCGACGTTCTACGAGATTCTCGACGAGTGGAGAGAGTGGGTATTCAGCAAGTTCGGTGTGTACAAGCGCCGCACTGCCGAGCACCCTGTGCCCCGGACAGCTGCGACGACGCGTGCAGACGCGCTGGAAAACCCGGCCTGACCACGCAGCGCCAGTGCAAAAGTCCGTCGTGCTAAGCTGGAGCGGAGGCAAGGACAGCGCGTTGGCATTGGTCGCGCTGTCCCGGGATCCAGAAGTAGAAGTCATCGGCCTTCTCACCAGCGTCACGAGTGGCTACGACCGGATCAGTGTGCACGGAGTCCGGAGATCGATGCTGGAAGCGCAAGTGGAGCGGCTTGGCTTACCGCTGTTCGAGGTTTCGCTCACCCCCGGCTGTACGAACGATGAATACGAGGCTGCATTCCGCACGGCCCTCGAGGAAATCCGGCGTGAGCTTCCCGATGTGAGGCACATCGCGTTCGGTGATCTCTTTCTCGAGGACGTGCGAGCCTATCGCGAGCGCTTGCTGGCCGGCAGTGGATTCGACCCGCTATTCCCGATCTGGGGTCTCGACACCGCCAGCCTTGCCAGGCGGTTCATCGCCGATGGGTTCAGTGCCCGCCTCGTCTGTGTCGATACCACCCAGCTCGATGCGACTTTCGCGGGACGCGCGTTCGACGAGCAGTTGTTGGCAGATTTGCCTCCGACCGTCGATCCGTGCGGAGAACGAGGTGAATTCCACACCTTCGTCTCTGGAGGGCCCCCCTTCAATGATGCGATCCCTTATCGCGTGGGAGAGACAGTGTTGCGCGAGGGGCGCTTCATGTTCTGCGA
>JBDTND010000225.1:0-3452 GCA_039933915.1 Gemmatimonadales bacterium | reverse complement strand
GCGAACGCGATCGTGCCGGGCACGGGAGCGGCGTCAGTACTCGGCTCGCGCCTGCACCAGCAGTTCGGAGTCGTGAGCCAGATAGAGTCGAATCTCAGGTCAGCCACCAGGCAGGTGACACTCGGGCTGAACGGAATCACGACGAAGGGAATTTTTCTGAACGCGTCGTATACGTTGACGAGCTCATACGATCAGTCCCAGGGATTTTCACAAGGCTTCGGGAGCAGCACCGGCTCGACCGCGGGGAATCCCAATCTCTCCGAGTGGGGCCGCGGTGACAACGCGCGGCGTCACGCGGTCCTCGCGAGCATTACATATCCGATCAAACCGGTTCTCGAGCTCACCGCGATTGCCCGGGCGACGTCGGGCAGCTTCTTCGCTCCGCTTGTCGGCGGGGACATTAACGGCGACGGACGCAACAACGATCGCGCATTCGTCTTCAATCCCGCGAATCCGGCCATCGCGGGAGACACCGCCCTCGTGAACGGGATGACGCGCCTGCTCGCCAACACCTCACCGCGCGCGCGTGACTGTCTCACTAGCCAGCTGGACAAGGTCGCGTCGCGCAGCAGCTGCTCGAGCCCGTGGTCGCCGGCTCTCGATCTTCAGGCCAACATTCGGCCCTCGGCGTTCGGGCTCGATCGCAGGCTCACAATTTCCGTGATGGCGCTCAATACGCTTACGGGACTGGATCAACTTCTCCACGGCAACGACCACTTGCGCGGTTGGGGGCAGCCGTCATTCCCCGATCGCACTCTGCTATATGTGCGCGGATTCGATCCTGGGACCGATACGTACAAGTATCAGGTCAACGAGCATTTTGGCGTCTCCAATGGAACGAGGAACGCATTTCGTGTCCCGTTTCAGCTTGCAATTCAGGGGCGTCTGACGCTCGGGACCGATCCCGCACGCCAGCAGTTCAACAATGCAATCGGCCGGGGGGCCGGCGGGCGGATGAATCCGGAAGCGCTGAAGGCGCGCATGACGCGTCTCGTCCCCAACGCTTTCCTCGACATCATCGCCGTTAATGACTCCGCGAAGCTCGAGCTGACCTCTGATCAGGTCGCCAGGCTTCAGACCGCGGGTGATGCATTCAAGGTGAAATCGGATTCGCTGATCGACAAAGTCGCGAACATTCTTGGCGATACGACCGTCAAGAATCCCGACCCGATGACGATTTTCGCCAAGCTTCAGCCGTCGATGACAGAGGGCCGGAAGCTCACGACGCAGGCGATAAACGACGCGAAGGCGATTCTCACGCCCGCACAGTGGGCCAAGATTCCGGACAGCATCAAATCGCCGGGCCTGAGGCGCGGCGACGGCGAGGGCCCGCGCCCAGGAAGAGGCGGCCCCGGCAACTAGCGTGCATGGGTCGTGCGAGGGTATTCTCCCTCGTCACCTCACCTTCACGCTCTAATAAAATGTCCGGTTTCTTTCGCCGTATCGGCTGTCTTGTAGTGATCATCGTCATCCTCGGGGCCGTGTGGTACTGGTACGCCCGAGTCCCCAACACACCGGCCACCGGCAACGCGCCCGCAGCTGGAACGGCGACCTCGGTCAGCTCCGGATGGCAGCTCCTTACCGCCGCCGACGCGGAGCGCGGACGGCTCGCGGTCGAATCACTCGGCCGGCAGTCCGGGCCAGTCTTCGCGAATCTGACTCCCGCTGAGGTCGCGTCGTATATCTTCACGGTGGTCGCAAAGCAGCTACCACCGTCCGCAAAAAACGCCGAAGCAGCAATCATCGGGGACCGGCTCTACGTTCGCTCCGATGTGGACATGAAGGATTTCGGCGGATCCAAGTCGCTCGGGCCGCTCGGCGTGCTGCTCGGCGAGCGTGACAGCGTGAAATTCGGCGGCACGATCAACATGCTGCGGCCTGGCCTGGGTGAGTTCCTGGTCCAGGAGGTCAAGATCGGGAAGCTCGATGTTCCAAATGCGCTCATCCCGCGCATCCTCAGCCAGATGAAGCGCGGCAAGGCGGTCGAAGGCGTCTCCCAGAACGGGCTGCCGATGGTGATGCCCTCCTACATTTCAGACGTGCGCATCTCCAACGGCAAGATCACCCTCTACAAGAGTGTCCGGTGAGTCGACGGATTCTCGTCGTCGACGACGAGCAGGGAATTCGCGCGGCCCTCGGCCAGCTGCTCGAGTACGAGGGGTACGAGGTCCACACGATCGCCAACGCCGCTGATGGCATAGCGGAATATCAGAAGTGGCGTCCGCATCTCGTCTTCCTCGACGTGAAGATGGCGGGAATGGACGGTATGGAGGCGCTCAAGAAGCTCCGCGAGCTCGATCCGAATGCAGTCGTGGTGATGATCAGCGGCCATGCGACTATTCGCACCGCCGTCGAAGCCACGCAGCTCGGCGCCTACGAGATACTGGAGAAGCCGCTCGATACGGATCGCATCCTGGTGATGCTTCGTAACGCGCTGTCGAGTCTCGATCTAAAGGAAGAGAACGCGAGGCTCCGCGAATCCATCGACGCTCCGTTCGAGATCGTTGGCAAGACACCAGTGATGCGCGCGCTGATGGAGAAGATCGAAAAGGTCGCCGCCAGCCCGGCGCGGGTTCTGATCACAGGCGAGAATGGAACGGGGAAGGAACTCGTGGCCCGAGCGCTCCATCGCATGTCACCGCGCGCGGGGAAGCCGTTTGTCGAGGTGAACTGCGCGGCCATTCCTGGCGAGCTCATCGAGAGCGAACTGTTTGGACACATGAAGGGCTCCTTTACGGGGGCGATCTCCGATCGCGCGGGAAAGTTCGAGCAGGCGAACAAGGGCACGCTCTTCCTCGACGAAATCGGGGACATGAGCCTTGCCGCTCAGGCGAAGGTGCTGCGCGTGCTCCAGGACAACGTCATTACGCGCATCGGAGGCGCCAAGCCGATCTCCGTGGACGTGCGAGTAATCGCGGCGACGAACAAGACGCTGGAGAACGAGATCGCCGCCGGGAAATTCCGCGAAGACCTGTATTATCGCCTGAATGTCGTTCCGATCCATGTTCCGCCCATTCGTGAGCGGCGCGAGGACATCAACATGCTTGCACAGTATTTCGCATCGACGCTTTCGGCGCGCGAGGGAATTCAGCCGCATACCTTCACCGCGGACGCGCTGGAGAGACTAAGCTCACTCGACTGGCCAGGCAACGTGCGCGAGCTGCGAAATACCGTCGAGCGATTACTCATTCTCGCGCCAGATACACAGATTGCGGCGCGGGACATCGACCGTCTCGCGGGCCAGCGCGCTCTCGACGATGCGGGGCTTGCCACGCTAACCCAATGCCGCACGTTCGAAGAGTTCAAGGACGCAGCTGAGCGCGCGTTCCTGCTCAACAAGCTGCGCGAGTTCGACTGGAACGTGTCGGAGACCGCGCGCGCGGTGGAGATGCCGAGGTCGAACCTTTACAAGAAGATCGAGCGATATTCGCTGTCGCGTGAGCATAGCTGAC
>JBDTND010000224.1:0-3460 GCA_039933915.1 Gemmatimonadales bacterium | reverse complement strand
CAGCAGATTCCCGCCCGACTTGAGCAGTTTTGCCAGGTGAAGTCGGTTTCGCTCCCCTCCGGATAGATCGCCCACTTTCTTCTGCTGATCCGGTCCCTTGAAGTTGAACTGCGCGAGGTACGCCCTCGCCTGCATCTCCCGCTTGCCGACCTGGATGATGTCGCTCCCTTCGCTCACTTCCTTGTAGACGGTGTTCGCATCGTTGAACTCGCGCGTCTGGTCGAGGTAGGCGAGCTGCACTGTGTCGCCGATCGTCAAGGTTCCGCCGTCGCCCTTCTCCTTGCCGGCGATCATCCTGAACAGCGTCGTCTTGCCGGCGCCGTTCGCGCCGATGATTCCGACAATTCCACCCCGCGGCAGCGAGAACGAAAGGTCGTCGAACAGCACTGTGTCGCCATACGCTTTCTTGAGTCCCTTGGCAATCACCACGTCGTTGCCGAGTCTGGCAGGCGGGGGGATGACGATCTCGTGCTGCATGATCTTGTCGCCCTCGGCTGCCGTCGCCAGCTCCTCATATTTCTGGATGCGTGCCTTGCTCTTGGTCTGCCGTGCACGCGGAGACATCCTGACCCATTCGAGCTCGCGCTCGAGCGTGCGCTGCCGAGCCGAAGCCTGCTTTTCTTCCTGCGCGAGCCGAGTGCGCTTTTGATCGAGCCACGCGCTGTAGTTGCCCTCGTACGGAATGCCCGCGCCGCGATCGAGCTCGAGAATCCAGCCCGCGACGTTGTCGAGGAAATACCGGTCGTGTGTCACCGCTACCACCGTTCCCGGAAACTCCGCCAGGTATCGCTCGAGCCATGCGACGGATTCGGCATCGAGATGGTTCGTGGGCTCGTCCAGCAACAACATGTCCGGCTCTTCGAGCAACGTGCGGCATAGTGCCACACGGCGCTTCTCACCGCCGGACAGCTTGCTGACATCGGCATCACCGGGGGGAAGACGCAGCGCATCCATCGCGATCTCAATCTTCCGATCCAGCTCCCACGCGTTGGCGGCGTCGATCTTCTCCTGAACCTTCGCCTGCTGCTCGAGGAGTTTCGTCATCGCGTCGTCCGACATTGGCTCGGCAAACTTGTTCGAGATCTCCTCGAACTTTTTCAGGAGATCCAGAATTGGCTTCACCGCGACGTCGACGTTCTCCCTGACGTTCTTGGTTGGATCGAGCTGCGGCTCCTGCGACAGGTAGCCGATCCGCGTGCCCTCGTGCGGCCAGGCTTCGCCCTGAAAGTCGTGATCGACGCCGGCCATAATGCGCAGCAGAGTGGACTTGCCCGCGCCGTTGGCGCCGAGCACTCCGATTTTTGCACCAGGATAAAAAGACAACCAGATCCCACGCAGAATCTCCCGCGAAGGCGGGACGACCTTGCGCAGGTCCTTCATTACATAAATGAATTGTGGAGGCATGAAACAAAATAACGGGGCGGTGGCGTTCGTCCCTATTGGTCCTGCCGGCCGGCTATTTTCTCACGGGATCCGCTACATGCGCGGCGGGGCCGGCTGACTCGAGGGAGGTACCATCCCTTTGATCCGCATGTACGTCACGATGTTGCCGTAGTGCTCCGCGTTGTGCGTCGCGTTCATCATCAGCACGCGGAGCCGGGTGCTCTGACCCCCGAACAAAGTCGTCATACCGGCGCTGGCTGCATCTGACTGCGCATAGGCACGCTGGCAGCCCTGGCTGGTAGTGCGTAAAGCCGCAATCAGCGCGGATTTGGTCGTGGCGCTTTTCTCGACTTCGTCTTCATTGCCGGGCTTTTCCCCGAGTGCCGCGGCACAGAACATTGCCTGCGCTCCAGCCACATGGCCAATCAACTGCCCGAAAGTCCGGACCTCCGGAGTTGGTCGGAAAGCGTAGTCAGCCTCAGGCACTTGCTCAGCGGCCTTGGCGATGAATCCGGTCATCTGCTCCCACAGTCCCTTGGCGGTGCTGACTGCGAGATCTGGACTGACGCCGACCGCGCTTACAGCGCTCACGCCGCTTACAGTCTGCTGCGCAGCGGCTGGCACAGCACTCAGTACGAAGAGAAGAAGAATTGCGCGTTTCATGATGGGCCCCCTGGAGGTAGATAAGCCGCCTTTGAATTGGATCACGCGACCGGGGAGCAAAATTGGAGAGATGTCGTCATGGCCGCCATGGCCAAGCCCTGCCCCGCGACTCGCTGGCGTCAGGGTGTTCCAAGCTTCCAAAGGAGAGCCAACTTCGAGCAGCCACACCCTGTTAGACGATCCGCACGACCCACGGTTAACCACCGAAATCCGCCATTAGCTTCTCGAGAGCCTTGTGAACCCGCTCGTGCGGCAGCTGGTGAATTTCGGCTTCGTTCCAGGCGATGATCTCGCCCGGCGTATTCCACGGCGCATAGGGTTTGTGCTCTCGCTTGAGCAGCACCAGCGATGGCTTCCGGAACGCTGATGCCGCGTGCGAGATGCTCGTATCCGGCGTGAAAACGAGGTCCGAAGTTCCAACCAGCGCAAATGCATCACGCAATTTCGGCGTTCTCACCGCCAGAGCACCCACCGCGGTCGCAACACTTGTCACACTCTCCCACTCGGCCGGCATGCCGATGACGATAATCGGCAAGTTGGGCGCGGTAGCGCGCGCGGCATGCAGCGTCGCGATGAACTTCCCGTCTGGCCACCGCCGCTTGGGCTCGGAGGCCGAGAGGTTGACGAGTAGTCGTTTGGTGGTGCCGGTCGCAAAGGCACCCTGGGGAGTCACAAGATTCCGCGCTTCAGCCCATTGCTCCTCAGCGTGGAGGCGCTCTTCGTCGGACAGAAAAATCTCCGGCTGCCAGTCTACGGATTCAGGATTCACTCCGAACGGCACGCAGAGCCGTTTCGACCCCTCCATGTAATGATCGACGCGATTCCATTCCGGAACGCACACGTTGTAGATACGAGGCTTTTTGTCGCCGCGAGCTCCAACTCTGAACTGCGCCCCGCCGGCGACCATCAGAAGTGGCGTCGACGTGAAGATCACTGGGTTGTTGATTCTTCCGTCCACCATCACCGTGTAGCGCTCCTGTCGCAGCTGCTTCATCAGACCGCCGTAGCTGCGAAACGAGCTTCGCTCGAGGGTCAGCACCTTCCCCACATACGGATTTCCTTCGAGCACTGGCGCCGTTGTCGGCGTCGCGATGACATCGACTTTTCCACTCGGAAGCGCCAACGCGATGTTCCGGATTATGGACGTGGCCATGATCATGTCCCCAATCCGCTCATATCGGAGGAACAGAACGCGGTAGTCCGCATTCGTCGGCGGCGGCAGCGTCGTTTGCTTCGGTCCGGGGAGCATCCAGTCGAGAAGTCGCATCCAGACCGAGCGCCACGCTACTTCAATCTTTCTTAGATCCACCGGTCAGTGGAAGCTCGAGGAGCTTGCGTGAAGGTTGTGGATCCTTCGTGTGATAGAGCTGAATTGCGCTTATCACGAATGGCTCCGGAAGTCGGGTCTTGAGCA
>JBDTND010000223.1:0-3472 GCA_039933915.1 Gemmatimonadales bacterium | reverse complement strand
ATGACCTTTGATCCGACCGCGGCCTGAATGGCGACCTCGAAAAGCTGTCGTGGAATCAGATCCTTCAGCTTGTCGGCGATCTTGCGTCCCCACTCGTATGACTTGTCTTCGTGAATGATCACGCTGAACGCGTCCACTGGATCGCCGTTGATCAGCATGTCCAGCCGGACGAGATCGCTGCGGCGGTACTCGAGAATGTCGTAGTCGAGCGATGCGTACCCGCGACTCACCGTCTTCAGCTTGTCGAAGAAGTCAAGGATTATCTCGCCCAGCGGGAATTCCCAGTCGAGCTCGACACGCTGCGTATCGAGATAGGTCATGTTCCTGTAGACGCCTCGCCGCTCGGTGCCGAGCGTCATGATCGGCCCAATGTATTCGGCCGGCACCATGATGCGAGCTTTAACGTACGGCTCTTCGACGTACGCGACCGTTTGGCCCGACGGCATCAACGACGGATTCTCGATCAACGTCATCGTACCGTCGGTCAGATACACTTTGTATTCGACCGAGGGCACTGTCGTGACGAGCTCGAGGTCGAACTCGCGGCGCAGGCGCTCCTGGACGATCTCCATATGAAGCAGCCCCAGGAACCCGGCGCGGAATCCGAAGCCGAGAGCGGTCGACGTCTCGGGCTCGTAGTTGAGCGACGCGTCGTTCAGCTTGAGCTTCTCGAGAGCATCGCGCAGCGTCTCGTATTGGGTGGTGTCGGTCGGATAGAGTCCGGCGAACACGAACGATCGAACCGCTTTGTAGCCAGGCAGCGCTTCCTTCGCGTGGTTCTCCGAGTCGAAGATCGTGTCGCCCGCGCGTGTCTCGCTCACCGACCGGACGCTCGCGACGACGTATCCGACTTCGCCCGGCCCGAGCTGGTCGGTAGGAACCTGCCGGAGCTGGTTGTATCCGACCTCATCGACCTCGTACACCGACTCGCTCGCGCCGAAAGTGATGTGCGTGCCTTTCCTGATCACGCCATCGACCACGCGCACGCTCGGGATCGCGCCGCGATACTTGTCGTAGTATGAGTCGTAAATGAGCGCGCGGAGCGGAGCACTCTCGTCGCCCTCGGGCGCCGGCACTTTGCGCACTACTTCTTCGAGCAGCTCGCCGATGCCGATACCTTCCTTCGCACTCACGAGAAGGATCTGTTCCTCATCGATCCCCAGCAGGTCCGCCACTTCTTTGCGGCGCTTCTCGGGCTCGGCGCCGGGAAGGTCGATCTTGTTGAGAATCGGAATGATCTCCAGCCCCGCATCCATCGCCAGAAACAGGTTGGAGAGCGTCTGGGCTTCGATCCCCTGAGAAGCATCGACGACGAGAATCGCGCCCTCGCACGCGGCCAATGACCGCGAGACTTCGTATGTGAAATCGACGTGCCCGGGCGTGTCGATGAGATTGAGCTCGTATTCCTGCCCGTCGCGCGCCCCGTAAGTCATTCGAACGGCGTTCAGTTTGATCGTTATACCGCGCTCGCGCTCGAGGTCGAGCGTGTCGAGCACCTGGGCCTTCATCTCCCGCTTCTGGAGCATGCCGGTGGCCTCGATCAGCCTGTCGGCGAGCGTCGATTTGCCGTGGTCGATATGTGCGACGATACAGAAGTTGCGAATGTGATCGAGCTTCAAAAGGCGACTCTTGGGTTTTGCGGGCGGTGGCGGGAGGAACGACGAAATATAACCGTCCCACGCCCCTCTTCTCCGTCACCGCAAAAGAAAAGAGGGCTGCGTTTCACAGCCCTCTTTTGTGGATCGTTTTGACGTTCTTACTTGCGGTTCGGCGGAGGAACTCTGACCGGCTCCATTTTCGTGGCCGGAACTTCCGCTCGTGGTGGTGGAGGCGCCGGCGTCGACGGCCTTTCATGTACCACCGGAGCCGGAGGTGATTCCCGCGGCCGCTCCGGAGCTCGCGCGGGCGGAGGTGATTCCGTCCGCGGCTCATTGCGAAGCGTGCGAGGCGGCTGCACTCCCGTCGGCGCATTGGGCTCGGCGCGTGGCTGCGCACGATCGATCGGGATTCGTCCCTGCGGAACAGTCATTCCGCCTCCGGGCTGCGAGCGGTACGCGTCGATGATTTGACTCGGTTCTCCGCGGCGGCGCTCGGGAGCTTTGATCGTCACGTCGCCCATCTGAGGCAGCCCCGACCTGCGTGGGATCGGGAAGATTCCCTCGGCGGATGCATTCGTGAACCCATCCTTCGGGACGCGCGGGAACCCGTCCTTCGGGAATCGACCTTTCGGGAAGACAGTCGTGTCGCCCGGCGGCCGCGGTGTCGGTACCGGTGGCCGAGTCACGACGGTCGGGCCGTACCCGATGATTGGCAAGCCGCAGACGTCGTAGCCGATGATCCTGGCCGGGCTTTCCCCTCGGCCCAGCGGGGCACCGCTGTACGGGGTGGACCTGAATCCACGGCTCGGCCAGTACGAAAATCCATGACCCAGAAAATCACAAGCGGAATACGCGTATGCGTAGTCGTATCCGTAATCGTCAGACTGACCTCCCCCAAAGCGCAGGTAATCCCGGCCGATCGGCTCGCCCTTCGCCCCCAGGTAGGCCGCAAGCATCTGCGCGGCGGACTGGGGGCTGCGATACTCGATCAGCCGTCTGATTGCGCTCATGTCCCAGTCCCCGCCGCGCTCGATCAGCTCGAGATTGAAGGGGGCTCGCGATGCGAGCGCGATGACGGTGCCGCGCGAGTCGTCGGCGCTGGTGCCATAGCGGGTGTCGTAGTTTCTGTTTGCCGCCATGGAATAGCGGCCGCCTCCGTACGTGCCCTGCCCGAATCCGGCGAAGAAGTTGGGAAGATGCAGAGACTTATGCGCGAGCATTCGCACCGAGATTCCCGGGAAGTCCGGATGCAGCACCTGGATCTGCCCGTCGAGATCCATGGAGACCGCGAAGATGTATGCGTTTTCGGAGACTTCGATCGCCGGCGATACGTACTTCGTGGTGGTAAGCGTGTAAGCGCCGTTCAGCGAGTAAATCCTGACTACCGGGGCTCGTTGGCGGCCGGCGTTTTGAGCTGCGGACGCCATCGCCAGGCAGCACAGCATGATGGCGGAGCTTCCCAAAACCGATGCGAGTCTGCTCGAGCGCATGTCCAACCTCCCCTGTTTGTATACAATTTGTACATATGTATCAGCAAGGTCAAGACCAGATTGACTCCATTCACCTTGCCCCGCGCCTACCTGCGGGTAGGGGCCTGTTTTACCTTGCGCCATGCCGCTCCCCCAACTGCTCTCGATCATCGAGTCCCTGGATGAATTCAGAGAGCTCCAGACGACGTTGCCGGGACCAGGCTCGCGTCGCGGAATCGCGGGCCTGCTGGGATCGAGTGATGCGGTAACCGTCGCTGCCCTCGCCGCCAACCTGAGACAGCGCTTTTTCGTCATCGTCAACGACGATGTCGCCAGCGCTGAGCGCTGGCTGGCTGACCTGAGCACCGTCGCGGAGCCCGAATCCGTCGCGTTTTACCCTCCCCG
>JBDTND010000222.1:0-3488 GCA_039933915.1 Gemmatimonadales bacterium | reverse complement strand
GCTAGCCTGGCGTGGAAGGGGTTAACTCACCCAGGTGATAGGAAAGTGACAGTTCATGATATAAAATCGACATTGATCCGATCGACCTCTTGTGAGATGCTAGATGGTATATGCGAGAAACGGCTGCCAAACGCACGGATTCGATGCCCACCTTTCAGGTGGCTCATCTGAAACATGCTGGTCAGGACGTAATCGTGATTCCGGTGGATCGATCCTTCGGAAAACGGTCGGCGGCGGAGCAGGCGCGCATCCAGGAAGCCTTTCAGCGGAGCGCCGTCGCGGTCGAAATGCCGGGCGTCGTCGTTCCGGTTTGGGAAGACTCGACAGGCAGGATGGCCTTTCGTGCTCCTCCCCCCTGGCACGAATTCCTCAAGACCATAGACATGGTCTACGTCGCGACCGCACTAAACGGTACTCTGAGCCTCGAGTCAAAGTAGCCCGCCGGCGCCTCCATGCGAGGCGCCCCTGACATTCAAGGACCATTTTTCCAGCCGCGCCGCGCTCTACGCCACGTACCGGCCGCGTTATCCAGATGCATTGTTCGACTTTGTCGCGGGGCTTACCAGGGAGCATCACGCCGTACTGGACTGTGGAACTGGAAATGGCCAGGCCGCCATCGGTCTCGCTGGTCGATTTGACCGAGTATTCGCTACCGATCCAAGTGCGGAGCAGATCCGGAACGCCGCCCCTCACGAGCGGATTGAATACCGCGTTGCCCGGGCGGAATCCAGCGCACTGCCGGATCGATCCGTCAATCTCGTGACCGCAGCGCAGGCACTTCACTGGTTCGACGCGACTCTCTTTTTTGCCGAGGCCATGCGCGTGCTGGCGCGCGATGGGGCGATCGCAGTCTGGGGTTACGGCGACCCGGTACTCGATTCGAGCCGGCTCCATGAGACAGTCCACGCTTTCAACCGCGGCTTGCTGGAGCCCTACTGGTTTCCCGAGCGGAGACTCCTTCTGGAAGGGTACAGGACAGTTCCCTTCCCCTTCTACGAGGTCACCGCGCCGGCGTTCGAAATCCAGGTGCGGTGGACGCTGGCCGAGCTCGCCGGTTATCTGCGTACATGGTCGTCGACTGCCCGCTATTTAGCCGAGCATGGCGTCGACCCGGTCACGGATCTCGAGACATCGCTCGCGCGGGACTGGGGCAGCACTGAATCTCGGCGTGTGATCAAATGGCCCCTGTACGTGCGCGCGGGATTGATCGCGGCGCCGGGCGGGTGAGCGCGCCGGTGCCAGTTGAATCGCGCGCTCGTCGCGGTAATACTCCGGTCATGATCGAGCATTCAATATTTGGCAGCGCGAAATACATGCGGCTGTGTCTGGCGCTGATCGCGCTCGTTTTCATTGCGCCCCGCGCTCGGGCGCAACACGAGAATCACGCCGAGATGGCCAGCATGCCGAGCGATACGCTCGCTAGCGCGCCGATCAGGCCCACGCGCGCGGTCTCGGATTCGGCGGCGGTCGCCGATTCACTGCTGGATGTGTGCAAGGGGCACGTCCACCATTCGATCGACGCCTACTCGACTTGTCTGGGCGACGGCATAGCGTCGCTCTCTTCAGCCGGCAACATCGCGTTGGCGATGGGAACCCTTGACCGCATCGTTCACCGCGATCCGTCGCTGATTCTGCTCGGTCATCCGCTGGCGCACGCGCTCGGATACGCGGTTCGCTCGACGCCCTCGACCGCGACACAGCTCCTCTCGGAGTGCGACGACCGGTACCAGTCGGGATGCTATCACGGAATTCTTCAGCGCTACTTCGACGCCAGAATCGGGATGCCGATCGCTCAGCGCGTGCTGGTTGCTCCATGCGATGGATTGCGGGGCACTCGCGAACAGTTCCGGCTGTTCGACTGTCTTCACGGGACCGGCCACGGCCTCATGATGTACCACCGCTATGACGTCAACGCGTCACTCAAGGACTGCGATCGTCTCGCCGCGGACTGGGATCAACGCAGCTGTTACAGCGGCGTGTTCATGGAGCACAACATGGGCGCGCGCATGCAGGTGTTCGGGGACGGAAAGTTCGGCATGCACCGTCATTCGACTCCCGCCGCATCGGTGGTCCTGTTCAAGCCCGACGACCTCCATTATCCATGCGACGCGACTCCCGCCCGATACCGCCGCGAGTGCTATGAGCTACAGGCCGATCTGATCCTGCCGGCGGTGAAACAGGATTACAGAAAGGCCGGCGCCGTTTGCGACGGCGCCGGAACGCCGGACCTCGTCCGGTCGTGCTACGCCGGACTCGGAAGAAATGCGTCCGGAGCATCGGCATTCCAGTACGCGGGAATCCGTAAGCGATGCGATCTGGCTTCGCCAGCCGGCGTCCCTTCCTGCTACCGGGGAGCGGTCCGACATCTCGCGTATGCACCGAGCGAGCTGCCGCGGGGCATAGCCTTCTGCAGGTCGCTCCCCGAGGGAGAGACCCGCGAGCGCTGCTGGGATGGCGTTGGTTTGCAGGTGGGAGGCTTTTTCCCCGATCTGTCGTCGCGACAGAGAGCCTGCCGGTCGGAGTACCCGCGCGATGTGGCGGCGTGCGAGGAGGGAGCAGGTGCAGCGCCCACCCCGCCTGCGAGGGACCGGCCGTAACCTTTGAGTAGCTCCATGACGACCCTCCTCAGCGTGCTCGATCAGTCGCCGATCTCGGAAGGGTCAACGGGCGGGGACGCTCTCAGAAACAGCGTTGACCTGGCGCGATTCGCAGAGTCGGTAGGGTACCATCGCTACTGGATCGCGGAGCATCACGCGACGCCGATGCTTGCGAGTCCGAGTCCCGAAGCGCTCATCGGGCCCATTGCCGCGCTGACTTCGCGGATGCGCATAGGATCGGGAGGCGTCATGCTTCCGCACTACAGCCCTCTCAAGGTTGCCGAGACTTTCAGCATGCTCGCTGGACTGTTTCCGCGGAGGGTCGATCTGGGGATCGGACGCGCTGCTGGAACGGATCCCCTCACCACTTTCGCGCTTCAACGTGATCGCCGGCAGGCCGCGCCTGATGATTTTCCTGACCAGCTCACGGAGCTACGCGGCTATCTGGAGGACAGCCTGCCTGAAGAGCATCCATTCGCGCGAGTCGCAAAGCTGCCCGGCAAACCGGAGGCGCCAGAGATCTGGCTGCTTGGCTCGTCTCCACAGAGCGCTATCTGGGCGGGAGAGCTGGGCCTGCCATACGTGTTCGCCGACTTCATCAACTCGGAGGGCGCACACATCGCCGAGCTATATCGCGAAAGATTTACGCCTTCGCACCGGTTGCCCAAGCCCAGAATCATGGTGGCCACTTGGGCTCTTTGCGCCGACACGCTGGAGGAGGCCGAGCGGCTCGCGACGAGCAGCCGGATGGCGCTGTCGCTGCTCAGGACGACTGGGAAGATGATTCCGGTGCCGACCGTCGAAACGGCAACGAGATTCCTCGAGGAGCCCGGCGGTCGCGCTGAATTGCCAATCATGCGGCGGCGCCGCATGACAGTCGGCACGAAAGAG
>JBDTND010000221.1:0-3513 GCA_039933915.1 Gemmatimonadales bacterium | reverse complement strand
TCGCACAGGCGAAAGCCGACAGCGTTCGGCGCCCCTATACTCAGGCCGACGTGGATTTCATGACCCACATGATCGGTCACCACGCCCAGGCCATCGAGATGGCGCGGTGGGCGCCCACCCATGGCGCGAACCCGTCGGTGCAGACTCTGGCGAGCCGGATAATCAACGCACAGCAGGATGAGATCGCCATAATGCAGCGCTGGCTCGGCGATCGCCTGCGGCCCATACCCGAAGCTCGCTCCGGACCGATGATGATGAGCATGAACGGCATGGAGCACATGATGCTCATGCCCGGAATGCTCACCGAAGCTCAGATGAAAGAGCTCGATGCCGCGAGCGGCCCGACGTTCGACCGGCTGTTTCTCAAGTACATGATCCAGCACCACCGCGGCGCCGTCTCGATGGTAAAGGATTTGTTCGACAGTTACGGCGCTGGGCAGGACGAGCTCGTGTTCAAGTTCGCATCCGACGTCAACGTCGATCAGAATACCGAGATTGCCCGCATGGACAAGATGCTCATCGCGCTTACCCTCGGCATAGAAACCCAGTAGTAACTGTTGTCAGGCTTTCACTGCTTCACTTCGACACTCCAGAGGAATCACACAATGGAAGTCACGTACCGAGTTAGTTCCAGGCTGCAGAGGGCCGTTGCATCACTAATGCCGCTGTCGATCGCTGCCGCCGCATTGGCGCTCGCCGCGTGCGCGACTTCGACGCCATCCTCACGCGTCGGCAGCATCCCGCCGATCAACATGTCGCCGGGCGAGCCGCTGCCTGATCCGCGAGTCGGACTGAGGGCGGGAACTACGAACGCAGCCGAGGCGATCTGGAACCTGCGCTTCCTCTCCAATACGCCGGCCTCGGAGAAGTTCGTGGGAGTTACGAACTCCGACCTGGCTTTCCTGGGGAACTACGCCATTCAGGGCAATTACAACGGCTACCAGGTGTGGGACATTTCGAACCCCAGCCATCCCACGCTGAAAACCGGGTACCTCTGTCCCGCGTCGCAAAGCGACGTGTCTGTTTACAGGAATCTCCTTTTCGTTTCTGGGGAAGGGCTGAGCGGACGCATCGACTGTGGCACCACTGGCGTGAAGGACACCGTGAGCAAGGATCGGCTCCGCGGCGTCCGCATCTTCGACATTAGCGACATCGCGAACCCGAGAAACGTCGGCAATGTGCAGACCTGCCGAGGGTCGCATACGCATACGCTGCTGGTAGATCCGAAGGATCCCGAGAATGTCTACGTCTACATCTCGGGGTCCGCCGGCGTGCGGTCGCCCAGTGAGCTGGCGGGCTGCTCGAGACTGACACCCGACAAGGATCCCAATTCAGCACTGTTCCGCATCGAAGTCATCAAGGTGCCGCTCGCGCATCCGGAGCAGGCAGCGATCGTGAGCTCACCGCGCATCTTCAACGATCTCACGGCGCCCGCGAGACACGGCGAGTCGCCCGAAGACATCGCGGCACAGAAGAAGGCCGTCGCGGAAGCGAAGGCGAAGGGCGGGTTCACCGCGATGATCCGCGGCAGTGAGCAGGTGTTGCCGGGCTTTGTCGTGAAGCCGTTGCTCGACAGCGTAGTGAAGGCACGGAACGGCACGGGCGAGGCGAACAGCGCGGACAGCGCGGCAGTGCGCGCTTTGCTCCCCGGCCTCATCGCGAGAATGATCGGACCGGAGCCGGCGCCTGGAGCTACACATCCGGGACCGACTCAGTGCCACGACATCACTGTGTTCCCGGCGATCGGAATGGCCGGCGGCGCGTGTGAGGGGTACGGATTCCTGCTCGACATTCGCGATCCGGCGCACCCTGTGCGCCTTGCAGCGGTGGCCGACTCGAACTTCTCGTATTGGCATTCGGCGACGTTCAACAACGACGGCACCAAGATTCTCTTCTCCGATGAATGGGGTGGTGGCGGAGGGCCGAAGTGCCGAGTCACTGACAGACGCGAGTGGGGCGCCGACGCGCTGTTCACCATTGCAAACG
Organism: Gemmatimonadales bacterium; assembly: GCA_039933915.1. GTDB lineage: Bacteria > Gemmatimonadota > Gemmatimonadetes > Gemmatimonadales > Gemmatimonadaceae > UBA4720. The sequence continues at coordinate 1,527 of JBDTND010000221.1, read as the reverse complement.
GTGCCATGAATTTTCAGGGATACTACAAGCTGCCGGCGGCGCAGACTCCGTTTGAGAACTGCGTAGCGCACAACGGCTCGCTGATTCCCATTCCCGGCCGCGACGTGATGGTGCAGTCGTGGTATCAGGGCGGAATCTCCGTGTTCGATTGGACCGATCCGAAACACCCGCGAGAGATCGCGTATTTCGACCGCGGGCCGATGGACTCGACGCGAATGGTCGGCGCCGGATCGTGGTCCGCGTACTGGTACAACGGGAGCATCGTGAGCTCCGAGATCGCGCGTGGCCTGGATATTTTCCAGCTCACGCCCAGTGCGTACGTGTCTCAGAACGAAATTGACGCGGCGAATACGGTACACCTCGACTACCTGAACACGCAGGGTCAGCCGAAGTTCGTCTGGGCTCCGAGCTTCGCTCTCGCGAGAGCGTATGCCGATCAGCTGGAGCGGTCGAATGGTCTGAGCGCTGAGAGGTTATCGCAAGTTCGTCAGGCGGTCTCTGGGGCTGAGAGGGGATCCGCAGCCAGGCCGGCTCTCGTCGTACTTGCTGCCCAGCTCGATGCAGATGCGCGCATGTCGAGTGATGGCGCCAAGGTGCAGACACTTGCGAGGACGCTGCGCGATCTGGCAGCAATGTCCTGATCGACTAACCCCGGACCCAAATGAGTCGCGCAGAAATGCGCGGCTCATTGCTTCTTTATCCACTGCCGCCTCTTGCCGCGTTCCGTTGCCGTTTTACCCAACACCTCAGGACCTGCAGCAGTACAACGCCGTATATTTTCCCTTCCCAACTTTCCAGAATGAGGTTCCGATGCGTCGCGCTTACGTTTCCGTCATCCCGGTTGTCGCGGTGGTTTTGCTCGCGTGCAGCAGCAACAGCGGCAAAGCTCAGGTCGATACCGCCAAGCCTGCTGCGCCTCCTGCCGCCGAGGCCTCACGCCAGGTTGCCGGCGGAGGAATCGAGGTCAAGGATTGGACTGGTAAGATCGATCCCAATGAAGCTCGTCGCGGAGGTCAGCTCAGTGGCGCCAAGCTCACGCAGGTGGGCAAGGATCTGCACGTCACCACCGGGCCTGCTGTCGCGTACTGGGCGCCGTCCAACACGGCGAGCGGCGACTATACGGTCAAGGCGACGTTCACAGAGCCGAAATACATGAATGTGAACGACCACCCGCATCCGTACGGCGTCTTCATCGGCGGCAACGACATGGGGACCGACAATCAGAGCTACCTCTATTGCGCGGCGTACGGCAACGGGAACTTCATCGTGCGCGGCTTTGGCCCGGCGAGCTTCCAGCTCAATGGCGGGCGCGGCGAAGCGAATGCCGCGGTTCACAAGGCGGCAGCAAAGGGAGAGCCGGTCACGCAGGACATCGCTCTTTCGGTTAAGGGCGATAACGTTCAGTGCGCGATCAACGGAACGGTCGTGGGAACCTACAAGAAGTCGGATGTTGTCGGCTCCGGAAAGCTCAAGTCGACCGACGGGGTTTACGGTATTCGATTCGCGCACAATACGGAAGGAACAGTC
>JBDTND010000220.1:0-3521 GCA_039933915.1 Gemmatimonadales bacterium | reverse complement strand
TACTTCGAGTAAAGCTCGACCACCAGCTGTTCCTGAGCGGCGATCGGAATGTTCGGCCTGGTCGGTCTCTCGAGCATCCTGCCGCTGAAGGTCTCGCGATCCACCGCGATCCACGAAAGCGGCGCGCCGCGTGAAGACTGATCCATCGCCGTCATGATGCTCGCCTGCTCGCGGGACTTCATGCGGACGCGGATCTCCTGTCCCGGCTGAACGAGAAAGCTGGGAATGTCTACCGACTTCTGATTCACTTCGACGTGACGGTGGCGAATGAGCTGGCGCGCTGCCTTGCGGCTGCCCGCGAATCCCATGCGGTACACGACGTTGTCGAGGCGCGATTCCAGCGCGGCGAGAAGATTGTGGCCCGTGATTCCCGGGAGCGGTGCGACGCGCTCGAAGGTGTTCCGGAACTGTCTCTCGCTCACACCATAGATGCGCTTGATCTTCTGCTTTTCACGGAGCTGCTTCGAGTACTCCGACACCTTGCGGCGTCTCGCCGTCGACGAGCCGTGCTGGCCGGGGGGCGTCGGACGACGCTCGACGGGGCACTTCTCGGTGAAGCACTTGGTCGCCTTCAGGAAAAGCTTGGTTCCCTCGCGCCGGCACTGTCTGCAGCTCGATCCTGTATAACGCATCGGTTAGACTCTCCGACGCTTGGGCGGGCGGCAGCCGTTGTGCGGAATCGGCGTGACGTCCTTGATCGATTTGACCTGCAGGCCGGCGGCGACGAGCGCCTGAATCGCGGACTCGCGTCCCGATCCCGGTCCCTGCACTCTCACGTGCACGCGGCGAACGCCGAGCGTGACGGCCTCGCGACCAGCCTGCTCACCGGCGACGGTGGCGGCGAACGGCGTCGACTTCTTTGAGCCCTTGAAGCCGGCTTTGCCCGACGAGCCCCAGGAAATCGTGTTCCCGTGCGTGTCGGTGATCGTGATGGTCGTGTTGTTGAATGTCGCGCTCACGTGGGCGATTCCCTCCGCCTCGATGATGCGCTTTGTCTTCTTGCCAATAGCCATGATTACTTGGTTACCTTCTTCTTGCCGGCGATAGCGCGGCGTGGGCCCTTCTTGGTGCGGGCGTTGGTGTGCGTGCGCTGACCACGAACGGGAAGCCCACGGCGGTGACGGATGCCGCGGTAGCTGCCAATGTCCATGAGCCGCTTGATGTTCATCGCGATCTCGGTGCGCAAGGCGCCCTCGACGCGGAAATCCTTTTCGATCGCCTGGCGAAGCTTGTTGGTATCGGCATCGCTGAGATCGCGAATCCGCTGGTCGGCGTTGACGCCGGACGTCTGTAGAATCCGACGCGCCAGCGCGCGGCCGATGCCATAGATGTACGTGAGTCCGATCTCGATTCTCTTCTCGCGCGGAAGATCCACGCCGGCAATGCGCGCCATTATCAGCCTTGTTTCTGCTTGTGTTTTGGATTGCGCTTGCAGATGATGCGAGTCACGCCCTGCCGTTTGATGACCTTGCAGTGCTCACAGATCGGCTTCACGCTGCTGCGAACTTTCACGTCCAACTCCCCACTTTGATGGGCAAAAAGGGCCTGGGGCCCCAAAATTTTTCCGAGGTTAGCCTTTGAAAATACATAAGCCACACGACCAATGCAACCCGCGCACTGTGGCCAAAGCGTGGCACCAGAGGGGGTTAGAAGCGCTAGATGGTCTTCATGACCGACCTGAGCTCTGAGGCCGGGTCTTTGGCCTCAGTAACCATCCGCCCCAGGACGATGTAGTTCGCCCCCGCCATCGACGCCTCAGCCGCAGTCACGGTCCGCTTTTGATCGTCCGTCCTGCCACCCGCTGGCCGGATTCCTGGCACCAGCAGCTTCAGCTTCTCACCGTACTTCGCCCCGATTTTGTGGGCCTCGAGACCGCTGCAAACGACACCGTGTGCACCCGCGGCCGCGCAATCGCCCGCAAGCCGGAGGACCTCCCCGTAAACCTCCAGCGACTTCCGCCCCCAGGCGCTCCGAAGCATCGCCGCATCCAACGACGTAAGGATCGTCACGCCCATTACCCCGCACTTATCCCCCGCCCCTTCGACCGCGGCCTCGATCATCTCGCGGCCACCAGTCGCGTGCACGGTCAGCAGCTTCGCGCCAATTGTCGCGGCGCTCCGGGCAGCGCCCTTAACCGTGTTGGGAATGTCGTGAAGCTTGATGTCCAGAAACACGTCCTTGCCGAGAGCTCGGAGGGTCTCGACGACCTGAGGTCCGGCAGCGGTAAAGAGCTCGCCACCGACTTTGTAGAACTTGCAGGCGTCGCCGAGCCGCTCGACCATCGCCAGCGCGAGGTCGGCACGCGGGAAGTCGAGCGCCACGATTGGAGTCGGATGGCGCGCGCTTCCTGGCGCGCTGCGGGCTGCGACCTTCGTTCTCGTCCCCGCTGGCCGGTGAGGACTCACTTCAGTTCTCCCACTTTACGGTTCCGCGCAATTCGCTCAACGCCTTGACGCCCTTCTCGCGGCACCACCGGTCTAGGTCCGTCAAAAGCTTCTCCGGCAGCCTCGGCTGTTGCATTGCCGCGGTGCCGATTGCGACCAGCGATGCTCCAGCCAGGACATATTGGACGATGTCCGTCGCTTTAGAGATGCCGCCGACGCCGATCACGGGCAACCGCACCGCCTTGGCGACCTTGTAGGTCGCGAGCACACCGACAGGCATCAGGCCCGGGCCGCTCACACCACCGGTTCCGAAGCCGAGTGCTGGTCTTCGCGCGTCGACATCGATCACGAGGCCGGGCAGCGTATTCACCACCGAAATTCCGTCTGCTCCAGCGTCCGCCGCAGTTTGCGCCGACTTCCCAATGTCCTGCAGCGTCGGCGACAGCTTTACGAACAGCGGCTTCCTGGTCGCCTGCCGTGTCCTGGAGACGACTTCCGCCAGAGAGCGCGGATCCGCGCCGAATTCCATCCCGCCCGCCTTCACATTCGGGCAGCTGACGTTGAGCTCGTAGCCGGAAATGGCGGACGAATCGTCGAGTCTCGACACGACGGTCGCGAATTCCTCTACCCGATTACCTACCACGTTCACGAGAACTCTCGCGTGGCGCAGGTGGTCCGCGAGCCATGGCAGGTGTTCAGCTCTGACTTCCTCGACACCGGGATTCGCGAGACCCACCGCGTTGATCATGCCGCCGTCGAATTCGGCGACGCGTGGCGCTCGCGCCCCGTCCCGGGACTCGACGCTGACCGCCTTCGTGATGAGTCCGCCAAGCGCATCGAGATCGATGACGCTCGCGAGCTCTCGTCCATAGGCAGCCGTGCCAGCGGCAAGCAACACCGGGTTCTGGAACTCGATTCCCGCGGCGGTGACTGCGAGCGCGGAAGGCGCCACTTCTACCGGGCGCCTCCGACTCGAGACTCGTAGTGCGCCAGATAGGCGATCACCGACTCCGCGATGCTTCTCGCCAGGGCCCGCTGATTCTCCGAATCACTGAGAAAAGTCGCCTCGGATTGGTTCGTGCCGAATCCGATCTCGATCAGCACGGCCGGCATGTAGGAGCCACGCAAAACCGCGAA
>JBDTND010000219.1:0-3521 GCA_039933915.1 Gemmatimonadales bacterium | reverse complement strand
ACCCGCTGCCGCGAGGTAAAGAGCCACGGGCGACCCAAGGCCTCCGGCGCCCACCAGGAGAACCCGGGAATCCTTGAGCGCGCGTTGCCCTTCCTCTCCCACCTGGGGCAGGAGAATGTGACGGCTGTAACGCACCAGCTCTTCGCGGGTCAGGTCCGTCGTGTTACGCCTCCGTTCGGCATTCACGTCAGTGATATATTGCGCAGTGAGTCGATCAGTTGCCCATTAGGACGCTAACTACTGTCCGTCCGTCCAGCAACGCTTCCCCGACCGCTCCGGATAGCCAATGCTCTTTCGACGATTCTACGACGAAAATCTGGCGCAGGCGAGCTACATGATCGCGTGCGAGAAGACGCGCGAGGCGATCATCGTCGATCCCAATTCCGACGTTTCGTTCTACACCCGTGCTGCCGGAGCGGACCGCATGCGCATCGCGCACGTGACGGAGACCCACATCCACGCCGATTTTGTCTCAGGTGCTCACGCTCTCGCCAAGGCTACAGGCGCGAGCCTTCATCTCTCAGGAGAGGGCGGAAAACAGTGGGGCTATGCCAGCGAGGCGTTGAAAGACGCGCACGTCCTGAGCGATGGCGGTGAGATCAAGGTGGGGCGAGTTAGGCTGCGCGCTTCCCACACCCCTGGTCACACGCCGGAGCACATCAGTTTTTTCGTTTCCGATCTCGAGCGGGGCGAGGAGCCTGTCGGTCTGCTGTCCGGCGATTTCGTTTTTGTCGGCGACGTCGGCCGCCCCGATCTCCTGGAGCGCGCCGCGGGAGCAATTGGGAGCATGGAGCAATCCGCCCGGGATTTGTTCCAGTCCGTCGAGAAGTTGAGCACGCAACCGGACTACCTCCAGATCTGGCCGGGGCATGGCGCTGGATCGGCGTGCGGGAAATCCCTTGGCTCAATGCCGCAGTCGACGCTCGGCTACGAGAGACTTTTCAACTGGGCGTTCGGAGAGATGAGCGAAGGTGAATTCGTCGCTCGCGTTCTCGCGGACCAGCCGGTTCCCCCGCGCTACTTCGCCGAGATGAAGCGAGTGAATCGCACCGGGGCCGAGCTGCCGGTCACGGTGGCACCGGCCTACGTTGGGCTCGACCGGCTCGTGGCGGCGATCGAAAGTCGGGCAATAGTGATCGACACCCGCCCCGCACAAGATTTCGCGGCTGGACATGTGCCGGGAACACTCAGCATCCCGCTCGGCAAATCGTTCCTCAACTGGAGCGGTGCGCTGGCCCCCGACAACAGTGTCGTCTTCCTGATCATCGAATCGGAAAGCGATGATGCCGTCAACGCCGTTCTGGGCGACCTTCGCAAGATCGGGCTGACGCGCATCGGTGGCCTTCTCCGCACGGACGTATTGCAGGAATGGAAATCCAGTCGAGGCGAACTCGAAAAACTCCCGCTGCTTGACGCGCCGGCGCTCGCCGGGTTGGCTGCGAACAAAGACGTCCAGATAGTCGACGTTCGCAGCCCCGACGAATGGAGCAAGGGCCACCTCCCCGGCGCAATCCACATTCCGCTGGCCGCGCTTCCTGGTCGATTCGGCGAGCTCGACGCTTCCGCTCCGGTCGTTCTCCAGTGCCAGGGCGGAGGCAGATCGTCGATAGCCACGAGCTTTCTCCAGACGCGTGGATTCGAGAACGTTGCCAATCTCGAGGGTGGCTACGACGAGTGGGTCGCAAAAGGCTTCGAGGTCGAGTCCGGCAAGGGTAAATGAGTCATCCGGTTTTTGTGCCCGCGCCGATGGGCAGGCGCCGCGGAACCGGAGCGGCACCCGCGACCTGGAAGGAACGCCTCGAGGCCCTTCGCTACCTTCCCGCGCTTTTTCGATTGATCTGGGGGACCCACCGCGGCTACATCAGCGCGATAGTAGTCCTGCGTGTCGTCCGCTCGGTCGTGCCGGTCGCGACGTTCTGGGTGGGAAAGCTGATTCTCGACGCGGTCATCGCGGCCAAGGCAGGAACCGGATCGCTCACACAAGTGTGGCGGTACCTCGCAATCGAGCTCGCGATAGTTCTCACCGGTGAAATACTCGCGCGCGCGTCATCGCTGCTCGAGAGCCTGCTCGGCGATCTGTTTTCGAATGCGATGAGCGTGCGGCTCATGGAGCACGCGGCGACGCTCGACCTCGCCCAGTTCGAGGATCCGGAGTTCTACGACCACCTCGAGCGCGCGCGACGCCAGACTGTGGGGCGGATCGCCCTCCTCAGTCTTCTCCTGTCCATGTCGCAGGATGCGCTGACGCTTGTGACTCTTGCGGGCGCTTTGATCGCTTACAGCCCGTGGCTACTGCTGCTGCTCGCGATCGCAGTCATCCCCAGCTTCCTTGGCGAGACGCACTTTGCGTCACTCGGCTACTCGCTGCTCTTTCGGTGGACCCCGGAGCGAAGGCAGCTCGACTACCTGCGATTCGTGGGAGCGAGCGACAAGACCGCCAAGGAAGTGCAGATGTTCGGGCTCGCGCCGTGGTTGACTGACCGCTACCGCGATCTCTCGCAGCGCTTTTACGAAGAAAACCGAAGCCTCTCGGTCCGCCGCGGAATTGTCAGCACCCTGCTGTCGATCCTCGGCACTGTCGGCTATTACTCGGCGTACATCGTCATCCTGATCCGCGCCGTGAAAGGCGACATCACGATTGGAACCCTGACGTTCCTCGCCGCGTCGTTCGGCCGCGGACGTGATGTCATCCAGGGTATTCTGCTTTCGGCGAGCAGCGTGTTCGAGCAGGCACTTTATCTGAGAGATCTGTTCGTCTTTCTTGGAATGCGCCCGACGATCGAATCTCCGGCCAATGCCAAGCCGGTTCCGGCGAAGATCAGGACCGGATTCGTGTTCGAGGATATCGGCTTCCGCTATCCGGGAAGCGAGCGATGGGCAATTCGCAACGTGAATCTCACGCTGAAGCCGGGAGAGCGCGTCGCCCTGGTGGGTGAGAACGGCGCGGGTAAGACGACCATCACCAAGCTTCTCGCACGGCTCTATGATCCGACCGAGGGCAGAATCACGCTCGACGGAGTCGACCTCAAGGAGTACGACCTCGCCAGCGTCAGACGCGCGATCGGGGTCATATTCCAGGACTTCGTGCGATACGACATGCGCTTTGACGAGAACATCGGCGTCGGCGAGATAGACTCAGTCCGCGCCGACCTCGAGAGGAGCAATGGAACGCCGGCTACGATCGCGGCTGCCGCGGAGAATTCACTGGCTGCCTCTCTTCTCCCGCGTTTCTCCAAAGGGTACCAGCAGATGCTCGGGAGAAGATTCGAGGAGGGCGTGGATCTCTCCGGCGGCGAATGGCAGAAGATCGCTCTCGCACGCGCCTACATTCGCGACGCGCAGGTGCTGATCCTCGATGAGCCGACCGCGGCGCTCGATGCGCGCGCCGAGTACGAGGTCTTTCTGCGTTTCTCCGAGCTGGTGGCGGGGAGAACGGCGATTCTCATCTCGCATCGCTTCTCGACTGTGCGAATGGCCGACCGCATCATCGTGCTGCGCCACGGCAAGGTCGAAGAGGAGGG
>JBDTND010000218.1:0-3541 GCA_039933915.1 Gemmatimonadales bacterium | reverse complement strand
TCTCAACAACGGCGGATGCAGTCCGACGCCGAGTCACGTGCTGGAGGCGATGATCCGTGACCTGAGATTCTCGAACGAGCTACCAGTCGAGCACATGTGGCGCGTCCTCGAGCCACGGGTGGAGAGCGTCAGGCGCGATCTCGCGACGGAGTTCGGGTGCGATACGGAAGAGATGGCGATCACGCGCAACGCGTCCGAAGCGAACGAGATCCTGATCTTTGGTCTCGACCTCAAGCGTGGCGACGAAGTTGTGGTTTCGAACCAGAACTACGGCCGCATGATCACGTCGTGGGAGCAGCGCGCCCGCCGCGAAGGAATCGTGGTAAGGCAGGTCTCGTTCAAGGTGCCGCCGCCGTCGGACGACTATCTGGTGGCGCAGTTCGCTGCCGCGATCACGCCGCGCACGAAAGTCATCGAGGTGACGCACATCACCAATCTCACCGGACAGATCATGCCGGTGCGGCGGATCGTCGAGATGGCGCGCCCGCTCGGAATCGAGGTGTTCGTGGATGGCGCGCACGCTTTCGCGCACTTTCCGTTCAAGAGAGACGATCTCAAGTGCGATTACTACGGGACGAGCCTTCACAAATGGCTGCTCGCTCCGGTAGGGACAGGCTTTCTCTACGTGCGGAAGGACAAGCAGAAAAATCTGTGGCCGCTCATGGCCGCGGCCCCGACGCAGGACAACGACATCAGGAAATACGAGGAGATCGGAACCCATCCCGCGGCGAATCACAACGCGATCTCAGCCGCGCTGGCGTTCCATCACGGAATTGGAATCGAGAGAAAAGCTGCTCGCCTCCGCTATCTGCGGGACCGCTGGGCGAAGCGGCTTGTCGCTGAAAGCTCCCGGGTTTCGGTTCTCACGCCGCTCGACGATAAGCAGGCGGGCGCGATCGCGCTGTTTCAGGTAGCGGGTCTCGACAACATCAAGCTTGGCGGCTGGCTCCTGAGCCAGCACCGGATTGTCAACACGCCGATCGTTCATCCGGAGTTCAAGGGCATTCGCATCACACCGAACGTGTACACGACGGTGCAGGAGATTGACATCTTCGCCGATAAGGTGCTGGAGGCAACAAAAAAAGGGATCCCCGCATAATGAATTCGACATTTCATTCTCGAGCTGACCAATCGTGATTCTCTTTATTGCTATCGGGCTCGCTGCCGGCGTACTGGCCGGCCTGTTCGGAATCGGCGGCGGCATCGTGATCGGCCCCGCGCTGATTCTAATGGCGAAGTTCCAGCCGCAAACGGCAACCGGGACTTCGCTAGGTGCCCTCCTTCTCCCCGTCGGTGCGCTTGGCGCGTGGGAGTACTATCGCCGCGGTCACCTCAACATCACCGCGTCGCTCTGGATTGCGCTCGGACTCCTCTTCGGCGCGTGGGTTGGCGCCAGGCTGGCGCAAACTCTTTCCGGACCGCAGCTGCAAAAGGCGTTTGCGGTCTTCCTGGTATTGATCGCAATAAGAGTGTGGATCAAAGCGTGAATGCCTAAACCGCCCGCATCTCCGGGTACCTCGAGAACGCCCACAGTGAATACACGAGCATCACCACCCCGCCGCTGAAGATCGCCCACTGCACGCCGACGAAGCGCGAAACAGTTCCCGCTATAAGTGAGCCAATCGGCGTGAATCCAACGTACACGAACACATAGGTCGCCATCACGCGCCCGCGGAGCTCGTCTGGTACCACGGACTGCAGAATTCCGTTCGCGAGCGCGCCGTTGATCAGCATCGTGAGGCCGAGGAACAGCAGGACCACCGCCGCCATGTGGACTGACCGTGTCAACGAGAAGAGAATCGTGAGCCCCGCGAACGCGTATGCGGTCGCGTTGAATAATCGTCCCCGCCGAATTCGCACGCCGAGACCGGCCAGCGAGAGGGCGCCGGTGAGCGCGCCGATTCCGACAAAAGTCAGCAGCAAGCCATATCCGCTGGCGCCGGTGTGGAGGACGTCGCGCGCGACCACCGGCATCATCGTCAAATACTGAAAGCCGAAGATGGAATAGACCGCGATCACTCCCATCAGCCCCGACACGGAGCGCGAGCTGCGGATGTAGCTCAAACCCTGCTTCAGCTGCTCATAGGGTGATACCAGGTGCCGCACCGGGGTCCAGCGCGGCAGCCGGATCCTCGCCAGGCTCGCGAGAACCGCGAAATAACTCAACGCGTTTATTCCGAAGCACCACGCGAGCCCCCATTTGGCGAGAATCACGGCGGCTATCGATGGGCCTACGATGCGCGCGAGATTGAACCCGCCCGAGTTGAGCGCGATCGCGTCCACCAGGTCTTCGCGCGACACCAGCTCCACGATCATCGCCTGCCGCGCCGGTATCTCGAACGCCGAGATGACTCCGCCAAGCGTGGTGAGCGCGAGGAGCCAGTGAAAGTTTATGTAGCCGCTCCAGGTGAACCACCAGAGGGCGGCGGCCTCCACCAGCAGCAAAGCCTGGCAGATGATCACGATGCGTAGCTTGCTTCGCCGGTCGGCGATGACTCCGCCGTAGAGCGAAAGCAGGAGCACCGGGAAACTGCCGGCGGCGGCCACGAGTCCGACAAGGAACGCGTTGTTGGTCAGCTCGAGCGCGAGCCATCCCTGCCCCACCTGCTGCATCCAGGTGCCGATCAGCGAGACCGTCTGTCCGATCCAGAACAGCCGGAAGTTCCGGTGGACCTGAAGCGCCCTGAACGGGTTGATCGAGCGTGGGCGCGGGCGCGGTGGCGTGGGGTGAGCCATTCAGCAGTGGATTATACACAGCCCGCGACCGGGTTGTAATTTAGAGATATGCGCTTCCACACCTACTCGAAGTCCAGCCCGGAAGCTGCGGATGCGGTTGATCTTCAGGCGCTGCTGGACAAGCTCGCGGATTTTCTGCTGCAATCGGGGTTCGCGGGCGGACAGAACTTTAATCCCTACTTCGACGATTTCGACTCGGAGCCGGATCGTTCCGTCGAGGCGCTTCGCCAGGCGATTCTCGATGCGCTGATCGAGAGCGGCCAGTTCACGCCCGAGCTGCTCGAGGCTCTGCGCGGCGACGGCACGAAGGAGTCTCAGGAAAAGCTCAGCGATCTCCTCGACAGCCTCGTTCAGAAGCTGGCCGCGGAGGGATACCTGAATCTTCAGGCGCCGCCCCAGGTGCCCGCCGGCCATCAACAAGTCACGGGCCGAGGCGGACTGGCCCACGGCGCATCCAAGAGTGTCCAGTTCAATCTCACGGACAAGGGAATCGACTTCCTCGGCTACAAGAGCCTTCGGCACATCCTGAGCTCGCTCGGGAAATCGAGTTTTGGCTCTCACGATACTCCGCACCTGGCGACCGGAATCGAAGCCGACGGCTACAGCAAGGAGTACGAGTTCGGCGATGTCCTCAACATCGATGTGAACGAGACGCTCAAGAACTCGCTCGCGCGCACGGGCTCGCTGGAAGTACCGATGGATCTCGACTACGGCGATCTGATGGTGCGGCAGGCGGAATACCGCTCGTCCTGCGCGACGGTGCTGATGCTCGACACGTCGCACTCGATGATCCTCTACGGCGAGG
>JBDTND010000217.1:0-3558 GCA_039933915.1 Gemmatimonadales bacterium | reverse complement strand
CCGGCTTTGCGCGCGACGTGATTGCCACTCATCGCGCGGTAGCGGCAAAAGAGATCCTTCACGGTCCGGGAGAAGACGTGATGGATTCCGGGTCGTCCGTTCGCGGTGGGTGGTCCCTCGAAGAAGACGAACTCGGGCTTTCCTTCACCCTGCTTCAGCGTCTGCTGGAAGAGATTTTCATCCTTCCAGCGGGCGAGCATCTCCTTTTCGAGGTCGTCGGGTGAGCGATCGGTGGGAAGAAGTCGGAAGCGTCCGCCCTCGTCTCGTGCTCCCCCCGCCGCGGCCGGCACGGGGCGAACCGCGGTCATTCGCGATTCTGTCCGGAGGAGTTCGAGCCGGCGCCCCTCAGCGTGCTCGTCACGACCTGCGAATCCGAAGCCTCGACTTCGGACAGCTGACGCGCGATGAGTGTTCGCATTTGAGCCAGGTACGTGCGCCTCGACCGGTCGAGATTGTCGAGCTCCGACTCCATCCTTCGCACGTCGGCCTTGGCACCCTCGATGATCCGCTCTCCTTCAGCCTGCGCCTCACGCAGAATGAGCTGCGCCTCGCGCTCGGCCTGGTCGCGGACTTCGCCGCGAAGCTGCTGGGCGGCGATTAGCGCGTCGTTCAGCGCCTTGTCGCGCTCGCGAAACGCGCGGAGCTGCTCGTGAAAGCTCCTCGCCTTGGAATCGAGATCCTGATTGATTCGCGTGAGCCGCTCCATCTCTTCCGCGACCTGATCCCTGAACTGATCGACACGCGCGGGGTTATAGCCGCGCAGCGCCCGGCCGAAGTCGTAGCGCCGCACGTCGAGCGGTGTAAGATGAAATGATTCGTCGATCATTAAGCCCTCGCTCCGAAGAGGGTGGTTCCAAGCCTCACCATCGTCGCGCCTTCTTCCACGGCGATCTCATAGTCGTTCGACATTCCCATCGACAGCTCCCTGGCCGGATGGCCGGCCTCTTCCAACACTGCACGCGCCTCGCGGCCTTCCGCGAAAGTGCGATGGAGCTGCGACTCCGTCGCGGTAAAGCTAGCCATTGTCATCACCCCCCGGACTCTGATCCCGGCGAGCGAGGCGAGCCGTTCAGCTTCCGGCAGCAGCTCCGACAGAGTGTATCCGCCCTTCGAAGCCTCTCCCGAAAGGTTCAGCTCTACCAGCACATCGACGGCCCGGCCGCGCGCGATACCGAATGCGCACACTTCATCGGCGAGCCGAGGGCTATCGAGGGAGTGAAGCAACACGAACTGCTCCAACGCCTTCACCTTGTTCCGCTGAAGATGTCCGATGAGATGCCAGCGCACCGGGACGTCGACCGCGGCCATCTTTCTCACAGCTTCCTGAACCTTGTTCTCACCGACGTCGTGGAGTCCCGCTTCGTACGCCGCGCGCGCGGCTTCGGGTCCATGAGTCTTCGTGACCGCGACGATCGTCACCTGCTGCCCATGACCGCCCCGTGCTGCAGCTGCGTCAATTCTGGCCCGCACGTCAGACACGCGCTCTGCCAGGTCGGGAAAAGCCATAGCTGTTCAATTTAGCCGCGTGGGGCGCCCCGTTCAATTCGTGATTGAGGGGGTGTGGGGATTAAAACTCTTCGGGGCCGAATCCGAGATTTCGCCTGAGACGCGCAAGCATCGCCTCGTCCGGTCCCCTTACGTGAATCTCAACGCTGGCGGCGTACGCGGTCCCCATGATTCGCACTTTCCTCTCGCCCGTCGACGGGCTGGAGCTCACACGTCCATGATATTTCACGGCAAAGGATCCGAGCAGAGTATCGCCATCGACCTCGACCGCAAGGTCGGGCGGGACCGTGATCTCGATGTTACCCAGCACCGCGACCGCTTCTATTACAGAGACGCCGAGTCCGATAACAGCCTCGCGCAAATCGAGCTCTACGTTGCCCATCACGGAGAGCGCGCGAAGGTGCCGGGGAAGAACCCACTTCCCCTCCCGCTCGCTGTTGCTGAGAAACGACACGACTCCCGCCGTCTGAGGAATTTCAGGCGCGAGCCCGTAGGAAGGTTCCGGCGCGAGCGGGTGGGAGAGCGGTCCGCGCTGCGCTTCGGGCTGCTTTGTCAGTCGGTAGTCTGACGCTTTGAAGTCGGACATCTGGATTTTCCGGTGAGCCGTTCCAGTCTACTACGGTCCGGCGGCAGAAATGGTTTAGGCAGAGCCGAACAGACGCCCGAGCAGCCGGACGATGTTTCCCATGTTTCGACTGATGTCGTTGAACATTACCGTAACGAAGAGCAGCCCGATGATCAACAGACCGCCCTTGAGTATGCGCTCGCGGGTCTGGGTGCTGAACGCGCTCCCCTTTATCGTCTCCGCAATGTTGAGAACGATCTGACCCCCGTCCAGAATCGGGATTGGAAGCAGGTTGAACACCGCGACATTGATGCTGATGAGCGCGACGAGCAGCAGCAACGTCTCGATGCCACCGCGCGCCGCCTGCACCGATACCTGCGCTATCGCGATCGGTCCGCCCAGATCCTTGACGCCAACTCCGTGAGCGAGAGCGCCCAAGGCTGTAAAGATGCGGCTGCCATTGTCGATCGTGATGTGCCACGCCTCGCCGAAGGCGCGTGGCACGGAGACCGGCGTGAAGCCTTCACTTGCCATCATTCCGATTCTGCCGACCATCTGCTTCTGGCCAGTGCGCGGATCGGTCACCGATTCTGGAGCCGGCGTCACCGTGACGTGCACGGGTTGTCCGTGCCGGACAATTCCGAGCTCCATCGGACGTCCGGCGGAGGCGCTGATGGAATCGAGTAGCGTCTCCCACTTTTGGAGCGGTTGCCCATTGAGCGTTGCTATGCTGTCCCCGGCCTGAATTCCCGCCAACGCGGCCGGTTTCCCAGGCGTCACGAGCGATGCGACCGGAGTCGGCGTCGGAATTCCCGAACGAAGCAGAAGGCCGACATATATCACGTACGCAAGCAGAGCGTTCATCGTCACGCCGGCCAGCATGATGAAGAGGCGCTTGGGCAGAGACTTGGACTCGAACCAGCGGGCTTCGGGGATGGGCTTTGGACCAAACGGGATCATCGCGTTCGGATCGTATCCGTCCTCGGGATTGGCGGCTTTGACTGCCGAATTCTCGCTTCCGCCCTCGAGGAAAGCCGTTGCCTCGTCCTCGCGCGATGCCATCCGCACGTAACCGCCAAGCGGCAGCGCGGCCAGAACATACTCGGTCTCACCGAACCGCTTTTTCAACAGCGCCGGCCCGAAACCGATGGAGAACCGCGGCGCATAGACCCCGGTGAGCTTTGCGGCGATGAAGTGCCCCAGCTCGTGAACGAACACGACGAGACCGAAAACTATTATCGGTGCGAGCCAGCTCAACACTTGAACATCTCCTGTACGTGACGACGCGCGGTCGCGTCCGCCGAGAGCAGCTGCTCGCGCGTGACGCCGGGCATTCCGCCCAGCTTGTCGAGCGCGGAAGAAATTCCGCGAGCGATATCCGGAAACCGGATCTTCCCGTCGAGGAACGCCGCCACGGCGCACTCGTTGGCCGCGTTGAATACCGCCGGCGCGGCTCCGCCCGCCACACCAGCGGAGATGCCGAGACG
>JBDTND010000216.1:0-3588 GCA_039933915.1 Gemmatimonadales bacterium | reverse complement strand
AACACGTGGGTCGACAACTGGGTGGAATACTAGTGAGAGCCGACGGACGCCCGCTCAGGCGGGCCCGTCAAGGCTTCGTGATCGGTGAGCTGCTGGTCGCGGTGTTGTTGCTCGCAGTCGCAGTGTCTTCACTGGCGGCGCTCATGTATTCGGTCTCCCACCGCCCGACAGGGGCGGGTGCGGAGGCGGCGTGCGTGGCCGCCGACGCGGCACGCGGAAAATGCGTTCCGCCGAAGCCAGAGGCGGTAGCGCTATCAAATGGAGTGTCGAAGCTTCCTGCCTCTGGAGCGTCCAAGCTTCTTCGCTCCGAATGCGCGAACAAGTCGGTTGCGGTTGAGCGTGACTGCAAGGATTCCCTGGCGACCGCGAAAAGCGCGGAAGGGACGATCCTGAAGGCCCGGATTGATTCTACGTCGCTGGCACTGCTGCCGAAGAAAAAGGCAGAGCGTGAGCGGACCGACCGCGGCTTCATTCGCTAAGCAACAGCGCGGCCGAAGTCGTTGAACGGCTGATAACACAGATGTAACTTAGGCGGAAAGGCGGAAACGCATTTCCGCCTTTTGCTTTTCACGCCAGCGGTCCACCAGCCCGATGAAAATCCTCGTAATCGAAGACGACCCGACAGTCGGACAGTTCGTCAAACGGGGCTTTGAGGAGCAGCGCTGGGGCGTCGACCTGGTCGCGAACGGCGACGACGGCGAAGCGCGGGCAATCGCCGAGGAGTACGACGTCGTCATCCTCGACATGCGTCTGCCGGGCAAGTCGGGCGCACAGGTGCTCCACGATTTGCGGGCCCGTGGGTTCGACCGGCCGGTGCTGATTCTGACCGCACAGGATGCAATCGATTCCAAGGTCGAGACGCTCCGCGCGGGCGCCGACGACTACGTGACCAAGCCGTTCGCGTTCGAGGAGCTCCTCGCGCGCGTAGAGGCGCTCTCACGCCGCCCGAGGGCGCGTCTCGTCCCCGAGCTCAAGGTGTCGGACCTCGCCCTCAACCTGGACACGCGCGAGGTGTCGCGCGCAGGCCACGCGATCGAGCTGACGCCCAAGGAATACACGGTGCTCGAGTATCTCATGCGACACGCGGGGCGCGTCATGAGCCGGACGCTAATTACCGAGTACGCCTGGGGCTACCACTTCGATCCAGGCACCAACATCGTCGACGTAGTCATCAACCATCTCCGCAAGAAGATAGACGCCACGAGCGCGAAAAAACTGATACATACCATCCGCGGCGTTGGGTACGTGATCCGCGATGAGAGCGCTGCCGGAAAAGGGAGCTAGGCCTCGATGTTCTCGACGCGCTTCAAGCTCACCGCGGCATTTCTGGCAGCGCTGGTCGCAGTGACGGTCACGCTTTTTCTAGCCGTCCTCGCGGCTCGCAACAACGCGGTTTACCACGACATCGCGCAATACGCCGCTACTCAGGGCGAGCTCGCAGCCCGGATCATCACTGACGCCAAGAGTGCGGGTGATACGGTGGTCGCGACCAAGGACACCGCGCTCATTCAGCGTTTATCGTCAAGGGTCGCCAGTCGCCTTCAATCCGTGCCGGGATACATAGTAGTAGTGGATACCGCGGGTCGAGCGGTATATCGATCCGACGACGTCATGCGCCTCAATGCCAACGACATGAGCGTGCTTCAGACGCAGCTCGCGGATCTCCCAAAATCGGGCGAGGCGATCATCTTCTCGCTGGATTCGCTGCAGGAAAGGCTTCTCTTTGTCTCGCGCGCTCTGCCGACCTTGCCCGACGGCCTGAGCCGGATCGCGTCTGGCGCGGTGGCTACGCGAGCGAGCACGATCCCGCGAGAATACCTGCTCGACACGCTGGTCATCGTGCCGCTCATCATCGTAACGGCAGGGGTGGGAGCATTTGTCTTCCTTGGGCGGACCCAACGGCAGCTCGCGGAGATCACATCCGAGGTCGCCGCGATCACCGACGGACGGAGCCTGCACCGGCGGCTCGCCCTCAGCGAGGAGACCACCGACTTCACCGGTCTCGTGGCGACGCTCAACGCGATGATCGGCCGCCTGGAGACATCGTTCGCGGGCTTGCGACGCTTTACCGCGGACGCGAGCCACGAGCTCAAGACTCCGCTCGCCGTGCTTCGCGCTGACGTCGAGCGAGCGATGATGGACTCGTCGATCCAGAACGAACGGATGATCGCGCTGGAAGAAGCGCTGCAGGAAGTGCGCAGAATGTCCGATCTCGTCGAAAGTCTGCTGACGCTGGCGCGCGCCGACGAGGGGCGCTTCGACTTGCATCGCGAGCCGGTGGAGCTCGCCCCGCTCGTCCAGGAGGTCTACGAAACCGCTCTCATACTCGGGGAGGCGCAGGGAGTGACGGTGAATCTGCCATTCACCGCCGACGTTGTCGTCATGGCTGACAGGACTCGGTTGCGGCAGCTCTTTCTCAACCTCGTGACGAATGCGATCAAGTACACGCCCGCCGGCGGCAAGGTGGAGCTGGGCGTCGGGCGCCACCCCGACACCGTGACATTTGCGGTGCGCGACACTGGAATTGGAATATCAGCAGCCGACTTTCCGCACATCTTCGAGCGGTTCTGGCGGGCCGACAGGGTGCGGTCAAGAATGTCGGAGCGGGGCGGGTTCGGACTGGGGCTCGCGATCAGCCAGTGGATCGCGCAGGCGCACGGTGGAACTCTCACCGCGTCGTCGCGACTGGGACGGGGGAGTCTCTTCACGGTCACGCTCCCTCTCGTCAACGAGGGGCAGAAATCCTGACGACGGGCCTTAACGGTGCGCTAATGGGCCCGTTAGGAGTCTTTCATTTAGTTCTAACCGGCGTGCTATTTCATGGAGTGTAGGACTCCGAGAGCTTGAAGCCACAAACACTCGGAGAGAAAATGCTCGACACGCTTCTCGAGTCGCGTCCCACAAATGCGCGCTCCATTGGCGGCACGGTCGCCAGCGTCACAGTCCACACCGCGCTGATCGCAGGTGCACTGTATGCGACGGCACAAGCGAGTGCGCGACACCTGGATCCGGCCAACGTTATCCGTGTCGTCTATTTTCCGACGCCGTCGAGTCCAGTTTCATCGCCCGCTTCGCACGCGGCAACCACCAAGCCGGTTGGAAGGCCCTCGTTGACGTTCGTCGCGCCCAGGGTGAGCGTGGACATCAAGCTCCCTGCAATCGATATCACCGGCGTGATGGCCAACCGCGATTTCAGGTCGGGGCCAGTCACGGGGGATCACCCCGCCGTCTCGGCGAGGGGCGGCGGGTTGTCGGGAGAATCGCCTCTGCGCGCGGATCAGGTTGAGAAGCAAGTCGCAGTTGTTCCTGGCAGTCCACCGCCACGATATCCGGAAGCTCTGAGAAGCGCGGGCGTTGAGGGGCAGGTGATCGCGCAGTTTGTGGTCGATGCGAGCGGGCGCGCTGAGGAGGGTAGTCTTCGCTTCCTGCGCTCTGACAGCCAGCTATTTGAGAGCGCGGTGAGAGCGGCGCTCGGAAGAATGCGCTTCGTTCCGGCAGAGGTTGGCGGGTTGAAAGTGAGGCAGCTGGTTCAAATGCCGTTTGTGTTTACGCTGGCTCGGTAGTTAAGTCTTCCTTAATACTATTTCA
>JBDTND010000215.1:0-3596 GCA_039933915.1 Gemmatimonadales bacterium | reverse complement strand
GGAAAAGCTCCCAGCTAAGCGGCTGCAAAGCTGGGAGCTCCCTGCTTCGGTATTCGATGTCTATCCGAAGCGCCGCGACCTCTACGCGTAAACCCTATACCGCGTCGGAGAGACTAGTGAAGTTGAAGTCCTTCGCCTTGATCGGCGGCATCACGACCGGACCACCGCCCTCCGTACCGGCGAGCCGGACTGCCGGACCAATCGCCTCGAGATTGCTGAGCAGGAACAGCGGCGACTCGTTGAACCGGAAATTCTTGATCGCCTTCGAGATCTTCCCGT
This sequence comes from Gemmatimonadales bacterium, assembly GCA_039933915.1. Lineage (GTDB taxonomy): Bacteria > Gemmatimonadota > Gemmatimonadetes > Gemmatimonadales > Gemmatimonadaceae > UBA4720. Next base: position 3,317 of record JBDTND010000215.1, on the reverse strand, counting down.
TCTCGACCAGGAACGTTCCGTCGCGCGTGAGTCCCGTGAACAGGATGGTGCGCGGATCCACCTGGCGCAGGTACCAAAGCCGGGTGACGAGAATCCCGCGCGGCGTCGACTTGATCATGTCATCAATCGAAGTCATCCCGCCCGCCATCTTGATCGACGAGGGGAACCCCGTCGGCTGCTTGCCCTGCTTCTGCGCCCAGAAGCGCGTGTAGAAAAGCTGTTTCAGCGCGCCGTTCTCGACCCACACCTGCCGCGCGAGCGGAAGTCCCTGTCCGTCGTACGGTTGTGAGAGAAGCTGCGGATCCTGCGGATCAGAAGTGATCGTGACGCGCTTGTCCACGATCTGCTCGCCGATCTTGTTCCCGCCGCCCTGCTTCGCAAAGGCACTTCTACCCTCGTCTGCCGAGCGTGCGGCGAGCGCAAACGCCATCAGCTGAACGAGATCGCCAACGGCCTGCGGCTCGAGAATCACAGTGTACCGGCCCGGCTCGATCGCGACCGGGTTGCGCGAGAGCCGCGCCTTCTCGATTGCGCGCGCGGACACGGCGGGAAAATTGATCTGCCTCCAATCCGGATGCTCGGCGCCAGCCCAACCAGATCCGGTCCCGTCGTCGGTCCGCACTGTGAGCGTGTAGTTGGCTGTCGTCGATCGGTTGTACGCGAACAATCCTTTGCCGTTGCCGATCGCGTTCGCGCCGGCATTGACGACGATGAACCCGGCGGCCTTGAGATCGCCCGCCTTGCGCGCGGGCTCGAGCGCGGTGAGCGCCGCGCGTGCGCGCTCGGTCGGCGTGAGGTCGGCCGTGGAATTGAAGTAGCCGTTCACCGGCACATACGTCTGGGCCGGCAGAGCCGGCATCGTCTCCGGATCGTCCGGAGAAAGTTTGGCCAGCGCTTCCGATTGCTCGACGGCGCGCTTCAACGAATCATCCGACAGATCGTTCGTCACTGCTGCAGCGTGTTTCTTACCGAACACACTGTTGATTGCGACAGTGCCGTTTACGACTCCGCCGGATGTCGACATCTGATTCGCGGCGAAGCGCACGTCCGCCTGGTAGCCGCTGTTGATGTTGACCGAGACTTCGTCGGCTTTGGACAACTTGACGATTTTTGCGATCACCGCTTGGGCCTGCTCGCGCGACATCACCGCGCCCTCAGGCATGAACTCGGCGGCTCGATCCAGGAGCCTCTTCGGGCTCCCACTGAAAGTTCCGGAGCGGCTCATGCCTTCCTCCCGGTGTTGATGACGTTGATGTTGCGGAAGCGGCTCGGCACGCAGCCGTGACTGACCGCGTTCGATTGCGGCGGTTGACCCTTTCCGTCATTGAATGCGCCGCCCATGAAGTAGCTCTTCTGGCCGCCGATCATGTCCATCGAATTCCAGAAATCAGGAGTGCGCATCTGATACGCGACGTCCTTGAGCTGGCCGACGATCTTCCCGCCCTTGATCTCGTGGAAGACCTGCCCGCCGAACTGCGCGTTGTAGCGCTGCTGGTCGATCGAAAACGATCCGTCGCCTTCGATGGCTATCCCTCTGTCGGTGGCGGCGATGATGTCGTCCCAGCCGATGTCCTGCGTGCCCGGCAGCAGCGACACGTTAGGCATCCGCTGGAACTGCACCGTTCCCCACGAGTCTGCATTCGAGCAGCCGTGCGAAACCGCCGGCTTGCCCTGCGAGTCGTACCACCATTTGAGCCACGCTGCCTGCTCCCGCGTCGTCTGGTAGTCGTTGACGAGTCCGTTCTTGATGATCATGAACTGCTCGGGCTTCACGCCTTCGTCGTCATAGCCGATGGTCGCGCATCCGCCTTCCTGTGAACGATCGCCCTGGATGTTCATGAACTCCGGGCCGTACCGGAATTTGCCGAGCATCTTCTCGGGTGGAGCGACGAAGCTCGTTCCGGCGTAGTTCGCCTCGTAACCCAGCGCGCGATCGAGCTCCGTCGGATGCGCGATCGATTCGTGGATCGTGAGCCAGAGGTGCGTCGGGTGGAGAACGAGATCGTAGCGCCCGACGTCGACCGACTTGGCGGTCAGCTTCTGTACTGCCTGCTCGGCCCATTTGCCGGCGTTGCCGACGAGATCCTGCTCGAGGATGTACTCCCACCCTCGGCCGGCCGGCGCCACCACGTTGCCGCGGGTCTGGAAATCAGAGTTGTCGGGCGCGACAGCGGTGACAGTGAACGGGGCTGCGACGCGCACGATCGTCTGCGAAATCACCGAGCCTTCGGTCGACGCGAAGTTCCGATCCTCCTTCACGAAAAACAGTCCAGAGTTCACGAAGCGCACACCCTTCACCTTGAGCGCCTCGGCGTTCGCCTTGAGCAGAAGGTCTGCGCGCTGCTCGATGGGAATGGTGAAGGGATCGATCCTGAACGAGCTCTTCCAGGTCGCATTCGGGTATGCCTGCACCGGCGTGAGCTGGACGGGCTGATCGCGGGCGATGCGGTTTGCCTTGGCGATCGCGACCGCCTCTCTCGCCGCGGCGGCGACACCGTCGGTGGTGAGCGTCTTCGTGGCCCCGAAGCCCCACGTCCCGTCCACCAACGCGCGAACGCCCGCGCCGACGTTGTCGATATCCGCCGTCTGGACGATCTGCTGCTCGCGGGTGAAGACGATGCTGTTGTGGTACCGGCCTATTCGGACGTCGGAGTAGCTCGCGCCCGCGGACCTGGCTGTATTGATAGCCGTCATCATGAGGGCGCGGACAACGTCATCCGCCGGCATCTCGACTGGGCTCGGGCGAAGCAGTCCGCCGAACGACCTCGACGGCGAGAGCGCGCTGGTCGTGGCGATGGCCGCGGCCGCCATTCCCGTCTGCTTGATGAAAGCACGACGTGTTTTTTTCATGATTCTCGTTGGGGAATCGCCCGTCGTAAACGGTCAGACCGCGTCGGACAAGCTCGTGAAGTTGAAATCCTTTGCTTTGATGGGTGGCATCACGACCGGACCACCCGCCTCCGTGCCTCCGATCCGCACCGCCGGACCGATTGCCTCCAGATTGTTGAGCATAAAGAGCGGCGACTCATTGAAGCGAAAGTTCTTGACCGCCTTGGAGATCTTTCCGTTCTCGATCAGGAACGTCCCGTCGCGTGTCAGTCCGGTATAGAGCAGCGTGCGTGGATCGACTTCGCGAAGGTACCAAAGGCGGGTGACGAGAATTCCGCGCGGTGTCGACTTGATCATCTCGTCAAGGGAAGTCGTACCGCCCTGCATCTTGAACGATGTCGGGAAACCGGTTGCCTGCTTGCTCTCCTTCTGGCCCCAGAAGCGGGTGTAGTAAAGCTGTTTGAGAACGCCGTTCTCGACCCATACCT
>JBDTND010000214.1:0-3596 GCA_039933915.1 Gemmatimonadales bacterium | reverse complement strand
CGGAACCTACCAGCCAAACAAGCGAGTCATGCTCAAGGTGAAGCACGAGCGTGATTGCGACTGCGTCGTCGCGGGCTTCCGGTGGCACAAGCGCGGCGAGAAGACCAGAGTCGGCTCGCTCCTGCTCGGCCTCTATGACGACGAAGGAAGCCTGGAGCACGTGGGCGTCTGCGCGAGCTTCACCGATGCCAAGCGGCAGGAGCTCGTGAAGTTTCTGGCACCATATCGCAAGAACGCGCTCGACAGGCATCCGTGGGGCGCATGGGCAGAAGCGCAGTCGGGGGAGGGCGGTGAGCCGCACCGTATGCCTGGCGGACAAAGTCGGTGGAGCGCGGGAAAGGATTTATCGTGGGAGCCGCTGCGCCCTGAGCTAGTCGTCGAGGTTGCATACGACCACATGCAGGGCGATCGTTTCCGGCACACGGCACAGTTTCGCCGCTGGCGTGACGACAAGCGCCCTCGTGATTGCACTTACGCTCAGCTGGAAGTGGTGCCACCCCAGGAGCTCGCGGAGATATTCGCCACACGTGGATCGTAAGCGGATCGCGGATGGTTACGATCGTCATCGGGAGATCACAAGCTTCGTAACTTTCAACGAGGTGAACAAATGAGAGACTGCTCGATCCAACTCACGAATCATCCGGGCGACCTCGCCCGAGTGGCGCAGGCGCTGGCGCGGCGTGGTGTCAACGTCAAAGCCATCACAGCGATGACCGTCGGCGGCGTCGCGATGACGCGTATTCTGCCTGATGATATCGTGGTAGCACGCAGCGCCCTCGAGGCGGCGAACATTCGGTTCACGGAGGGCGAGGTCCATCTCGTGCTGCTTGAAAACAAGCCGGGCGTTCTTGCGACTATCACGGAGCGATTGGGGGAAGGCGGCATCAACCTCGACGCGCTTTACGTCACCGGCATTGCGGACGACTTGATGGAGCTGGCGATCGTCAGCGACAATCCCAAGAAAGCGAAGAAGATCCTTGAAGAGTTCTGAAGAATAGACGGGCGCGCCATTGTCCTTTGGACGCTCCATTCTGCTCGCCGCGGCGCGAAGCCGGAGGCTGAACGATTTCGCTCTTCGGAGCGGATTCGTGAAGCGCGCTACGCGAACGTTCATGCCGGGCGAGCGCTCCCACGACGCCCTCGAGGCGGGTGCCGTCATAGCAGCGAGCGGCCGCGGCCTGATCTTCACCCGGCTCGGCGAAGCGATTACGAACACCGAAGCTGCTATCGAGGTGCGCAATCACTACCTTCGGTTTTTCGACCAGATTCGCGCCGCTCGGCTTCCGGCACAGGTCAGCGTCAAGCCGACTCAGCTCGGCCTCGATCTCTCTGTCGCCGAATGCGAGCACCACCTGCAGGCGCTGGCCGGCAAGGCTGAGGCAATCGGATCAGCGTTGTGGCTCGACATGGAAGACTCGAGCTACGTCGACCGAACTCTCGAGCTGTACATCGCGCTGCTGAGAAAACACCCCACTACCGGCGTCGCACTTCAGGCGTACCTCCATCGTACTCCTGGAGATCTCGCGCGGCTGATGCCGCTCGAGCCGGCCATCCGCCTGGTGAAAGGAGCGTACGACGAGCCCAGCACAAGCGCGTTCGAGAAGAAGAGCGACACCGATCGCGCGTACTATGCGCTTGCATCGCAACTGCTTGACCGAGCGCGCGCGGGTGGGTGTCTACCCGTTTTCGGCACTCACGATCTCGCATTGATCGCGCGCATCGCGGGACGCGCCGCGGAATTGGGCATCGGAAAGGAAAAATATCAGATCCACATGCTCTACGGCATTCGCGACGCTGCTCAGCGCCGGCTCGTCGCCGAAGGGCACGTCGTGAAGACGCTCGTCAGCTATGGGGCGGCATGGTATCGCTGGTACATGCGCCGGCTAGCCGAACGTCCAGCGAACGTTCTGTTCGTGGTCAAATCGTTGTTCGCGTAAGCGCGGCCGGGCTCACACTACAGAGCCGCAAAAACGGAATAACTAGATTTATAGAAACTCTAACCCTGCCGGCCTCGTAGATTCTCTATGAAAGGGAGTTTCTCATGACTCGACGCTCCAAATGGCGATGGGTCGCAGCGGTCTACGTCTTCATCAATGCGGGCGGCGCGGTACTCGCCTTCGCGCAGGGTGAGCGGATGCATGGCGAGCTGCATGTCGCCCTGCTGCTTCTCGGCGGTGCGGGCTATCTGATATGGCGACTCAACCGGCAGGCCAAGCAGCAGAACCTGGCGGGCGGGCATGCCGATCCGCGCATGGAGTACCTGCAGCAGTCGGTCGACGCCATGGCGCTCGAGGTTGAGCGCATCGGCGAAGCGCAGCGCTACAACGAAAGACTAAAGGCGGAGCGAGGAGAGATCTCGCAGCCGAAGAAGGAGGAATGATGCGGGCTCTAATTGTCTTCGGTTGTCTTCTCGCCACCACGGCTCACGTCGCGGCGGCACAGTTCCCCGACGAAGTCCGGCCGGGGACGCGAGTTCGCGTCTGGATTCCCGAGAGTGTGCGCCAGGAGCAGGCACCCGAGCATAGACAACTCGTGCGGGGCACCGTTGAATCGGTCGACGGCAGCATCGTCCGACTCAGAGTCCCGGGCATTGTAGGGTCGCAGGCTATTCCCCGGGCTTCGGTGCGCCGTCTGGATGTCAGCCGCGGTGTGTCGCGGGGAGCGAGCATGGTCGAGCGCGCGGTCGCGGGCGCAATCGGGGGCGCAGTGACTTACGCGCTCCTCAACGATCCACGGCGCTCTGGCGGGCCGCACTATCGTACCGACTGGCGCGCGGCTGGAGTCGGCGCCACATGGGGCGGCGGGATCGGTGCTGCCATCGGGCTCATCTGGCCGTACGAACAGTGGCACCGTGTCATCCGCTGACGCGCCGAGCAAAATTAAATCGCGGTGGACGTGGCTCGGCCTGATACTCCTCGTCGTGGGGTTTCTCGGGCATTACTTCGCGGCCCGTGCAATCGGCGGCACGTACATAGCCTACCGTGATCACATCGCCGGCTTCGTCTTTCTGACTCTCGTATCAGGCGCCATTGTCGCGTTGTTTGGCTGGCGCTTCTGGAAAGGGCGGCACGACATCACGCTACTTATCGTCGGGGCCCTTCAGGCGGTCATTGGATACTGGGTTTATCTCGAGAGATTCAGCGTTCACGGATGATGACTGATTGCCGTGGATCGGCGGGTGTGCCAGGGGCTGGCGGGGCTAACGCTTAAGGGATGAACGTCACGGTGCAAGTGAAAGGCGGCGCGGCATGGTCGCTTTCAAGATTTTCCCCCATCATGATCGTGTAATCGCCTTTGCCGCTGAATAAAGCTTCAGGAATCGTATCTCTACCGTAGACGTGTGGCGGCAGCCAAACGTCGGCCGGGACTTTCAGGACACTGATCCCTTTGAAGGCTTCGCTCGGCATGATAGAGCCTCGCGGCGTCGGCCCACCGAACTGTGGAGACACCAGATAAAAATCGATGCCCCCAGGGGTCCGTACCATGAGATAGCCTCCGTGAGGCGCCTCCATTTGCAAGGTTAGCGTATCGCGAGGCCCCACGGTTTTGGGCGTACATCTGAACGCTGTAGGGTCGCTGATTGGTGGCGGTGAGTC
>JBDTND010000213.1:0-3612 GCA_039933915.1 Gemmatimonadales bacterium | reverse complement strand
CCTGTCGTGGTTCTCAGCACATCCAACGACGAGCGCGATCGTATTGAGGCGTACAACCTCAACGTCGCCGGCTACCTCCTGAAGCCGGTTACGTTCTCGAATTTCTGTGAGGTGATGGCGGCGTTGAACAAGTACTGGGCGCTGGTAGAGCTGCCTTGACCTCTTCCGCTCGCGATGTCGTCATGACGCCTGCCGGGACCGACAAGCCGATCGGGCGAAGCATTGAATCGTCGCTGCGGATTCTGGTGGTGGACGACGACGCGGTCGATCGGCTGACCGTGCGGCGGGCGCTGGCGAAGTCCGCGCTTGCCGCGGCGACCATCGAGGAGGCTGCCGACGGGCCATCGGCGCTGGCGGCGTTGACAGGCTCCGACGCCGGCCGCTTCGATGTGGTGCTGCTCGACTACGAGCTGCCCGGCGATACCGGCCTCGACGTGCTCGAGGAAATGAAGGAACGGGGCAGCACCGTGCCCGTGGTCATGCTCACCGGCCAAAGCAACCCGGTCACGGTGGCGGCGCTGATGAAAGCGGGAGCGGCGGATTTCCTGACGAAAGACCTCGTTTCTCCGGAGCGACTGGAAAGCGTGATCAGAGTGGCGATCCGCGTGGCCCGGGCGGAGCGGGCGACGCGCGAAACCAGTGAGCGGTTGGCAACGACGCTCGAGAGCATCGCCGATGCAGTGATTACGGTCAATGTGCACGGAAACGTCACCTACATGAATCCCGCGGCAGAGGCGCTTACCGGTTGGCCGCTGAGCGAAGCGGTCGGCCAGCCGTTCGAGAGCGTCGCGTTCGTGGTCTCCGCTGAGTGGTCCGATCGGGAAGAGCAACCCGATCTCCTCCATCAACACATCGCCAAAGTCACGCGCGGACTCGAGCTCAACGTGCGTGCCGACATGACCCTCGTCTCGCGCGAAGGCCGGCAGCTGTATGTCGACGCTATCGCGCGTCAGCTGCGCGATGCAGGCGGCAGTGGCATTGGAGCAGTGGTAGCGTTGCGGGACATCACGGAGCGAAAACGGTCAGAAACAGCGCTTGCCTCTGCGCACGCCCAGCTCAAGGACCAGGCGGAGCAACTGGAGCAGCAGGTGGATGAAGCCGCGGCGCTGACGGAGGAGCTGGAGCAATCCAACGACCAGTTACTCAGGGCAAACGAGGAAGCGGAAGCCGCACGCAAAGAGGCGGAGGAAGCCAATAAAGCCAAATCGCAGTTCCTGGCCAACATGTCACACGAGCTCAGGACGCCGCTCAATGCGATCGGTGGGTACGCCGATCTTCTCATTGCCGAGGTGCGCGGGCCGATCAGCGACCAGCAGCGCGCTGACATAACACGCATCCAGAGAAATCAGCACCACCTGCTTTCACTCATCAACGACATTCTCAATTTCGCCAAGCTGGAGGCGGGCCACGTGCGGCTTACTCCGACTACGGTGGCGATGGATCTGATTCTGAGCGGACTCGAAGAGCTCATCGCACCGCAACTGAGTCAGAAGGAGCTGCGCTACACATACAACGGCTGCGGCGAGACCTATACCGTTTACGCGGATCTGGAGCGAGTGCAGCAGATTCTGCTCAACCTGCTGTCGAACGCGGCCAAATTCACGCCGCCGGGTGGCGAAATCAGCATCGAGTGCGAAGCTTCCACCGATCGGATCGATGTGCTGGTGAGAGACACCGGCGTCGGCATTCCGCCCGACAAGCTCGAGCAGATCTTCGAGCCGTTCGTGCAGCTGGATCGCGGTCAGAGCGCGTCTTCGATGGGAACGGGACTGGGCCTCGCGATCAGTCGTGATCTGGCGCGGGCGATGGGCGGTGATCTCGAGGCGAAGAGCGAGCTGGACGCCGGGTCGACATTCGTCCTGTCGCTTCCAACGAAACAACCGGCAGCCAGATAACCGAGGGGGGCGCGCCGGGCACGGGCGTCAAATTTCGGCTTCACTGTGCCGAGGCCCGAACGCCATCTCGCGCGGCGGAAGCGCCTCGACATCCTCGAAGTCAGCCGGTTCTCCCTTCAAAACGAATGCTGGCAAAGTCGTGTTGACGACGGTGTAGAATACCAGCGCGCCGGCGATCGCCGGCGGCAGGGTGAAACGCTCGACGAGTATTCCGACGATCACCAGGGTGAACACCAGTGTCGGCACCATTGCGAACCCGATCCGGCGCGACTCAGCAAAACGCTCTTTTAGCGCAAGTCTGCGGTGGAGTGATATCAGCGCGACGCGGAGCGGAACCAGAGTCACCACCAGCAGCAATCCCGCCACGACCGCGCTTGCCGATATGTGCTCGGCGCGAATGTCCGTCCCGGCATGAAAAAAATAGAACGGAATGAAGACAGAGCCGAACGCCTCCAGCGCATCGACCATTTTCTCGGACGACATCGCGGGATGCGTGGCACGGAACCGCTGCGCCGCGACTCCGACGAGAAACGCGCCGACCAGGTAGTAGACGCCGAGTAGCCTGGTGGCATAGGCGCAGGCTACACCAACGAGCAGCAGAAAGGCGAACTCGGATCGCGGCGCGTACGGCGCGATGAACGTGGCAAACGTGCGGAAAGCGACTGGAATCACGATTACAATCGCCCCCATCGCCGCCAGCGAGATCACCAGCTGCCTCGCCGACGTCGACTGCAGGATCAGGAACAACGCGGCTAGCGCAATCAGCTCCGATCCGATCGCGTAAGTGCGGACCGTCGTCTGCTCCGGCGCCGACAATCCAAAGTTCGATAGCGAGGAGAGGATGAATCCGGTCGACGGTGTCACCAGCGCCAGCGAAACAAGCGCGGCCGCACGCGGCTCGAGGTGGAGGGCCGTGCCGGCGGCGACAGCGGTGACAATAAACAAGCCCGTCCAGATTACCGCGTGCAGGGTGAGCGGCCTGACGTTGCGGCGCAGCTCGGGGCCGTCGATCTCGAGGCCGGCGAACAGGAAAAGCGACACGATGCCGAGAGTCGAGAAGAGCCGGAGAGTCGGATCGTCGGGAAACAATTCCAGCGAGGCTGCCGCGAACCCCATCAGGAGCGCCGTTATCGCGCCGGGAATTCTGAAGCGCTGGAGCATCTTCGGCACCAGGAACAGCGCCATCAGGAGAGCAATGAACGCCAGCTGCCCGGGAATTTTCTGCGGCGATGAAGAAGGTTGTGAATCCAGGAAAGTCAGCGCTTCCTGTATGGGCTCCGGCGCTGCGGAGTCCCTGGCAGCGAGGCGCGCGCGCGTGGAATCAACCGCCGTACCGAGTGAGCGGAGCTCTGCGTCGTAGAGCGCCGCCGCGGCCGCGTATTGTCGCTTTCTGGTGTAGCTCTCGGCCAGGGCGCGGATCGCGTCGCGCCGTTGCGAGATCGTGAGATCGGCTTCGGCGGAATCGAGAAGAGGTCGAAGGACACTTATCGCGTGGGTTACCCTGCCGGTCCAGACGTCAGAGACGCCGCGGTAAAGCTCAATACGCGAAGAGGGTTCGCCCTTCCACGAGCGAACGGCGCGCGCGAGGGCGAGAGTATCGCGCGCAACGTAGAGCGAATCGAGTGCGGCAAGCCGGCGCGCAGCCGAATCGGGCTGCTGACCCAGCGCAAGAAGCAGAAGGAAAACCAGTCCCATGACAGAAGAAACTTATCTCAGT
>JBDTND010000212.1:0-3612 GCA_039933915.1 Gemmatimonadales bacterium | reverse complement strand
GGGCGCTGCTATCGCTGATTCCCGCGGAGATGCGTCTCGGGCTCGAAATGGCCTCACACGAGGAATCCGAACGTCGTGCGCTCGAGGGAGAATTGAGCGTGCTCGAGGACGCGTGGCGCGAGGCCGAGGAGATTGCGGCGATTTCAGATGATATGTTTCTCCCCACCGATGTGAGCCAGAAACTTGCCGAAATCAAAGACCGCGTCAGCAAAGAAATCACGTAAGGCGAAACCGTCCGCAACCGGCGCTTCACTCACGAGGCGACCCGCTCCCGCCGAGCTTTCGCCCGAGAAGTTCCGCGCGATCGGACACTCGCTCGTCGATTCGGTCGCCGATTTCCTGGCTCGGCTGCCCGACGCTCCTACCGCATCTCCCCTCCTGCCCGACGCCATGCGAAAGCTGCTCGGCAAGCGGGAGATGCCGGAAAAGGGAACGAACGTCGCGCCCATCCTCAAGAAATTCAGCCGGCTGTTCTTCGACCAGTCCACACACAACGGCAGTCCGCGCTTCTTCGGGTACATCACGTCGTCGGCCGCGCCGATTGGGGCGCTGGCAGATCTGCTCGCCGCGGCAGTCAACCCGAACTGCGGCGCGTGGGCGCTCTCTCCTATCGCCACGGAAATCGAGAATGAGACCATCCGCTGGCTTTCGCGGTTCATGAGACTTCCGGGCTCCTGGGACGGCATCCTCGTGAGCGGCGGCAACATGGCGAATATCGTCGCCTTCATCGTCGCTCGACGGGCGAAGGCGACCTGGGACATCCGCGCCAAAGGACTCGGTGATCCGGAAAGCAAGAAGCTCGTGCTCTACGGCTCCGCCGAAATGCACACCTGGATCAACAAGGCCGCCGATATCGCCGGGCTCGGCACCGCGGCGGTCCGCTGGATTGCCACCGACGACGAGCAGCGCATCCGCCCCGACGAGCTGCGGAAACAAATCCAGGCCGATCGCGCCGCGGGATTGTACCCGTTCATGGTGGTTGGAACCGCGGGCACTGTCGGCACAGGTGCGATCGACCCGCTGCCCGAGATCGCAAAGATCTGCACCGAATTCAATCTCTGGTTCCACGTCGACGGCGCGTATGGGGCGCCGGCCGTCGCACTCGATGACGCGAGCGCCGATCTCAAAGGCCTTCGCCTCGCTGATTCGATCGCCATCGATCCTCACAAATGGCTGTATAGCTCACTCGAGGCCGGCTGCGTTCTGACGCGACATCCGGAAGCCTTGCGCGATGCCTTCGCGTTCAAGCCGCCGTACTACCAGTTCGACGACAACGAAGGCCAGGAAGTGAAGAACTACTTCGAGTACGGGCCGCAGAACTCGCGCAGCTTCCGCGCGCTCAAGATCTGGCTCGGGTTCCAGCAGGCCGGGGCCAGCGGGTACCGGCGGATGATCGCTGACGACATCGCGCTCGCCGAGAAGCTGCACGAGTTCGTCGGAAAGCAGGAGCTGCTCGAGCAGGGGACGCTGTCGCTGAGCATCGCCACTTTCAGGTACGTGCCCACGGATCTCCGCGGACGCTCAGCAAACGGCGTCACTGAATATCTCAACGAGCTGAATGCGAGAATCGTCACGGCGGTGAGATTGAGTGGACGCGCATTCATCTCGAACGCGCACCTGGGCGAGCGATACATGCTGCGCGCGTGCATCGTCAACTTCCGAACTGCACTCGCCGACGTCAAAGAGCTGCCCGCGCTGGTCGTCTCGCTCGGCCGCGACCTGGACAAGCGAATCAGACCAAAGGAGCTCGGGAAAAGGCGTTAGTCGCGCACGTCGCGATCACGTGCCGGCGACGCTACTCCGCCCAGGACACCAGGAATTTCTCGGCGACATTCACGCGGCCGCGCACTGGATCGCGCCGAAGGAGCCATGCGAACTGCCTCCAGTCCTGACCTCCCGGCCCGATCGAGTTTTCGGTCACGAGCACCGTCCAGACCTCGCCCGTGGAGTCTGGCGGCGCGGATTCTGGAGCGCGCAACCTGGCGAGTACGGCAGCGACACCACGATACGGAAGTCCGACAGTCACGTATCTTCGCCATTCGCGCGGGCAGTTCGCGCCGGTGGGCGCGAATGCCGAATCGTTGGACCCGCGCGCTTTGGATCCGCCGCACCCTGGATACACGAACGGCCCGCCTTCATCGATCTGCAGGTCGCGCAGGATCGCCTTGCGCTGGTCGCCGATCCGGGCGAGCGCTCCGGCGGACAGCGAGTCGCCTGCTTCGTCTAGATCGAATCCGTTCGCACGCTGCGTAGCCGTGGCAATCACGGCTTCGTCGCCTCCGGGGCGCGAATCGACGCGCAGGAAATGCGGCGGTAGAGTTGAGTCCGCGGAATTGGGGGGAGTCTGCTCGCGCACCACAACCTCGAATGCTTCCGCATCGGCGCGAAGCATCGACCTCTCGGCGCTCGACGTGACACCGCACGCCTCGACAGCAGAAACCACGAGAGCGATGCACGCCACCGAACGACGGAACTCACATCGAATACATTGCATCAATGCCGACAGCTGCACATTCAAGACCCTCTCTGCGCAATTAACGCGTGACCAGCGACGGGTCCCGCACTTCACACTACGACTTCGATCTCCCCGCTGACCGCATCGCCCAGTTTCCGACGGGGCGGCGCGGCGACAGCCGGCTCATGGTGGTGAATCGATCGACCGGAGAGATATCGCACAAGCAGTTCAGCGATCTCGAGGAGATGATCCCCGCGGGCGACGCGATCGTAGTCAACACTACGCGTGTCTTCCGCGCGCGGTTGCTTGGCGTCCGCGACAACGGCACTCCCGCCGAGGTTCTGCTGCTCCGCTCGCTCGGCGACGACACCTGGGAGGCGATGGTTCACCCGGGCGGCAAGCTCAAGCCGGGGCGGATCGTCCACGTTGCCGATGACTTTGAGGCGGAGATCGTCTCCACCACGGAGCGGCGCACGCGAGTCGTGCAGCTCAGATCCGCGATTCCGGTAGATCAGGCGATCGAGAAGTACGGACACGTTCCGCTCCCACCTTACATCACGCGCGCCGACGAGACGTCGGACGTCGAGCGGTACCAGACGGTCTACGCGAACGAGCGCGGATCGGTCGCCGCGCCGACGGCCGGCCTCCACTTCACACCGGAGATGCTGGACGCGTTGTCGGCCAAGGGTGTGACGCGCGCTGATCTCGTGCTGCATGTGGGAGCCGGCACGTTCAAGCCGGTGGAGACGGAGCATCCCGCCGATCATGTAATGCACGAGGAGTCATACACGCTTCCCGCGCAAACGGCTGATGTGTTGAACGCGACGCGGAAGAGCGGCGGCAAGATCTGGGCAGTCGGGACGACGAGCGTCCGTACACTCGAGAGCGCGATCGGCGACGATGGAGTTTTCCATGAGAAATCGGCCGACACGCGGATTTTCATCAGGCCGCCGTACGAGTTCAAGGCGGTCGACCGGCTCATCACCAACTTTCATCTGCCGCGCTCGACCCTGATCATGCTCGTCGCCGCCTTCGCGGGCTACGACCTGACGATGCGCGCGTACCAGGAAGCCGTCGGCGAGCGGTACAGGCTGTATTCCTATGGCGATGCGATGGTCATCGTTGGAGATTGATATAGGAACCACTGTCCCTTGATG
>JBDTND010000211.1:0-3615 GCA_039933915.1 Gemmatimonadales bacterium | reverse complement strand
GAAAGGACGACATTGCCCGCGTCCTTGCTCCGCGAAGAAATGGCTGGCAGCACCTCCTCCGCCAGCATGCCGCGCATCTCGCGGGGAACCCCCGGGATCATCGCGACCCAACGACCCTTCTCGTCCTCGAGCCAGATTCCGGGCGCGGATCCATGGCGGTTGGTGAGAATGCGTGCCCCCTCCGGGATCTCCGCCTGGCTCCGGTTGGTCGCGGGAAACCTGCTGGTGGGGAACCGCGCCTTCCAGCGCTGCTCGAGCGCGGCGGCGATCTCTTCGTCCAGCTTCATCCCGCGGCCAAAGATCGTTGCGATGGAAGGTTTAGTGAGATCATCGCTTGTGGGGCCAAGTCCGCCGGTCGTAATCACGGCGCCAGTTCTCTCGAGTGCCTCACGCACCGCCTCTGCGATCTTGTCCGCTTCATCCCCGACCGTGGTGCGGCGCACTACTTCGACACCGGCAGCAGCCAGCGTGCGCGAGATGTGCGCGGCGTTGGTGTCTATCGTGAAGCCCAGGAGGAGCTCGTCACCAATGGTGATCAGCTCGACCCGGGTTGGGCTCACAATGCGAACACGCCGGCGTAGCGCCGGAGATAGAGGATGAGCGAATAGACGGTCAGAACCACCGAGATGACCATCGTGACTGTTCCGACGATTCCGTTGAAGTGAGCAAACGCGGTCCATGCTCCGCTGGTCCATCCCTTTCCAGCCGCGAGGGTCGCGGCAAAAAACCAGAAGTACGCCGAGCCGACCCATACGCTCTGGAACCCGGTCTTCCATTTCGCGGGGCCGATTGCCGAGATCACGACGCCGCGGCGGGCGGCGGCCTGACGAAAAATCGTCATGAATATCTCCCTTCCTATGACAATCGTGACGACCCACCAGGAAAGTCCGACCGATCCCCATGGCGTCAGGAACGGCAGCCGCCCGGCGTCGATACTCTCGGCTCTGGTGGGGATGAACGCGTCGCCGGCGGGAGCCATTAGGACGAACATCGGGATGAGTGTGGCGAACAGCAACAGCTTGTCGGCCAGAGGGTCGAGCAAACGCCCGAGATCCGTGATCAGGTTCCGCGTCCGGGCGAGCATCCCGTCGTAGTAGTCGGTAACCGCGGCGACCACATAGAGCAAAAACGCGATGCCCCGGGCGGTAGGCGAATTGATGAACGGCAGTGCGGCGATGAACGGCGCGGCCAGAATCCGGCCGGCGGTAAGCGCGTTGGGAAGATTCACCCTGCTATCCGCCCCGTTAGGCGAGGGCCTTCAGAACCAGCTTGCTCACTGCCTTGAGGGTATCGAACACCCCGTCCCCGTTCACCGCTATCGCCTCAAAATACGGCGCGCGTTCCACCCACTCTCCGCCGGAGGCCTGTTCGACGAGGTTCTGGCCGGCGTGGTAGGGATCGGGCTGAACGCGCTGCCTGGTTCCATCCTCGACTTCCCAGCCCGGATTTAGAGCAGCCTGCAAATCCTCGATCGGGGCAGCGTTCGGGAGGTCGCGCTTGTTGTACTGAATCACGAACGGCATCTGGGTGAGGTCGTAGCCGTATTCGGCCATGTTGTCGTAGAGATTCTGCATGGATTCGAGATTCGCTTCCATGCGCTCTGCCTGTGAGTCTCCCACGAACACGATCCCGTCGACGTTCTTGAGAATCAGCTTACGGCTGGCGTTGTAATAGACCTGGCCGGGGACGGTGTACAGATGGAAACGGGTTTTGAATCCGCGAATGGTTCCGAGATCCACGGGCAGGAAATCGAAGAACAGAGTCCTCTCTGTTTCGGTCGCCAGGGATATGAGCTTGCCCCTCGTCTCCGGCTTAACCTTGCCGTAGACGTGCTCGAGGTTCGTTGTCTTGCCGCCGAGCCCTGGACCATAGTAAACGATCTTACAATTGATCTCGCGCGAGGCGTAGTTGATCATCGACACTGTCTAAGTCTTCCTCACCAGTTGAACAGTTTGTCGATCTCGTCATCCGCGCCCTGGAGCAGACGCTCCTTTGGCGCGGCGCCGCTCCGACCGCGTGAGAATACGCGATCGACGAGTAGCGTCAACTCCTCGATCTCGTCCTTCATTCTCAGTCGGACGAGTCCGACGGTCGTGCGTGAATCGAAGATTATTACCAGCAACAGACGGCGCGCCACGTCGGCAACATAGATGGACTCTTTTTCGCCCTGATGAAACAGGCTGGAGAAGTCGTTCTCCCCGACCAGCTTTGCGAGCTGATCATTTGCGCTATAGTCCGCGGCCGTTAATGTAGCAAAGGCGGTCGTGTCCAGCCCCGACGCTTCGCCAACGGTCGTAACGAGCTGGCCCGAGCGGTCGACGAGGAGCGCGCACATCGACTTGGTCTCCCCCAGGAAGCGGGACAAGTTTTCAGTTATTGCGGTGAAGTCGTCCTGGGTGAACGACCAGTTGGCTGAGGCGGCGGTCATCGTCCTCCGCTCACAGCGTGGCCTCGATGCGCTTGAGCATCCTGGCGCCGCGCTGGCGGAGGATCGAGCGAGGCTCCCAGGCTACGTACTCGCGTAGCAGCTGCGCGGTGTTGACTGAAGGCCGGCCCCGGAGATAGCCGAGGGCCGCAACGCGGTGGATGATACGCCGCGAGAAGAGATTGCGGCGACAGTTCCGCTGCATTCGGCTCCAGATCAGTGACCCGGCCGCCACCCCTCCCAGAAATCCTACCGCTACGAAGCTCGCTCGCTGTCTGCTCATGACATTGCCCTCCTTGCGCTCAACGCTTGGGCAATGGTTACGCCATCCGCGTATTCCAGGTCTCCCCCGACCGGCAATCCGCGGGCGATTCTCGAAACCGTGAGCGGATAGCGCGACAACTTCCGCTGCACATACAGCGCGGTAGTCTCGCCTTCGATGCTCGGATTGGTCGCGATTATCACTTCACGGACGACTCCAGCGGACACTCTGGTCTCCAGCTGCGGAATGGTGAGATCCTCGGGCCCGATGCCGTCCAGCGGGGACAGGCGTCCGCCCAGGACGTGATACACGCCCCGGAACTCGCCAGACCTCTCGATAGCGCCGATGTCGGATGCTTCTTCCACTGCGCAGATGACTCCCGTATCCCTGCGCGCGTCACGGCAGATGACGCACAAATCCTCCTCTGTCAGGTTGAAGCACTGCGGGCAAGGACGGACCTTGTCCGCCAGAGTCGTGAGAGCCGATGCCAGTCGCTTGGACTGGTCGGGCGACTGCTTCAAAAGGTGGTAGGTCAGCCGGAGCGCCGTTTTCCGTCCGATTCCCGGCAGCTTTGACAGCTCGGCGGCGAGGTCGTCGATCGCTCCCACGCTAGAAAGGGAGCTTGAAGGGCAGGTTCAAGCCACCTGTCAGCTTGCCCATTTCTTCCTTGGCAAGCTCGGCGGCCTTCTTCTGGGCCTCGTTGACCGCGACGAGAACGAGGTCCTCTAGCATCTCAATGTCCTTCGGGTCCGCGACGCTCGGATCGATCTTGACGCGCGTGATCGTACCCTTTCCGTCCGCCTCGACCGTCACCATCCCGCCGCCCGCGGCGGCGGTCACCGTCTGCTTCTCGAGCTCGGTCTGCATCTGCTGCATGCGCGCCTGCATCTGCTGCGCCTGCTCGAAGATCTTGCTGAAATCAGCCATT
>JBDTND010000210.1:0-3622 GCA_039933915.1 Gemmatimonadales bacterium | reverse complement strand
CGAATCATGAAATCTCCTGGAGTTCGTCGCTTCCCACGGCTCACGCCCGGTTTGTAATCGGCGCGACAGCGTCACGAACGAAGTTGTGTAGGGTTGGATTATAAACACGCTACACTCTACATCGCCACTCCGTTCCCAGAATGAAAACCGGAATCAAGCGCGCGATCGGCCCCGCCGCTACCGCGATCGCCGTCAGCGTCGCTCTGGTATTACTGGAGCACGAGCTCCGGTCGTATCACTACCGGGACGTTATGCGCCAGGTGTGGACACTCCCACACTCGCATCTCGCGCTGGCGCTTCTGCTGACGGCAGTCGCGTACGCGGTGCTCCCCGGCTACGATGCGATCGCGCTCGCGTACGTCGAACATCCGCTGCCTCTCCGGCGAATCGCATTCGGCTCATTCATCGCCTACGCGCTGAGCCACAGCCTTGGCTTCCCGCTCCTGAGCGGTGGGCCGGTTCGCTACCGTTTCTGGAGTGTCTGGGGCCTGTCGACGTCGGAGATCGCCCAGGCGATCAGCTTTGCCGGCGCCACGTTCATCGTCGGAATGATCGCTATCGGCGGGTTCGTATTTCTTTTCGAGCCCGCCTCCACCGCCGAGCTGCTTCGCTTGCCTCCGACCCTGCTGAAAGCGAGTGGGGCTCTCTGCCTGCTTCTGGTCGCGGGCTACCTCATTCTGAGCGCCACTCGCTATAAGACTTTCCGGCTCTTCGGATGGGAGTTCTCGCTTCCATCGACGCGACTTGCTCTGGCGCAGCTGCTCGTGGCGGTAGTCGACTGGACCACTGCGGGTGCAGTGCTCTACGCGCTGCTGCCACCGGGCTACCACCTCTCCTTCGTTTCCGTGCTCGGCGTTTTCCTTCTCGCCCAGTTCGCCGGAATTCTTAGCCATGTTCCAGGCGGCCTGGGGGTTTTCGAGGCGGTCGTAGTCGTGCTGCTCAAGCCTCATTTGCCGGCCGCCTCGATCGTAGGATCGCTGCTGGCGTACCGCGCTATCTACTACCTGTTGCCGCTCGTAATTGCGCTCGCATTTCTCGTCGCGTTCGAGATTCAGCGTCAGCGCGATCGCGTGGCGGAGGTGGCGATCCTCGCGAGCGGCATTGTAGGCCGGTGGATGCCGACGCTGCTGCCTCAGGTCCTCAGCGTTGCGACGTTCGTCGCCGGCGTCATCCTCATTGTCTCGGGTGCGACACCGGCCGTGCGGAGCCGAGTGAGCGCCCTCGACGCGGTGCTTCCTCTCGGGATAATCGAGCTTTCGCATTTCGCGGCAAGCATTGCCGGCGCGGGGCTGGTGATACTTTCGTGGGCGATCAGGCGCAGGCTGGATGCGGCCTACACGTTGACTGTCGCGACTCTCGCAATCGGCATCGTCGCCTCGCTTCTCAAGGGACTCGACTGGGAAGAAGCGTTCGCACTGACGCTCGTGCTCGCGGCGTTGCTTCCATCGCGACGGGCTTTCTACCGCAAAGCGGCAATCACGACTGAGCCTTTTTCCAATGGCTGGATTGCCGCGGTGGTCGTTGTCGGGATCGTCACTACATGGCTCGCATTCTTCTCGTATCGAAACGTGGACGTGACCAGCGGCGTGTGGCTGGAATTCAGTGGAGGTGGAGATGCCCCGAGGTCATTGCGCGCGATGATCGGGGTAACGGGCGCACTGATGCTGTTCGCCCTGACGCGAAAGCTCCGTCATGCCAACGCAGAGCTGGACGTTCCCTCCCCACGCCAACTTGACCTCGCTGCCCGGATAGCCGCAGGATCTTCGGACACGATTGCTAATCTCGCGCTGCTGGGTGACAAATCTCTCCTGTTCAGCGAAACGGGACGCAGCATGATCATGTACGGAGTCGCCGGTCGGAGCTGGGTAGCCCTCGGCGACCCGCTCGGCCCGGAGAGCGAGCATGCAGACCTGGCGTGGAGATTCCGCGAGAGTGCCGATCGGCATGGGGGATGGCCGGTCTTCTACGAGGTGAGCGCAAGGCATTTGCCCATCTACATCGACCTCGGCCTCACTCTGTTCAAGCTGGGTGAAGAGGCGATCATCCCGCTCCCCGAGTTCTGTCTCGATGGCGGCAGACGCAAAGCGCTGCGACGAACGCGAAAGGACGCGGTGAAGAACGGAGCCACATTCGAGATGGTTCCGCCGGAAGAGACGCACATTTTCCTTCCGGGACTCAGGCAGATCTCCGACGAGTGGCTCGCCTCGAAGCGCACGAAGGAAAAGGGATTTTCGCTCGGCCGGTTCGATGAGCGTTACCTCCAGACCTCACCGGTTGCGCTCATTCGCGTCGGAGACGCGGTGGTCGCCTTCGCCAACGTCTGGCTCGGAGCGGATCGAACGGAGATCTCGGTCGATCTCATGCGCTACACATCGGTGGCGCCGCCGGGTGTGATGGAATACCTGCTCATCGAGTTGATGTTGTGGGGCAAGCGGAACGGCTATCAGCGATTCAACCTCGGCATGGCTCCGCTGTCCGGAATCGAGAATCGCAATCTGGCCCCGTTGTGGAATCGCGTGGGGGCTTTGCTGTTCAGCCGCGGTGAGCCGTTTTTCAACTTCCAGGGCCTCAGACTTTACAAGGAGAAGTTCGACCCGATATGGGAGCCCAGGTACCTCGCATCGCCCGGAGGACTCGTGTTGCCAAGAATTCTTACGAACGTCGCTTCGCTGATTGCAGGCGGACTCTCGGGCGTGGTCTCGAAGTGAGAATCATTTCTGTCCTCCCCTTGCTGATCCTCGCCTGTGCTCCCGCGCGCTCGCCGTACAAGCCTCGCGACCCGACGCTGCAGCGCCAGCCGCTCTATTTCTATCCCGCGGACAGAAGTCACCGGCCGCCCAGGGCTGGCATATTCTTCTTTGGCAACGACATCGGGTTCTGGAAGCCGCACCAGAGACTCGCCGAGCGCCTGGCCTCACAAGGCTACGCGGTCGTCGGCTTCGATGTAAAACAATTCCTGGATCGCCTTCCCGACTCGTCGCTTCTTCGCGATACCGTGCTGCTCCACGAGATGCCGGCATTGATCGAGCGATCGCTGCACGAGTTGGGAGCCGATTCGGTGCCGACTATCATAGCCGGACATTCCTTCGGGGCAGACATCGCGTTGTTTATGGAGGCGAACTCCCCGATTCCCGGCGTCGTCGGAATACTCGCGCTCGGCCCGACGAAGAGAGACCATCCGATCGTCACGATCAACGATCGGGTGAACATCGGTGAGCCGACCGAGCCTGGCAGTTTTTCCGTCGACGAGCAGATCCGCAATGTCCCGCAGAGCGTGCGCATCGCGCTGATGCGCGGGGCGAGCGACAAGGCACGCACGTCCGACCGCGATTTCACCGCCGCTGGTGGTGCGCGAATGAGCTACACCGTGATTCCGTTCGCGTCCCATTCGCTCAAATCGCTGGTCATCGCCGGGCCGATGATCGAGCGGGCCGTTGATCGGTTGCTGGCAGGCGGATATCCGTACTCGTCGCGCCCAACCCCCTCAACGCCGAGATCTAGGCGATCAGCACCGGCTGACGGTCTTTGATAGTTCCGTAGCACTCGCAGGCGACTTTTTCGAGTCCCGGGCGGTCGATCACCGTGATGTTGCCGCGACCATGGCTGATCAGCCCTGCCCTCT
>JBDTND010000209.1:0-3627 GCA_039933915.1 Gemmatimonadales bacterium | reverse complement strand
GAATTCGAGAAAGCGGTTCTTGCCCTCAAGCCCGGTCAGATCTCTCCGGTCATTCAGACCCAGTACGGATACCACATCATCCGTCGCCCGACGTACGACCAGATCAAGGGCCAGCTCAACCAGGCATCAAAGGGGCGGAGCATGGCTGCCGCCGAGAGCACCTACATGGCCAGGCTCGAGCAGAGCGGAAAGATCGAGACCAAGAAGGGCGCGGCCGCCACGGTGCGTGCCCTTGGAAACGATCCCGATGCGTATCGGCGCGACAACACCGTGCTCGCTACGTCGAACGCCGGGAAATTCACGACCCAGCGCCTGGTCGGCTGGCTCGAGACGCTCCCGCCACAGGCACGAGTGCTCGAGCAAATCAAACAGGCACCTGATTCGCTGCTCCTCCAGATGATTCGGCAGTTCGTCAGGAACGATCTGGTGCTCAAGCAGGCGGACAGCGCCAAAGTCGCTCTCGATCCCGCCGAGCTGACGCAGCTCCACCTCAGCTTCACCAACGCGGTGAAGGCAGCCTGGGCGCAGCTTGGCGTGGCTCCTTCGGCGCTGGCGGACAGTGCGAAAACGGAGAAAGAAAAAGAGAAGCTCGCCACCAAGCGCATCGATGACTATTTCACGCGCATGGTACAGGAACAGGCGCCCTTCGTGGCGGTTCCGACGCCTCTCTCCAACGTCCTGCGACAGAAGTACAAGTACTCCTTCAACGACGCAGGCTTCGACCGCGCCGTGCAAGAGGGATCCAAGATCCGCAACAGTGCCGATTCGGCTCGTACTGCTGGACAGCCATCGTCAGCGGTTCCTCTTGGGCCTCCGCCGGCAACGACACCGCCGGCCGGTTCCTCGACGCCGAGCGGGAAGAAGTGATTGAACCCGGAATAACTCGCGGGGTAGGATCCTCGATGATAAAGAGATTCATGGTCGCGGTGGCGTTCGCGCCCGCCTGCCTGGCAGCGCAGACACCTGCCGCCGCGGCGCATCCGCTGCCGGCGTCGGTGCCAATCGATCGCGTGGTTGCGATTGTTGGGGACCAGCCCGTTCTGTGGAGCGATGTGCTCACCGCGATCAATCAGCGGCGAGCCCAGGGAATGCAGCTTCCAACCGACTCGGCTGCACAGGCCGCGCTCGGCCGGAGCGTTCTCGGTGAGCTGGTCGACGAGGAGATCCTCGTTCAGAAGGCGAAGGAGCTGAAGCTGGAAGTCACGGATGCGGATGTCACCAGTGCCGCGGACCGCCAGATCAAGCAGGTTCGCTCGCAATTCCAGTCCGACGAAGAATATCGAGCGGAGCTGCGGAAAGCCGGCCTCGGCGCACCCGATGAGTATCGCAAGACACTGATCGAACAGTACCGGCGCCAGCAGCTCCAGCAGAAGGCGTTCGCCGAGCTTCGAAAGAAGGCGAAGCCGGTCAACGTCACCGATGAGGAGGTCACCGCGGCGTTCGAGCGGAGTCGCTCCGATCTGCAGAAGCGCCCCGCGACGATCACGTTCCGACAGATCGTCATCGCCCCGCAGGCGAGCGCGGCGGCGAAGGCGAAAGCGAAAGCGAAAGCCGACTCACTGCTCGTCGAGATCAGGAAGGGCGGTGATTTCGAGCAGATCGCGAAGCGCGAATCGATGGATCCAGGCACCAAACAGCTCGGTGGCGATCTGGGATGGAATCGCCGCGGGAGTGGATTGGTTCCGCAATTCGAAGCGATGATGTTTGCGCTGCGGCCTGGCGACCTCAGTCCCGTATTCGAGACAGCGTTCGGCTATCACATCATTCGTGTCGACCGTGTTCAATCGGCGGAAGTGAAAGCGCGGCACATTCTGATCGCGCCGGTCATCGACTCCGCTGACGTGGCGAAGGCCAGGATCGAAGCGGATACCGTCGCGGCTCAATGGCGTCGTGGCGTCCCGTACGATACACTCGTCGCGAAGCACCACGATGCGACGGAAGAAAAGGGAGTGCTGCAGCCGTTCCCGCGGGATTCGCTGCCGCCGTCCTACTCGGCAGCAGTCGCTACCGCGAAAGCGGGCGAGATCACTGCCCCGTTTCAGCTCGCGAATCCGCGCGGACAGCCCAAGTACGCTGTTCTCCAGATCGTGACCGCTACCGACGCGGGCGAATACAATCAGAACGAGATCCGCGACCAGATCCGCGCGCAGCTGTCGGAAGAGCGCTCGATCAGGGCACTCCTCGACGACCTGAGGAAGCAGGTCTACGTCGCTTTCAGGATGTAGGCAGTGAAAGCGCGTCTTGCCATGACCGTGGGCGATCCCCGCGGAATTGGGCCGGAGATCGTCGCCAAAGCGCTCGCTGACTCACGGGTCGGCGAGCGCTGTGACGTTGTGGTGGTCGGCGCCGAGGGATGCGGAGTGCGAGTCAACGAGTCGGTGGGGAAGTGGGCTGCCGGTGGCGGGGCAGCGCTGGCCGGCAAGCTGAGCGGGCTCGCAATCGAGCGGGCCGTCCAGATGGCGATGTCCGGGGAAGTCGATGGAATCGTGACAGCTCCCATCGACAAGGCAGCGCTCCATGCCGGCGGCTACGATTTCCCCGGGCACACCGAGATGCTCGGCAAGCTCACCGGCTCACGCGTCGCAATGATGCTGGCGTCGGACAAGCTGAGGGTCGTTCTTGCCACGACGCACATTCCCTTGCGCGAGGTGGCGAAGAAACTGACGACGGAGTCAATCACCGAGGCTGCGCGCATCACGCGCGATGGGCTGAAAGGATGGTTCGGCATCGTCGAGCCGCGGATCGCGCTCTGTGCTCTCAATCCGCACGGTGGAGATGGTGGCCGGTTCGGGAGAGAGGACTCGACGCTCATGGCTCCAGCAGCGCGCGCTGCTGGAATCAGCGGACCGTTTCCGGCCGACACGATCTTCGTGCGGGCGATGCGCGGCGAATTCGATGCGGTGATCGCGCCCTATCACGATGTGGGGATGACGGCGATCAAGGTTGCGTCATTCGGAAATGCGGTAAACATCACGCTCGGGCTTCCTTTTCCGCGAACATCGCCGGACCACGGTACCGCTCTCGACATCGCCGGCGAGAACCGCGCCGATCCAGCGAGCATGATCGCCGCTACGCTTCTGTGCGCGTCGATCGCGTCGATTGCGTCGGCTGCGGCTCGCGACCAGTCGCCCGCTGGTCAGCAACCGAACGGAGATCGACAGCCAGAGTCTCGATCCTCCGGCCGTCCATCTCGCGCACGGTAAAGACCGCTCCGCCGGCGATCACCCGGTCGCCAACCACCGGCAGTCTGCCCAGAACGCCAAAGACGTAGCCGCCGATGGTCGTGTAATCCTCGTCGGGCACTATGAGTCCGAAGTGCTCGTTCAGCTCCCCTACGTGGGTCGAGCCTGGCACCAGCGTCTCTCCGGCGCGCGTATGCAGCGGAGGTTCGGCATCCTCCGGCGTATCGTACTCGTCGAGAATCTCGCCGACGATCTCCTCGAGCAGATCCTCCATCGTGACGACGCCGGCGGTTCCGCCGTATTCGTCGAGCACCACTGCCATATGCTCCTTGAGTCGCTTGAAATCGGCGAGAACTTCTTCGACCTCGCGTGAGCCCGGAATCACGTGAACGGGCCGCATGATCGACGGGAGATCGAATTCCTCGGTGTTGGCGCGCGGCGCCAG
>JBDTND010000208.1:0-3637 GCA_039933915.1 Gemmatimonadales bacterium | reverse complement strand
GTGGCCTGTCCGTCGTTCTTTGACACGCGCCGGGCATTTTCACAGAGGGAACGCAGTCCGTCCTGCGAGAGCTCCTCCCAATGGAATGGGATCGGGATGACGCGCCGCCTTTCCTGCAGGGATTCGAAGGTCAGCCACCCGGCGCCATAGCCGTCCACAAGAGTAATCCGACGCTGAGATGTGGTCCGCCGGTCGGTTCCGGAACGGCGCTCGGTACCACCCCACGCGAAATACTTCGGCTTGGGCTGGCGGCGATCCCCACTGGACATCCGCCGCTCGACCCTGGTCGGCTGCGAGTCCCACGCCTGCCAGTACGTCCCATCCCTGTCAACAAAAGTTCGATACGCCATCGATCTATAACCTCACGCGGACAACTCACGCTCCGTATTCAACTGTCGTGCAGGGAAGATACCGATTTGCCGGTAGTCATCCGTTGCTCTAAATACTACCGCCCGAAGCTCGCCAATGTTTCGCTCATGACGTCGATCATCGCCTTGGCGGTCCAGCGGTCCCGGCCGTTGTAAAGGAACGAGAACGCGAGCACCTCGCCGTTTACCGCCGTTACGTAACCGGCAAGCGCAATGACTTCGTTCGTCGTGCCGGTTTTGGCGTGGAGATTCCCCTCAGCGGGCGTATTCCGCATCCGTCGCTTGAGTAGCTCCGAATTGCCGGCCACGGGGAGAGAGGAGTGCAACCAGGGCCCCCACGACGCGCGGTGTGCATAGCCCAGCAGCTGGACCTGGGCTCGCGGCGTGACACGGTCGAGGGTCGAAAGGCCGCTGCCGTCGGCGAAGGTGAGCCGCGTAGTGTCCGCTCCAACTTTGGCGGCAAAAAACGTATCGAGAAGAGCGCTGGCGTTTGCGACCGTTCCGACCGCGTCCCGTTGCGGACCGCGCGCCGCGTTCCTGAACAGAAGCTCGGCGTAGTGGTTGATGCTCTCGCGATTCATCGCCGCGATCATGCTGGCCAGAGGCGGGGAAAGCAGGCTCGCGACTTTGGTCGCCGTCGCGGGAGTCTTCCCCATCTGTATGCTGCCGTCGACCTTGATCCCGCGGGAGATCAGCGCATCTCGGAACGCTCCCGTCGCGAAGCTCGCCGGATCCTCGACGATGTAGACGTATCTGCGCGTGCTCGTTCGCGACCCGATCGAGCCGCTGGCCGTGATCGTTCCATTGCTTTGCTTTCGGAATCCCAGTCTCGCGCCACTCCCGGCCACGGTCCGCACGTTGGCGACGAGCGAAATCGCGCTGGTCGATGGCTCGAGCACGACCGTCGCGGGGTTTCCCGGCGATGTGGGCGTCACAGCGACGACGATCAGATTCTCATTGAGAGAAAGCGCCGAAACACGCGCGGCATATGAGGCCTGGAGGTAGCGGGAAAGCCATCCGTCCGGAACCTTCTGATCGTCGAACCCGCTGGCATCGCCGATGATGTTGCCGGTGACGCGCCTGATCCCCTTCGATGCGACGAGGTCGGCGAGGCGATTCATCGGCGCCGACGGGCCACCCGGGAGAAATTTTCCGGAGAGCGCAGGGTCGCCGTCACCTCGAAGGTAGAGGTTCCCCGTCAGGGTACCGTCGGGGCCGACGGCCGCGTCACGCAGCGCGTCGGTGCTGAACTGGTAGTTCGGGCCAAACCGCTCGAACGCGATCGCGCTCGTCAGCAGCTTCATCGTCGACGCCGGCAGCATCTCCTCGCCGGCATTATTCGCGTACAAGGTGTCGCCGCGGGTGAGCGAGACCACCATTCCGCCCCACGTGCCGCTGCGAATCCGTGATGCGAGTCCGCCGAGTGTTTGCGCCAGGTCGGCAGAGCTTCGTGTCGTGCTGTAGCGGACGACGGGTACGGCAGGTGGCCGGGGCCGTTTCGCCCTTCGCCTCGTGGTCGTGGCTCTCTTCCTGGTCTGCGATTCGACGATGGTTGGGGTCACCGCGCACGCCGTGACTGCGACCAGGATTGCGATCCGAATTCTACGGGAGAACATCATCGAGCGTAGTGGCTCTGAAAAAGCATTTTGTGGGAGGTTGAGCTGAACGGCATGGCATGGCGAGAAAGGTGCCACGCGACGAGACCCGCTTGGCACCACAAGAAGGCATGATGCTACCTTGGAATATACCCCGTGGTTGGGTATTTTCTCCGAGGACGGCTGCACCAAACCGCACCTGAGGAATCCGATGACAGAACGGCCGCACAACTTTTTGCGCGAAGGCGTGATCACCGGCTTCATCGGGGCGACCGCGATTGCGGTTTGGTTCCTCGTCGTCGACACGGTCAGGGGCCACCCTTTCGCAACGCCGATCTTTCTCGGCGAGGGTGTCGTGAGCGTGCTCGGCAAGAACATGATGGGCGACACGGCATTCACCCATGTTCTCGGGTACACGATCTTTCACTACGTCGCCTTTTTCGTCGTCGGGATCGTCCTCACCGTCATCGTGCACCAGGCCGAGCGCACGCCAGGGATACTGGCCGGGTTGCTCGTCGCGATCGTGATGATGACGCTGGGCTTCTACATGATCGCCGCCGCCTTCACGCACTCCGCTCTTGGCCAGATATCATGGGTGCAGATCTTCGTCGCGAACCTGCTGGCTTCGGGGCTCATGCTCGGGTATCAATGGCGCAAGCATCCGAGGCTCGAGCAGCAGCTGAAGCAGGCGCTCGAAGGGACCGACGACTAGGCCGCCGACGGCTTCCAGTTAACCTGAGCGCCCGCGGTCGAGTCTTCGCCGCGGGCGTTCCATTTGAAGAACACCACCGTCATGATGATCATGAAGATGATTCCGCCCGGAATCCACATGATGAGCGCGCCGAGCAGCTGATCCTCCAGGGGCGTGAGCGGGAGGACGCGCGGCGCCGCGCTGTACGCGGGATAAAGCACGTGGTCAGCCATCGCGATGTAGATGGCGACGATCGACATCGGGATGCTCATTAGAAAGGTGTAGAGCATCTGAGCGGGATACGCGAGCCGCGGAAATTCCGGAAGCTGGCTCATTAACGGCCACCACATCAGCACCGCCGCGACCATGAACATCAGGTGCTCCACGATGTGGAGGGAGTGGTTCGCCATCGCCGCATTGTAGAACGGCGGCAGGTGCCACACCGCGATCGTGAGGTTGAACGTCACGAAGGCGATCGGCGCGCGGGTGAAGAACCGCGCAGCCGGCGCAATGAAGCGAGCGCGCAAGATCGGCCGGAGCATCCACCCGGGCACTCCGGCGAGCAGAAGAGGCGGCACCGCCAGCGTCAGCAGGAGATGCTGCACCATGTGGGCGCTGAAGAGGTAATCGTCGCTCAGGTCATGGATAGGCCCGTTGAGCGAGGCGAACATCAGCAGCAGGCCGGAGAAGAAGAAAATCTTCTGCGAGAGTGCCGGCTGCTGTCGGAGACGATGCGCGGCCCACAGGTACAGAACGCCCAGTGCCGCGATGCCGATGGCCGTACTCGGGTGAACCGACCATCGCCACCAGCTGAGATTGGCGATGGGATGGAGCAGCGCCAGGAACAACATGCTACATGACTTTGAAGTAGAGATGTCCGAACAGGAACATCAGCGCGAGCAGCGTGAGCGCCGCAATCAGCAGGGGGCCGGTGAACAGCACCCGGAACAGCCTGTGATCGTACTTGAGGTGCATGTAGAACA
>JBDTND010000207.1:0-3638 GCA_039933915.1 Gemmatimonadales bacterium | reverse complement strand
ACGGGTCCTTCGATGACGGCGAGAGTGCTGTTGCCGTCGTTCCTCCCGGACATAGAGCAGGTTTCGATTCCGAGCTCGTGCGACGCCGACGCGCGCCAGCCGTGTTCGTCGGCACGCTCGATGTCGACCGCCACACCGCGCGGAAGCGCGAGAGACACGATTGTCGACCGGTCCGCTGAATACCGGAGATTCGTGGCGTAGTAGACGTCTTCCGCTGCGGCAAGGTCAGCAAGCGCAGTCCGGATCTCCTCGCCGGAAGGCGAGGTCCTGGTGCGCCCACAGGCCATCAGCAAGACAGCGAGCACTGTCGCATGACAAAAACCTTCCCAGCGCGCCATACCATCAGGACGCCGACGCCCGACATAAAGAAACCCCCGCCTAGGCGGGGGTTCGTTTATGCGTCCAAGACACTCCGGGGGAAAAGGCCCGAAATATTATTGGGTGCCGCTCTTTACCTGATTCCGATAGGCCTCGCTCGCGAAAATCGCTATCTCCACTCGGCGGTTCTGTGCTCTTCCCGCGTCTGTGTCGTTCGACTGAATGGGCTCTGACTCGCCCTTACCGGTCGTCCGCAAACGGCTCGCCGGTACGCCGAGCGTCTGGAGATAGTTTCCTGCTGCCAACGCCCTGCGCTGTGAGAGGTCCTGATTGTAGGAATCCGTGCCGACACTGTCGGTATGACCGACTACGAGAATATCCGAGTTGGGATACTTCTGTAGACTGTTCGCGAGGACCTGCAGATTGCCCCGTCCGGCCGGAAGGATTTCCGTCGAGTTGAACGGAAACAGAATTCCCGAGTCGAACGTGACAGCGATTCCTTCGCCCACACGCTGAATCGTCGCGCCAGGAATGTTCTGCTCCAGCTCCTTCGCCTGCTGATCCATCTGGTGGCCAATGATCGCGCCGGCTGCCCCGCCAACCACGGCCCCGATGATCGCGCCGCGTGCCGTTGAGCCCGTCTGATTTCCAATCACTCCGCCAACTGCGGCGCCAGTCGTCGCTCCGATAACTGCCCCGCGCTGCTTCTGGCTCATGCCAGCGCAGCCATTCAGCACCAGTGCGCCGGCAACGAAGAGCACGCCCAGGGCCCGTGTTGATCCATTTGTCGTCATTATGTGTTTCCTCATAGTGTTCCCTCGAAAGTGTCCGCGAGACCCTTTACAAGTTGGGTGCCACGTAGATCGTCGCGGGATTCGATCAACCCGTGAGGCCGCCTTAGAACCCTTGTCCCAGCCTTCCGGTGAATTTCCAGGTTCCGCGGGTGTCGATCGGACGCGTCACGCCCAATCCCAGCGCACCATTGAAGAACGTGAGCAGGAATTCGGCTGACGCGCGAATGCCGTTCGTAGGCCGGGAGAAAGGAACCACCAATCCGGTAGTAGTATCGGTCGTCGCGCCGAGCTCGATCAAAGCGGCCTGAGCGGCGGCCGTCGATACTTCGGTCCACCCGGCGTGAATCCCCGCTGCCAGCCCGGGTGCGATCCCCGGCACTATCAGCCGGCTTGGCAAATGAATTGGCGCGCGGAGAAAGGGAAAGGTGTAGCCGACGACCGCCCGACCGAGCGCGGCGCGGTCTCCGGCGAATTCCTTGTACCCATAGGCTGAGAGTCCCTCTCCCTTCCCGATCTCGAACATCGCCTGCGGAACTGGCGCGCCGATGAGCGTACCGCCGTCGGCTCGAGCGTAGAGCTGGAAGGGTCCGATCTCACGGCGCGCTGCCAGGCGCGCTTCCAGCCTTTGCCAACGGATGCTGCCGTCGGCGCGCTCGTAGCTGAGTCTCATTCCAACTCCGCGATCGACAAACAATCCGCTGATCGCGGGATTGAATTCGAGACTGGTGGCTGTCCGGAAATAATTCCCCTCGCGGATTCCGCGATTCGGTCGAAAGCCGCCGTTGGTAGCGATGAACAAACCTTTTGAGACGTGCTGGTCCACTGCTCTGTCGCGGGCCGGCCCTACCTCGAGCCGAATGAGAGACCGTTGCTGGAGCCCGAGCGTGCGACTGACGGATGCGGTGGCACTCATGCGATCCAGGTAGTCGAAATCGTCGACGCTTCCCAACACCGCGGACAGCGTCGCGCCCCACGAGAACGGAAGCTGGA
The DNA here is from genome assembly GCA_039933915.1 of Gemmatimonadales bacterium. GTDB lineage: Bacteria > Gemmatimonadota > Gemmatimonadetes > Gemmatimonadales > Gemmatimonadaceae > UBA4720. The sequence goes on along the minus strand of JBDTND010000207.1, from coordinate 1,536 downwards.
AGTCATTCGTGTTCGCGAGGGATTTCTCCACTCGCAGCCCGGTGGTAGTGCGGCCGCGGCGCCGCTCAACGCCGAGCATTCCCCGCGCTGTCTGTTCTGCCCAGGCCCAACCCGCGGAGCCGTGGACGACGGTAGCGCCCGGGGACTTGCCGAACTCCCTCTCCACGGCGAGTCCGGTGAACAAACCCTCGATGCGGTTGAAGCGGATCACCTCTCCGAGCGCTCTCGGGCGAAGGCGGAACGCGCGAGTGTCTCCGACGGTTCGCCATTCCTCGGGGGCAAGATCGTCGAACTGGCTATAGTAAACGTCGCTGCTGGCGGCGCCGATCGGCTTCTCCCATCCCTTGTACCGGTCCTGACTCGCGGCGGAGGCGAACGTGAGATTGTGCCGCACGCCGAAGGGAGCGACCGGACCGGTCCACGAAGAATCGTTCGGCCGGTAGTCGTTGAATCGGGAGACGATGCGGAGGATGCTTCTGAAGTCACCAAACAAAGCGATCCGCGCCTGGAGCTCCGCGCGCTGAAAGGCAGGCAGCCAGTATTGGCCGTCCACTTCGACGTTCACGAGCTCGACGAACGATGCGCCGCCCACTCCCGGCAAGCGGCTGCCGGATTTCAGCGTCACCTTCCCGTTGCGAACTTCTACGAGCCGGCCGCGCATCCTCACTATCTGCTTCCAGTCGGCATCGAGATACATCTCGCCGAAGAAAAGGATCGCGTCACCAGGAGGATTCGCGCGCGGCGAGACGCGGACACGGACGATCGGGATTCTGCGGCCGTTGGAGAAAAGGGTGACGGCAGTGTCGCCACCCTCGAACCGATAATACGTATCACGGTTTGTCGCGAGAGGATGAACGGCGATGCTCTGACTCGTTCCGCTCACGTTTTTGTTTGGATCGCTCGCCGATGTGACGCCCAGCTGAAGGCGATTGCCGTAAAGCGTGGGAATGGTCCAGCCCCCGAAAAAGCTCATTAGCGAGAACGAAGGGGTTATGGCCTGGTGCCGATAGCCGATGACGCGCTGATCGTAGCGGTCAGGCGCGCGCCATCTCACATCGCTCGCGACCTGCTCGAGCTGGACCGTGCGCTCGCGCCCTCCGGAATCGAGCACAACCAGGGACATCTCCGTTTCGACACGCGCCCGGTACGCTCGAAGCCGTCCAGGGATCAGCGAATTTATCCGCGCTGCTTCCCCCAGAAGGGCGGAGAGAGCCACGGAAGAATCCGTAGGCGGCGCAACAATCGGTGCCTGCCCGACGATCTGTCCGAAACTCGAGCCGCGAAAGACCCCGAGGAGAAGCAGGGCATAAAAAAAAACTCGCAAGCAGGTCGCGATACTCGCCGGACGCCGTGCGGTGGTTGAATTACTCACAGTAATCGCCATCCAGAAGATTGCCTTGGAGTTCAGGTGCTAAGCAACCGTTGACCTGCATCCCCGACTCATTGAAGAAGTAGACGCTGCGGAGCTTGGGGGATGCAAAAAACGGGGCCGGCGAAAGCCGACCCCGTTTCTCAAGCTGACTCAGCTCAGACTAC
>JBDTND010000206.1:0-3652 GCA_039933915.1 Gemmatimonadales bacterium | reverse complement strand
GTGGCGCTTTGCGCGTCAGCCGACCCGCCGGCGGCGCAAATGCCAAGCGCCACGCCCGAATAAAGGATCAACGCGAGGAATCGTCCTCGATGAATTGCATTCGACATAATGTGTTGTGTGCTCCCAGATGTTTTCAGCGCGCGTAAAAAGGCGCGCGAAGAGCCGTACCGCGAAATTGCGGAAGGCTGTTACAGGGAGCGGATGCGGGGGGGTCGAAAGTCCGGCGACGTGTAACGCGTCGCGGGGTCCATGCTGCGCGTGTGTGGGAGCCCGGAAGCAACCGGAACGTACGATCTCTTCACACCCGGCTCAACAAGCGCGAGCAAAACTGAGCACGACATCTGGCCTACACACAGCCCGCATTCCGGGGTGCAACAATCTCCGGTCGGGTCTAAGGTAGGTATGCGCTGGCCTTGGATCGACAGACGCATCGTCTGATGCCCAGAGAGCGCATCCGTCATTCCGGCCGCGCCTGTCATCGCATGATCTTCCATCTGCGAGTGGCAGCGGACGACACTGCTTCCCAGAGGAACCTGGAGGAGCAGGGCGCTGAGAGCAGCGAGAAGTTGTTTCGGAAGTCGGACAAGCATCAGAGCGTTTATGGGTGCGAGCTGTGCATTTAACGTGCGACACCCCAAAAGTTAGGGCGCGACGAACGGCTCTGCAGTCAGGGAACCGACTCGTTTGCTCAGGGAATCGCTTACATGTGGCTTACATGGAGTTCCTTTAGCTCTTGGTTCGCGGTGCAGGTTCCAGCTGTACCTGCGCTGGAGACTTTATTGCCATTGCTTTGCCCACCATGAGCTCAAAATCAACAGGACTCTCAGCAGTGGTGGGTGCGGTACTGCTTTTCGCACCACTGCAGGTGGAAGCGCAAACCATCTCCCCTGCCAGGAGCGCCTCCGGTGACTCGGCTGGGCGCGATGTTCGGTTGTTCACGCGCGCCGACGCCGCTCGGTTGCTCGTGGCGGCGGGAGTCGTTCTGGCGGTAATGCCGAATGACCGGTCGATTGCAGCGAGATTCCAACGATCGAGTGTTCAATCCAACGGGACGCTGAGAGACGCGGCCAACACTTTCGATGCAGTCGCCGATCCGGGCGTCCTTGTCTTGAGCGCAGGGAGCTATTTCCTGGGGCTCGCCACCCATTCGAGGCCAGTCGCATCTCTCGGGATGCACACCGGGGAGGCGATCGTCATGGGCGGTGCCATAACACAGATTATGAAGGGTGCGTTCGGTCGAGCTCGTCCGTCCATAAGCCCCACCGATGCTCGCGATTTCCAATCGGGTAAAGGTTTCGGCAATGACGATTTCGGGTCGTTCCCATCTGGTGAAGTGACGATTGCCTTTGCGACGGCAACCGCGGCCAGCAGAGAAGTGAGTCGATCATGGCCTGGCGCAGCGCGCTACGTCACGCCGGCGAGTTACGGTGCGGCGACGCTCGTGGGATTCGCTCGCCTCTACAAGAATCAGCACTGGGCAAGCGATGTCGTCGCCGGAGCTGCAGTAGGAACGATGAGCGGAATCCTGTTCGACAGGTACAATCAGAGGTATCCCCACAACATTTTCAATCGTGTCTTCCTGCCGAGCTCGATTGTGCCGGATCACGGCAGGCTCGCGGTAGCGTGGCTGCTGCCGCTTCAGTGACCACAGGATGTTCATGATTCAGGACACACTCAGCCGAGTCGCAAACGCGCAGCCCTCTCATTCTGGCTCGGTCGACTATGCGCTGTTCAGAGCGATCAACGGCCTCGCAGGTCGCAGTCACGCGCTCGACGCAGTGATGATCGCGTTCGCGAAGTATTCACCGATCGTCTACGCAGTCGCGCTCGCATGGCTGTGGTTGACCTGGAAGCAGAGGAACCAGCGCGCGGCGCTTCTTACCGGAATCTCAGCTCTCGTCGCGCTGGGTCTCGGTCAGATTGTCGGATACGCATTTCCGAGAGATCGGCCGTACCTGGTGCATCACGTTTCTCTGCTCATCACACACTCCCCGGACACCTCCTTCCCGAGCGATCACACTACGCTTGCGTTCGCGGTAGCCGTCGCGGTCTGGCAGTTCAATCGGCGGGCGGGTCTCGCTCTGTTGATCTTCGGAGTGTTGGTCGCGGTTGCGCGCGTTTATGTCGGCGCCCACTACCCTGGAGACGTTGTCGGGGGTGCCGTGCTCGGCGGGATCACGAGCCTCGTCGTGCTCTGGTTGTTCAGAATTCCAGCCCTGCGCGGGGCCCTCGATCGAGTTTTCGAGCTGCTTGGTCGGATGCGGCTGGCGGCGAAAGTAGGGTAGAGCGCCGGCGCACAATTTCGAGTCCTGAAATACAAGCCGAAAGCCAAAGGACCCCGGCGGCGTAACCGGCGACGATGTCGCTGAAGTAGTGAACTCCCAGATACAGCCGGCTGAATCCAATCGCGAGTACCAACGCGAGTGAAGCTCCGACGACGAGCGTCTTTGTTCTCCGCTGATCGACGACGCGGATCAGGAGATAGGCCAGCATCCCGTAGCCTATGAGTGAGCCGAGCGCGTGTCCGCTCGGAAAGCTGAACGATTCGCCGTGCAGGAACTGGTTTGCGCCGGTCGGGCGCGGGCGCTGGATAACGGTCTTGAGTGTCGCGGTAAGAATGCCAGCTCCGATAAAAGCCGCGAACCAGCCCGCCAGCAAAATCCACTGCCGCTTGACGGCGAGCACTGCTGCCACGATCACGCCGAGCGCGGCCATCGCGACCGGAGAGCCAAAAAGCGTAATCGCCGAGAAGATCCGGTCGCCCAGATGCGTCGAGTGATCGCGGAGAAGACGAAGAACGGTGACGTCGAACGTCGTGAGAGGATCGTTGTGCAGAACATCCTCGGTCACTCCGGCAAATAGCCAGAGCCCGCCGACGCTGATGAGCAGGCCAATCGTCAGGTGGAGTCCAAGATATTCGCCGCGTGCGAATCGGTCAGCAAAGAACATCCAGATGCGTGGATGTTCCCGGTGAACTCGCGTCAAGCCAGTCGAATCAAAGACTTTGCGCTGAATTCGAACCAGCCGCTCCATGACGAGATCCTGATTGGCCCTGAGCCATCGCGACACGAGAATCAGAAGTACCGTCAGCGCCGCGAGGAGAACGAGGGCCAGACTCGCCTGGCCAACGTATCTCTCGAGAGTTGGCAGGCTGCGTCCGAAGAGGTATCCCAGGGCGCCGAAGATTGACGCCCACACAATACCGCCCGAGGCGTTGAATGCGGTGAATTCGCCGTACGGCATCGACGCCATTCCCGCCAACACCGCTGCCCAGCTTCTCAACAGAGCGATAAAGCGACCGATGAATACGGTCTTTCCGCCGTGTTTAACGAAGAACTTCTCTGCTTTCGCGAGATGGCTTTCGTTCAGGTGGAGTTTCTTCCCGTATGCCAGGACGAATGCCCGTCCCCCTTTTCTGCCTATCCAGTAACCCGCGCTGTCACCGATGATCGCTCCCGCGGCAGCTGCGGCGATCACCAGGAAGATGTTGAGGTGCCCGAGGGCGGCATACGCGGCCGCGGTCACCAGCGCCGTCTCTCCGGGAAGCGGTATTCCCAGACTTTCCAGCCCCACCAGTGTGAACACAAACAGATAGCCGTAGGTGGCTACCAGCCCGGCGATAGTTTCACTCATCTCTGTGCGTGCGAGTATG
>JBDTND010000205.1:0-3664 GCA_039933915.1 Gemmatimonadales bacterium | reverse complement strand
CGCCGAACAAAACGCCGCTGAGAAGGCAGCAGCTCCCGCTCATCAAGAGCGAAATCGAGACGAGCCTCTCTCGCCCGCGCTTGTCGGCGAACAGACCGCCCCACACAGATCCCAGGCCGCCAATCGCGATGGTCGTGAACGCCAGGAGTGAAATCAGCCTCGGCGCCCTGAACGCCCCGCCGTGCGCAGCAGAGACGCTCGCTGCCAGGAATGCGGGAATCCAGGTCCAGAACGCGTACAGCTCGAACATGTGACCGAGATAGCTCCCTGTGGCGAGGCGCCACTCCCTCACCCTCACCACGTCACCTACCTGACCCCACGAGAATGGACGCTGCGCAAAGGGATACGGACCGTCACGATATCCCACCGCGACGAGGATCGCGGCAACGACGGCGCCGGCGCTCGTCGTGAGCACCACCGGACGTAATCCGACGTGCGGCAATCCGCGCAGGAGATATGGGATGGCCTTCCCGACCGTGAGCGCGCCGACGATCACGCCGATTGCAAGCCCGCGCTGGGAGCGGAACCAGGTTGCGGTCATCTTCATCGCCGGTGGATAAACGCCCGCGAGAAAGAATCCCGTCAGAAAGCGCAGAACGAGCGCGCCCGGGTAGCCTGGAGCGGCCAGGATTCCGGCATTGGCCGCCGCGCCCAACAGCGCCGAGACACTGAATAACCTCGCCGTTGGGACGACGTCGGCGAGATTGAGGACGGCGGCGACGGCCGTGCCGCATACGAACCCCAGCTGAACGATTGTCGTCAGCCAGGCGCCTTCCGAGACGGTGAGTCCCCATATCGAGCGGAGCTGGGGTGTGACCGCGCTGGCGGAGAACCAGAGCGACATCCCCAACAACTCCGCAAAACCGAGTAACGCGAGGACCCGCCAGCGCGTCGAGTATGTGTCAGCCGACATCGTAAAAAATTAGCCCCTGACCGCCGCAAGTTCGACATTGCGGCGGGAGAGACCAAAGTTGAGTATTGAATCCTGCTGCTGCGACACCTCTCCAACCTTCGCTCTGCCTTGAGGCGTACAATCTCGCCTCACCCATGACGAACCCGTCCCAGCCGGCCGCACCTGCAACCCCGGCAGCCCCATCGACCCCCGCTCACGGGGAAGGCGTGGCCACGCTGTCGCGCGACCTTGCCGATTTTCTGGTCGAGCTGTCGATCACTCTCAACAAGCACGCGATCTATCCCAAGAGCCATCCGCTGCTCGACGTGGCGGTCGATGGGGTCGCAAATCGTGTCGCGACGTTGTTCGTCGGCGACCGGGAATCGATGTCCATCGGCGTGGCGCGGCGCCAACTCATCATCGAGGGAGTCGCAACCGACCCTCTGAATCCGGTGCTCAAGGAGCTGGCGCAGCGCCTCCACGATCACCACGTGGGGGCTGTGAAGTTCGTGCGCGGCCTCGGGCGTGAGGAGCTTGGAGAAGCACTCGCCGCGCTCTCGATCGATCCGGTGAGATCGGGCAAGCCGATTGGTCTCGACATCGAGCGCGTCGGCCAGATGTGGCCGCACGTGCGCTTCTTCCAGCTGACGTACGATCGACTCCAGCTTATTGAAGACGACGAAAAGACAGAGGCCCGCAAACCAGACCAGATGGGCGCGGGGCGCGCCACGCAGCTCTGGATCGGGCTCGCCCGGGCAGCCCTCGTTTCTCACACATCGGAGCCTGGCACGAAGGGCAATGAGGGGGATGACAATACCTCGCTCGAGCCGGCGACCGTCGCGCGCGCGATTGACGAACACCAGCGCGAAGAGGCCTACGATCAGGTCATCGTCGGGTACCTGCTCCAGATCGGCGAAGAGCTGAAGACGGCAGAAGGTCCGGAGGCTACCGGATTGCAAAGGCGTGTGTCGCATCTGGTCGGCTCCCTCAAGGAATCCACCCTCGAGAGACTTCTGGAGATGGGCGGCGACAAAGCCCAGAGACGGAGATTCCTCCTCGACGCTTCGCAGGGAGTTACAGTCGAAGCGGTGATCGATCTCGTCAAGGCTGCATCGGCCGCGGAAGGACAGACAGTCTCGCACTCCATGCTGCGAATGTTGTCGAAGCTCGCAAACCATCCCTCGTCAGGAGGTGAGCCCCGCGCGAAAGCGGATCCCACGATACGCGATGTGATGCGGCGACTCGTGGACGACTGGACTCTCGACGATCCGAATCCTGAGGCATACCGGCAGGTGCTCGAGGGGATGTCCAGCCTGAGAAGCACGACGGACCGGGCATCGGCATCCGCGGTGGCGACTGAATGCGAGCCGGAGCGAATGGTGCAGATCGCCGTCGAAGTGGGCGCAATGGGCCCCCAGATTCACGCCGCGATGCTCGACCTGTGCAAATCCGGACGGCCAGAGCTGTTGCTGGACATCGTCGAGCGGGCACCGACCGCCGAGGCCGGAGCGCCGGTCTGGGAGTTCCTCAGAGGCGAGCACATCCTCGAGTCGCTGCTGGAGCAGCAGCGCGTGAACATTCCGCTCGTCACTCGCTTCGTGAATCGGATCGGGATCGACTCGGCGCAGACCCTGATCACCGCCGCGTTGATGTTCGACGACGCAAAGCTTCGAGCCCAGTTTTACGATATGCTGGAGTCGCTGGGTGATGCGGCCGGACAATTTGTGGCAGAGCACATTCCCAATGCCCCTGCGGGCATGCGGCGCGAGCTGCTCGCGCTGCTCGGTCGGTTTGCCACGCTCCCAGCGGGATTTTCCGTCCGAGCGTACCTGGACGACGATGATCCGCTGGTGCGGCGCGAGGCGGTGAGGCTGCTGCTTCGTATTCCGGCAGATCGTGACGAGACAGTAATGAGCGCGCTTTCGGATGCCGATGACCGAGTCGTCTTCTCGGGCCTCACCGTCGCCCAGGAGAAGTGTCCGCCCGCCGCTATCGCGCTCATCAAGCATCGCGTCGACCGGGGCGAGCTTGATCCGCAACTCCGCACGATGGGCATCAGGATCGTCGCGCAAAAGAGAACCCCCGAAATATTGGCCTGGCTTCTGGGCTATGTCGCGACCGAGACGAATTGGGCGAAGAGGAGGAAGCTGCGCCCGTCGACTCCCGAGATGCTGGCGTCTCTGAACATGATCGCGACCTATTGGCGCGATGATCCGGCCACGCAATCGGTTATCAGGCTCGCGGAGCAGAGCAAGCAGCCCGAAGTACGCGCCAAGGTTTCGCGGCCCCGCGAACAAACGCCCCGGACGCCCGACAAATGAGCGATCCGGTTCGCTTTCTCGTCTCCTTCGGGCAGGCCGTTTCCACCATGGCGCTGTACAATGACGGTCATCCCGCGCGTGAGCGAGCAGTAGACAGGTCGTATCGCTGCCTGCGCGATCTCCAGGAACACGACCCGCATCCGCGTTTCTCATTCCTTGGCGAGGAGACGATTTACCAGGAGACCTCGCTCCGCCAGCTCGGCGACTGGGAGTGGGGAATACGACTGGCGCACGCCGGCGTGCAGCGGATCGAGCTCGATGCCGACGTCACTCGGGACCAGTACGAGGACTTTCTGGAGGAGATGATGGCGCGTATCACGCTTTCCGTCATCGACTCCGCGGAAGCGAGACCGAACCGACCGATGGGAATCAAGATCGGCGCACTCGGAATCCGTGGTGAGACGAAGGAACTGCAGGAGACGCTCGAGGCCCCGGTTCCCGTCGCTACGAT
>JBDTND010000204.1:0-3680 GCA_039933915.1 Gemmatimonadales bacterium | reverse complement strand
CTTCTTTCTTCCGGTGCAGGATCATCCAGTGGATCTTCTGCTCCGGCGTCATGCCCGCGGTCGGGTCTTCCTTCTCGACCTGAGCTGCCGCGCCGGTGCCGCCGACGTTTGCGAAGTACTCGATGAAGCGTTGGAGCGCGTCCGGACGCTTGTTGAACACCAGGTCGTCCGCCATCTCCCGCTCCTCCGCCGAGATCTCGGCGTAGGGACGGATGTGGGCCGGATTGACGATCGCGGCGTCGAGGCCGGCCTGCACGCAGTGGTGCAGGAAAACGGAATTGAGCACGCCGCGCGCGTCGGGTGTGAGTCCGAAGCTGACGTTGGAGACGCCAAGGATCGTCGAGACGCCCGGAAGCTCGCGCTTGATCAGGCGGATGCCTTCGACCGTCTCCTTGCCGGAGTCGATCCACTCCGCATCGCCGGTCGCCAACGTGAACGTCAGCGCGTCGTAGATGAGATCTTCCGGAGACAGGCCGTATTCACCAACGACGATATCGTAAATCTTGCGAGCGACCTCGAGCTTCCGCTCGCGCGTCTTCGCCATTCCGATCTCGTCGATCGTGAGCGCGATAACCGCGGCGCCGTGCTTTTTCACCAGCGGCACGACCGAGTCGATGCGCTTCCGCCCGTTCTCCATATTGATGGAGTTGACGATCCCGCGCCCCGGGATGTGCTCGAGCGCCGCCTCGATGACGTTCGCTTCCGTCGAATCGATCACGAGCGGCGTCTCCACGCTCATCGACAGCAGCTTCACCACCTTCGACATCTGCTCGGCTTCGTCGCCGCGCTCGGTGAGCGCAACACAGACATCGAGAACGTGCGCGCCGGAATCCACCTGCTCGCGGGCGACCTCGAGAATTCCCTCGTAGTCATCGGCGAGAAGGAGCCGTTTCACCTTGCGCGAGCCTTGCGCGTTGACGCGCTCGCCCACGAGGAGCGGCGGCGGATCCTGATGCAGCGTGATGGCGCGCATGGCCGAGCTCACGCGCGGCACGTGTTGCGGATGTGCTGCCGGCTTCGCTGTGCGCTCGGCCTCGCGCACGGCGGTCACTATCGCTGAGAGGTGTTGCGGCGTCGTTCCGCAGCAGCCGCCAACGATCCGCACACCGAAGTCTTTGACGAACTCGGAGAGTGCTGCAGCCATTGGAGCGGGCTCGAGCGGATACACGGCTTCGCCGACGCCGGTGTTGAGCGGCAAGCCGGCGTTCGGGATCACAGACAACGGAAGTGTCGCGTGCTCGGACAGATATCTCACTGGCTCGCGCATGTGCTCGGGCCCCGTGGAGCAGTTGAGTCCGATCACATCGACCTTGAGCGCCTCGAGCGTAGTCATCGCGCTCGCGATGTCGGTGCCGAGGAGCATGCGTCCGCTCACATCGAGCGTCACTTGGGTCTGGATCGGCACGCGACGACCGATCTCCACGAACAATCTCTCGATCCCCGCAACGGCCGCCTTCACTTCTAGGATGTCCTGCGACGTCTCTATGAGAAGGAGGTCGACCCCGCCCTCGACGAGGTATTTCGCCTGCTCGTAATAATTCTCGGCCAGCTCCTCATAGGTGATCTTCGACAACACTGGATCGGAGCTGGACGGCAGCATCCCTGTCGGGCCCATCGAAGCCGCCACGAACCGCGGGTGGTCCGGCGTCGAATACTTGTCCGCTGCCGCGCGCGCGAGTCGCGCCGCGGACACGTTGATTTCGCGGGTCTTGTCGCCCAACCCCCACTCGTGCAGGCGGCGCGGCGTCGACTGGAATGTGCAGGTCTCAACCACGTCGCATCCCACGGCGAGAAACGATTCGTGAATCGCCTGGATCACATCGGGACGCGTCAGGACGAGGTTGTCGTTGCAACCCTCCAGCGCCTTACCGCCGAAATCCTCGGGCGAAAGGTTGTACCGCTGGATGTTCGTTCCCATCGCGCCGTCATAGACCAGCACTCGACGCGACAATGCCTGCAGGTATGGTGATTCCGTTCGTTGCTCTTTCATTCGAGGTATTGCTGAGTCAGTCCTTTGGAGACGAATGAGTACTTCGCATCCCGTTGCCCGCCCCAATTGGGAGTGACAACAAAAAAGCCCGCGCATAGGCGCCGGGCGAGCGCTTTAGCGGTTTGTTTAACGTGGCCGCAAGTTGCATTAAATCGCCACGGGTTCAATTGTGCCCTTCACTATAGTAGTAGGACGTACTCTGCCGGGCAAGGCAAGGCTGGTGACCGGCGCTGGTCCGCATTCACGAGGTGACCGCATCAAGATGCTTCACGCTCACGTCGCCATGCGGAGCGAGCGGACGCCAGAGCTTGTAGAGAAACTTGTTCCAGCCGTGTAACCCGTTCCCGGCGCGCTGCGCCACTGGAATGAGCTTCCGAGCGGGAACGGCGAGAAGGCGCCGGCGCAAACGGAAGCGGGCTTCCTTTCCATCTCGCGGACGGTATTGCGCCCATCCAATCGATCCCGAAAAACCTGCCGACCCGAAATCGTCCGAGTCGAGAACCTCCTCGACGAATACGCGCAACGCGCCTTCGAAGGTGCCAAGTACGTCGTGCATCGCCACGATCGCGCCGTCGACGAGGTAAGGCTTGAACATGTCCAGGTCGGCTTTCGCTCCCTCATACGTGTGATCGCCATCGATCCAGAGGAAACGAATCGGCTCCTTCCATTCGCGCGCGAGGTCGTGGGAGTAGGCGCGCCTGATCTCGACCTGGTCCAGAACTCCCGCCGCTTTCAGGTTGGCGACGAAGTCGTCGTACGAAGTGGGCTTGCCACGGAGATCGGGATCAGTGCTCGCCGGCGAAGTGTGTGGATCTACCGCGACGACTTTGCCGAGCCCGAGCTCACGTGTGACGTAGGCAATGCCGACGGTGGATCTGCCTTTGAAGCTTCCGATCTCGAGATTCTTTCCCTGCGCCGGCGAAAGCGCGGCCGCTGCCATCACCAATCGCGCTTCTCTCTCGGAGAGATAACCTGTCGTAGCCGAGACGCGGCGCCATCCGTCGTCGATGATCGCGTTGATTCGGGCGAGATCCCGTTTCACTCTCTAGAACTCGAGGAGAAAATCTTCGCCAGACTCTTCGCGATTTGACCGGCCGGTCGTGCGGGACCGGTTCTCGAACGACTGCACGAGCGCGATCAGCCGGTGGCGCTCGAGGGGGAGAACGAGATACGCGAGCGTGGCGCGCTGAAGTTTCGTCGGAAGCAATGGCTTCTCGGCGTGCGATTTTCCGTAGACAATCAGCGCGCCGCCCGGCGTGAGAGGCATCGTGGTGGCGGGACCTCCGAAAAGGAGGGAATCGGCCGAGCAGACCGCCAGCGCGGGCAGGTCACCCGTGAGCGCCGCGGCTTCCACGCAGGTGATCGCGAAAGCAACGTCGTGTCCAAATCCCAGCAATGTCTGCGCGAGTCCCTCGAGAAGCGCGACATCGTCGCCGACGAGAATCACTTTAGCCACTATGTGTTTTCCTTTACTGAGGCAGGCGTTGAACAGACTCCAGATCCACCCCGCCGATCTCGACTATTTTCGTCCGCGAGGTGTGGCCGGATACGACGCACACATTGCGCCGCGCAACTCCAAGTTCATCCGAAAGAAACCTGATTAAAGCGTCCGCTCACATCAATCTGAACAACAGCGATTCGGTGATATTGAGAAGGATGTACGCAACGATTGGCGTGAGGTCGAGGCCGC
>JBDTND010000203.1:0-3680 GCA_039933915.1 Gemmatimonadales bacterium | reverse complement strand
ACCGCAATCATATAGTATCACGCACACCTACAACGTCGGCGGCGAGGGTGCCTGGGACTACATCGTGCCCGACGCGCCGAACCACCGGCTGTTTATCGGCAGGCAGAACAGAGTGATGGTCGTGGACATGAACAACGGCCGGCTGATCGCCGAGGTCAGGGGGATCAACGGGGCTCACGGGACCGCGCTGGTGACCGAGATCGGGCGTGGGTTCGCGACATCGGGCGACGACAGCTCGATCGTCATGTTCGATCTCAAGAGCTACAGGACGCTGGCAAGGATTGCGGCGGCTGAGGACGCGGATGCGATCATTTACGATCCCTCCTCGAAGCGCGTGTTCTCGTTCAATGGCGACGCGAATTCCGCGACTGTTGTGGATCCGCGCACGGGAACGGCAATCACGAACATCGAGCTGGGCGGCAAGCCGGAATACGGGCAGTCGGCGCGGAACGGCAAGATCTACGTGAATCTCGTCGACAGCAGCCAGATCGTTGAGATAGATGCGAAGTCGCTGAGTGTGATGAGGCGGTGGTCGACCGCGCCGTGCAAGAATCCTGTCTCGATGGCCATCGACACGCGGCATCAGAGATTGTTCAGCGGCTGCAGGAGCGGTGTGATGGCGGTCTCGGATTACAAAAATGGGACGGTGGTCGCGACGGTTCCGATCGGCCAAGGTGTCGATGGCGCCGGGTTCGATCCCCGTCTTCGCGATGCGTATGCGTCGGGCGTCGACGGCACGCTGACCGTGATTCATCAGGACGCGCCCGACAAGTATCACGTTGTCGAGACCGTTCAGACCGGCGAGCGCGGCCGTAACATGGGGCTCGACCCCGCGTCGCACCGGATATTCATCGCGTCCGCGAAATTCGGAGCGGTTCCGGCTGAGTCAACGGCGACCAACCCAAGGCGCCGGCCGCCGATGGTTCCCGGATCGTTCGCCATCATCGTTGTTGAGCCAATGGGGTCGCACTAGATGACAATGCAACAAACGCCACTGCACGGAGTATGAGGGATAGTGATCATCGTTGCCGACCGAGTCGCCTTAACACTCGGTCGTTCGATGCGTCTCACGTTGGCTAGAGCTTTACCCACCGCGCCTCCCTCAGGAATGATCGAAATGCCGCACAGTTTGGAAGACTACGTTCGCACCGCATTCGAGCGCGCAACGAGTGGAAGCGGCACCCCCGAGGAGCTGATGAGCGCGGTTCGCGTTCTCGTGCGAAATCTCGAGAGCGAGGGGCGCCGGCCCGAGCAAGTCATCGTGACGGTGAAGCGTCTATGCGGATTGCGGACGCGGGCGGATGCCGCGGACACCGATTCCAACGCGGACATTTCGCTGAGCAAGCGGATCTCGGACATGGTGCTGCGCGCTACGATCGACGAGTACTACGCGGTGACGCTGACTTCCAATTCGGCGCCGATCGAGCAGCAGTCGGGAACGCCTAACTGAAGACTACCGGCCGGCGGCCATGGGCGGAGCGGCGAGTGGCCTCGGGCTGGAATCGGCGCCTCGCCCGCAACAAGTTTGGAGAAAGCGTGGCTCTTTCTTCTTTTCCCGGTACCATGATGAACAAGACCAACAGGCATCGTCTCTTCCTTGTCGCTCTCTCCCCAGCTTTGATCCTTACGGGGAGCTGCAGCATCCCCGCCGTGCTGCACAGGTCTGCTCCCGCGGTTACCGACCCCTCCAATCCATTCTCGGTCGAGAGCAACCTCCCGTACCACGCACCCCGATTCGACCTGATCCGGAACGAGCACTATCAGCGCGCGCTCGAGGAAGGCATGCGCCAGCAGCTGGCCGAGATCGATGTGATCGCGAAGCAGGTGAGGCCGCCGACGTTTGACAACACGATCGTGGCGATGGAGAAGTCTGGCCAGCTCCTCACCCGGGCATCGAAGACATTCTTCGCCGTTGTCGGGGCCAATACGAACGACACGCTGCAGAAGATCCAGCAGATCGAAGCGCCCAAGCTCGCCGCCCACGGCGACGCGATCTATCTCAATGATCAGCTCTATCGGAGAGTGAAGGCCATCTACGACCAGCGTGAGACGGGCGGGCTGAACGCCGAACAGAAGGCGCTCGTCGAGCGGTACAACCGCGACTTCGTCCGCGCGGGCGCGCAGCTCTCCGAGCCGGACAAGATCCGCATGCGCTCCATAAACCAGGAGCTGTCGAAGCTGTCTACCGAGTTCTCCAACAGGCTGCTCGCCGGCACAAAGGCAGGTGCGCTCGTCGTTGACAAAGCTTCGGACCTCGATGGACTCAGCGGCGACGAGATCCAGGCCGCAGCCGAAGCGGCGAAACAGCGCGGGCTCACCGGAAAATGGGTGATTCCACTTCGCAACACTACGCAGCAGCCGGCGCAGGCGTCGCTCAAGAATCGCGCTATGCGCAAGAAGCTGTTCGAGCTCTCCACTCTCCGGACGTCGCGCGGCGACACCAACGACACGAAGAGCACCATTCGCCGCATGTCCGAGCTTAGGTCGGAGAAGGCGCAACTGCTCGGGTTCCCGAACTGGGCCGCCTATGTGCTCGCAAATCAGGGTGCCAAGACACCCGAGAACGCGATCAAGCTGCTGACCGATCTCGTCCCCCCCGCAACGGCGAGAGCGCGAGCCGAAGCCGCGGACATGCAGAAGATGATCGACGCGCAGGCCGGTGGGTTCAAGCTCGAGCCATGGGATTGGCAGTACTACTCGGAGCTCGTGCGCAAGCAGAAGTACGATCTCGATGAGTCAGAGATCAAACCCTACTTCGAGCTCAACAGCGTGCTGCAGAACGGTGTGTTCTTCGCCGCGAACAAGCTCTACGGTCTCACCTTCAAGGAGAGAAAGGACATTCCTGTCTATCACCCCGATGTCAGGACGTTCGAGGTGTTCGACGCCGACGGATCTCCGCTCGCGCTCTTCTACATCGACTACTTCAAGCGCGACAACAAGGGCGGCGGCGCGTGGATGGATCAGTTCGTCGACCAGTCCAGACTGATGGGAACGAAGCCCGTCGTGTTCAACGTCGCCAACTTCACCAAGCCGGCGGTGGGACAGCCGGCGCTGCTCACGTACGACGACGTTTCGACGATGTTTCACGAGTTCGGCCACGCGCTGCACGGGATGTTCTCGCGCGTGGATTATCCGACGCTATCGGGCACAAACGTTCCTCGTGACTTCGTGGAGTTCCCGTCGCAGTTCAACGAGCACTGGGCGTTGGAGCCGACTGTGTTCGCCAACTACGCGAAGCACTACCAGACAGGCGCGCCGATGCCGGCGGCCCTCGTCGATAAGATCAAGCAGTCGCGCACGTTCAACCAGGGCTTCTCGATGACAGAGATCCTCGGAGCCTCGCTGCTCGATTTCGCGTGGCACACGCTGCCGGCGGGTTCAGCCCAGCCCGATGTCGATGCGTTCGAGGCGGCGTCTCTCAAGCGCTTCAACGTCGCGGTGCCGGAGGTACCGCCGCGCTATCGCAGCACGTATTTCTCCCACATCTGGGACGGCGGCTATTCCGCGGGCTACTACGCGTACACGTGGAGCGAGGTGCTCGACGATGATGCGTATGCGTGGTTCAAGGAGCACGGAGGCTTGACGCTCGCGAATGGCCAGCGGTTCCGATCGATGATCTTGTCGCAGGGCGGGACTCAGGATGCCGCGACGATGTATCGCGCGTGGCGAGGTCGCGATCC
>JBDTND010000202.1:0-3742 GCA_039933915.1 Gemmatimonadales bacterium | reverse complement strand
TCCGCGCCGGACGCGACGCGACATTGCCATTGCTTCGCGCGAGACGCGCCATCAGTGGACCGCCGACAGCGACTTCGGGACTTCCGGCGTGGTCGGGCGGGGGTGGCTGATGAGCGATTTCGTTTTCTGCACCGGCCAGTACGATTCCGGCGATTGGGACAGCGCGCCGAGTCTTCCCGCGAATCTGATCGATTCAATCGCGCGCTACACGTCCATCGCGGTGGCGCCGTCGGGTGCAATCGTGCCGCTCGCTTCGGACGCAATATTCGACTACCCACTCGTCTATCTCACGGGCCATCTGCCATTCCGTTTCAGCGAAGCCGAACGGCGCAACGCCCGGCGGCTCGTGGAGCGCGGCGGCATGCTCTTCATCGACGACCACAACCACGACATCGGCGGCGTCTTTCACAAGACGGCGATCGAAGAGATAACACGCACGTTCTCGCCGCCGAAGGATTTGCCGAACGATCACCAGATCTATCGCAGCTTCTTCAAGTTCAGCGACGGCCCTCCGACGACGAGCCACGAGCTCAACGGCTGGGGCGACAATCTGGTGCACAAGAATCTTCAGGCGGTGATGCAGGGTGATCGCATCGGCGTCCTCTACAGCAGCAAGGATTACAGCTCGGAGTGGAACTACCATCCCGACAGCAAGCGGTTCTCGACCATCGACAACACGCGCTTCGGCGTGAACATCATCGTGTATGCTCTCACGCGCTGAGATGCGGGTTCGGCTCGAGCAGGTGCTGCGAGGCATCGTCATCGCTGTCCTTGCGGTGATGCTGTGGCAATCGTCGCGTAAGTCGAGCGATTCCGGGAGCCAAGGCGTGAGCGCACGGGGGGCCGGGGTCAGTACCGCGCTCGTGAAGTGGAGCGCGTTGGCCAAAGCGCCGGAGCAAATTCACGTCCGGCTAGATGAAACGCCGTCGCCGCTGGAGCGGGCGTGGCTGGGTGCTCTCGCCGGTGCGGGCAGCAGGGTGACGTGGAGTGGAGACATTCCTCCCGTGATGATCGCCGCTGAGCCCATCGCGTCGCCGGCGGGTGGCTCGAGAATCGTCGTCGCCGCGTCGAACGGATCTTCGGTCGTCGTGAGCGATGATGTCGGGCTGATCGATACAGTGCGCTCACAAAATGCCGGCGCTGCCTTGGCGCTCAACTCAGTGGCCGGTGATTTCTCCGCTAGCGTCAAAGGCTCGGTCGCGTCGACGCTCCAGGCGGATTCAGTCGTGCTCCGCAGAGTTCTCGTGATTGGCGACGCGGGCTGGGAATCGAAGTTCGTCGCGGCGGCGCTCGAAGAGGATGGCTGGAGAGTAGACGCATTCATTCGTGTCGCGCCCACCGTCGCCGTCACGCAAGGCTCGGCCGCGGTTATCGACACCTCACGCTATTCGGCGGTCGTGGTGCTCGACGCCGCTGCATCGCCATACGCGAGCCGGATCATCGAGTTCGCGAGAACGGGTGGCGGGGTCGTGCTCGGGCCGCAGGCAGCGTCCCTCGATGCGATGGCATCCCTTCGAGCCGGGGTTCCCGGCCGCGCCACATCGGATGCGGGCGCAATCCCGCCGGGCAGCTCGGTCAGTCTCGCCACGCTCGCGCTCGCGCCGATCACGTCGTTGCGGAGTGACGCAGTCGCGCTCGAGAGACGAGCGGGCGCCGTGGCAGCTGCCGCAAGAAGAATCGGCGTGGGCAGAGCACTTCAGCTAGGCTACGAAGACACCTGGCGGTGGCGAATGAGCGGCGGAGACGGAGCAGTTCGCGATCATCGCCTTTGGTGGACTCGTCTCGTGAGCAGCGTTGCGTACGCGCCGCGGATGCCACGCGCGCTCACCAGACCAACCGACGAAGCGCCGATGATCGGTCTGGTCGCTGCCGTCGGACTGAGCACGCCGGCGAGTGCCACGCCGAATCTGTCCGGAGGCCCGGCGGATTGGACCGGATGGCTATTCGCGCTGCTGGTGCTCGGACTGATCGGCGAAACAGCGTCCCGCCGATTGCGGGGCGCGTCGTGAATCAACGACCGCTCCAACTCGATCGCAGCAATTGTTTCCGACTGCACCGCCCCGTAGTTTTTCAGCAACTCGCACCCCGTCCTCAATGACAAACCGTCGCGATTTCCTCAAAGCCGCGGCCGCCGCGGCTGCCGTCGCCGGACTCGGCTCCCGCGCCCAGGCCGGCACACTCCGACCACCCAGTTCGTCCGACCCTTTCATAGATGATCTCGCGCTCGAAGGACTGAACGCGGCGAAGGCTGCGGGTGCTTCCTACGCCGACACCCGCATCGGCCGCTACCGAAGCCAGTTCGTCGGGACCCGCGAGCGTCAGGTAACTGGCGTCAATGATTCGGAGTCATTCGGTGTCGGAGTGCGCGCTCTCGTCGCCGGCTCGTGGGGTTTTGCGGCGACGAGCGACATGACGCGCGCCGGAGTGCAGCAAGTGGCGCGTGAAGCTGTTCGTCTCGCGCGTGCCGCCCGCACGGTTCAGAAGCGGCCGGTAGAGCTCTCGCCAGTGGCCGCGGTCAAGAGAACATGGCGCACTCCGATCACTCGCGATCCCATCGACGTTTCGATCGAGGAGAAAGTCGCGCTGCTCCTCGCGGCGAATGAAGCCGCACTCAAAGTCCCCCGGGTTCGCTTCGTCAATTCGGGGTTGGCGGCACTCCGCGAGGAGAAGACACTTGCCACGACGGACGGCACGCTCGTCACCCAAACCTTTGTGCGGGTGGCGCCGCAATTCACCGCCACCGCGATCGCCGAAGGCGATTTCCAGAGCTACAACGAAGAGCTCGCTCCGCGCGGCCAGGGCTGGGAGTACATCGAGTCGCTCAACCTGCCCGGCAACGCCGAGCGTTGGGCGTCGCTCGCGGCCGAGAAGCTGACGGCGAAGCCGGTTGCACCGGGCAGATACGATCTCATTCTCGACCCGACCAATCTCTGGCTCACGATCCACGAATCGATCGGACATCCGACCGAGCTCGATCGCGCCATGGGTTACGAAGCCAATTATGCCGGGACGAGCTTCGTCGCGCCGCCCGAGAACTTCATCGGGAAGTTCAGGTACGGTCCGGACTTCATGAACATCCAGGCCGACCGCACCCAGGAAGGCTCGCTCTCCCGCGTGGGCTGGGACGACGAAGGCGTGCCCGCCGACAAGTGGCTGATCATCGAGAAGGGAATCTTCAAGGACTACCAGACGACCCGCGAGCAGGCGTCGTGGATCGCGCCGCTGACGAAAGTGAACCGGTCGCACGGAACGTCGTTCGCGGACTCGTGGTCGAACGTTCAGTTCCAGCGCATGCCGAATATCTCGCTGATGCCGGGCGAGAAGAACATTGGGATAGACGAGATCGTCGCCGACACGAAGGACGGCATCGTCATCAAGAATCGCGGATCGTGGTCGATCGATCACCAGCGCTACAACTTCCAGTTCTCGGGGCAGGTGTTCTACGAGGTGAAGAATGGAAAAATCACCGGCATGCTGAAGGACGTCGCATACCAGGCGAACACGCCGCAATTCTGGAACAGCATGGACATGATCGGCGGCGAGAAGAGCTACTGGCTGGGCGGAACATTCACTGACGGCAAGGGCGAGCCGGGTCAGTCGAACTCGGTCAGCCACGGCGCGGTTCCCTCGCGGTTCAAGCAGGTAACTATTGTGAATACGGGGAGGCGCCTGTGAGACCGCGCTCTGTATTTAATGTCGCGGGCGCGGCGCTCGCGCCAACGCTGACCCGCGACCAGGCCAA
>JBDTND010000201.1:0-3750 GCA_039933915.1 Gemmatimonadales bacterium | reverse complement strand
GCCACTTCTGCTTTCGGACGGTTTTCTCCGTCGCCACTTACCTCGATGTGCTGAGGCCGCACACCGAGGAAGACGCGGCTGCGCGACTCCGCATCGCACGGAACATCGATTGTCAGATCTATTCCCTTAAAGGTGCACAGGCCCATCTGTCCCGCGGACCCGTCGGCGCGCTGGATGACTCCTTCGATGAAATTCATCGCCGGGCTGCCGATGAACCCCGCGACGAATTTGTTCGCCGGCCGCTGATAGAGCTGCATCGGTGTCGCGACCTGCTGGAGCACTCCTTCCTTGAGCACGGCGATGCGATCGCCTAGCGTCAGCGCTTCGGACTGGTCGTGGGTTACATAGACCATGGTCGCGCCGAGCTTGCGGTGAAGTCTCGACAGCTCGACGCGCGTCTCGACACGGAGCTGCGCGTCGAGGTTCGACAACGGCTCATCGAACAGGAACGCCAGCGGCTCGCGAACGATTGCCCGGCCGAGCGCCACGCGCTGTCGCTGTCCGCCAGAGAGCTGTGCGGGTTTTCGGTCGAGCAGCGCGTCGAGCCCGAGCGATGCCGCAATCGCGTCCACGCGCTCCCGGATGACGGCCGGCGGCTGCTTCCTTATGCTCAGCCCGAATCCGAGGTTGTCGCGCACAGTCATGTGCGGGTACAGCGCGTAGTTCTGGAAGACCATCGCGATGTCGCGCTGCTGCGGCGGAAGGTCGGTAACGTCGCGCTCGCCGATCCTGATGATGCCGTCGGTGACGCGCTCGAGTCCGGCCATCAGGCGCAGCACCGTCGATTTGCCGCTGCCACTTGGCCCCACGAGGACGAGCAGCTCGCCGTCCGTCGCTTCCAGACTCAGGTCGCGGGCGGCGACGTACCCGTTTGGGTAGATCTTGTCGACGTGCTCTAGAGCTATTCGGGCCATGCACTGTCTCCTGAGTAACTACAACTGAACGCGGCGGGAGGCGTCAGAAGCGTAGATGCCAGTATCCAGTTCACCCCTCACCGACTTCACAAGACGGAGTGAGAGGAACTGCCGTTGATTGTGTCCTGACTTGCGGTAGTAAAGTCCCGACGTCGTGAACCGACCACTGGCACCTATGCTTCTGTCGTCTCCAGCCGCGTTCAGTTGCAGTTGCCGTTGTCATCCTTTGACAGCTCCAGCGGTCAACCCCTGCACTATCCTTCGCTGAAATATCAAAACCATCGCCGCAACGGGCGCAGTCGCAACCACGGCGGCCGCCAAGATCTCCCCCCACGGAACCTGGTACTGCCCGCGAAACAGCGCGATCGCAACGGGCACCGTTTGCCGCTCGGGTCCGAGTGTGAAGGAAAGCGCAAACAGAAACTCGTTCCAGCAGTAGATGAACGTCAGGATGCCCGTCGTCGCGAGACTCGGGACCGCCAACGGCAGAAGTATTCTGGTGAAGCTCTGTCGTCTCGTGGCGCCGTCGACGTGAGCGGCTTCCTCGAGATCCTTCGGGATCTGTCGGATCGATCCCGTTAACACCCAGACCGTCAGCGGCATCGCGAACGTCATGTAGGGCATGATCAAGCCGGGATACGTGTCGATCAGGTGCAGCGACCGCAGCAGCAGGTACAACGGGCTCACAATCGAGATTTGCGGGAACATCGTCACGGCGAGTATGAACGCCATGATCGCCGCCTTCCCCTTGAACTCGATCCGGGCTAGGGCGTAGGCGGCGAGTGTGCCCACGATCAGGCAGAAGATCGTCGTGGTTCCCGCTACGACGAGCGAGTTGCGGATGGGCGTGATGAAGTCGCGCTCGTCGAATAGCGCGCGGTAATGATCGAAGATGATCTGCTGCGGCCACAGCGATGGATCGCGAAAGAGCGCCGCGTCGGACGTGAGTGAAGCGACAATTGCCCAATAGAACGGGAAAAGCGTGAACGTCATCAGGAGCACGAGCGCGGCGCCGAATACCCAGGCTGCCCACCCGATTCCGCTTCGGGGTCTCCGCGCCCTGACTGCCCGCGGCAGCTGCGTCCCCGCCGCGCTGCTTGCCGACGCGATGGGATTCGTCACGACTCGTCTCCTCCCAGCTTTACTCCTAATCCGCGAACATAGAAGAGTGCGAGTCCGAAAGTGATCGCGAAGATCACGACGGACAGCGCAGAGCCGTAGCCGAAGCGAAGATTCTGCAGCAGTGCGTTGAAGGTGTAGAGCGCCACCGGCTCGGTGGATGTGCCCGGGCCTCCGCCTGTCAGCACGTAGATCAGATCGAAGACGCGGAATCCGTCGAGCGTCCTGAAAATGAGCGTGACGAGGATCGCCGGCTTGAGCAGGGGCAAAGTGATGTGTCGCAGCTGCCACCACGAGTTCGCGCCATCGACGGCCGCCGCTTCGTAAAGACTCAGATCGATGTTCTGGAGGCCAGCCAGCAGGAGCAACGCAACGAAGGGAGTCGTCTTCCACACATCGGCGAGAATCACGGGCACCCACGCCGTCGATGCCTTGATGAACCACACCATTGGCTGGGTAAGAAATCCTGCATCGACCAGCAGCGCGTTGGCGATTCCGCCCTGCGATTCGAAGATGAACCGCCAGAGCAGCGCCGCGACGACGGTCGGGATTGCCCACGGCACCAGCACCGCGGCGCGCACGAATCCCCTGCCCCTGAAGACGCGATTCATCGCCAGCGCGAGAAAAAGCCCGATGAGAAGCTCCAGCGAGATCGACACCACGGTGAAGAACGCCGTATGTCCGAGCGCCGCCCAGAAGCGCGGATCGTTTGCGATCTCGATGTAGTTAGCGAGGCCGACAAACGGCTTGCCGAGCCACGGCATCCGGAGCTCGTGCAGATGCAGCGATTCCCAGAATGTCCAGCCGAGCGGAAAGATCGCGATGAGAGCGATGACGGATAGCGCCGGCGCGACGAGCGTCCACCCGAGCCGGGCTTCTGATCCGAGACGGGAGATCTTTCTCATTGTGCGCGACCCGGCGTGCTGCTCGCGGCTCGCGATGTATCGGCGGGAGCAGGCGCCCCTGCAGCGCCCGACATCAGCTTCCGCATTCCGGTCCGCTCGATCAGTGTGTTGATCCGCGCCGCCGCGGAGTTGAGCGCGTCCCTCGGCTCCGCCTGGCGCACGAGGGCGCGATGAAGCTCGATCTGAAGAATCTCGGACAGCTCCGTGTAAATCGGTGTCACCGGCCTTGGCGTCGCACTTTCGATTGCGCGACGGGCGTTGTCCAGAGGAATAGCGATACCGGTCTTCAGGCGAGGGTCGTCGTAGAGCGCGGACCGGGTCGGGTACTGCCCCACCGCCTGGGCCCGCTCGAGCATCTGCTCGGGCGCCGTGAGATAGGCGATAAGCTTGTATGCCGCGTCAGGAAATTCTGTGTACGCGTTGATGGCGAGCTGCGCGCCGCCCAAAGTGGCGGTGGAATGGCCATTGGGTGCGGTCCCCGATGCCGGCATTGGTGAGACCGCAAACTTGCCGGCGACTTTCGACTGTGTGCTGTCGCTCATCGCGGCGACGGGGTACGGCCAGTTCCGCATGAAAACCGCGTTGCCGTTCTGGAACGCGAACCGCGCTTCTTCTTCGTGCCAGGTGAGCACATCGAGCGGCGCGACCCGGGAACCGTAGAGCTCGTCGCGCATGAACTCGAGGGCGCGGACTGCCTCGGGGCGATTCACGACGACCTCGCCCTTGTCGTCGATGATCTGTCCCCCAAATGCTCCCAGATATTCCACGAACCCCGTGATCAGCCCTTCGTAGCGCGCACCCTGCCAGACGAT
>JBDTND010000200.1:0-3786 GCA_039933915.1 Gemmatimonadales bacterium | reverse complement strand
CCCAGCTCGTCCGCCTTTACGATTTTTGGCGGGTCGGGGAATCCCTCTCCAAATTGTGCGAGGAAGGTCACATAGCCGTGCGCCGTTGCCTTGTAGTCGACGAGCGCGGTATCGGCGATCTGGCTCGCTCGGCGCTCGGTGGCGCGCTCCACCAGCGCGCGTGTGCGGGGATCGTTCCACGCCTGCTGCGCGTCGAGCGTTGCGGCGCCGACTACAGCCGCGAGAACGGATACGGTTGCGTGCAGCTTCATGGAGGAAAATTAGCAGCGTGACGAGCTTCGAGGATTTCGGGCGGCGGGCAGCGACAGCGACGCTCGTCCCTGTGTGGAAAGATTGCCTGCTCGACACCGACACTCCCGTCTCGGCGTTCGCGAAGCTCAGGCGCGGATCTTTCGCGTTCATCCTCGAATCCGCGCCGGCGGGCGGCGATGCATGGTCTCGCTACACATACCTCGGCACCGAGCCACGCTCGGCTTGGCGGCTGGCGGACGGAAACGTCGAAGACTGGAACGGCGAGCGCGGTTGGCACAATGCGAGAACTCCGAAAGATCCACTCGCCGATCTCGGCGTTCTGATCGATTCAGCCAAGGCTGCTGACGTTCCCGAGCTCGGGCAATTCTGGGGTGGCGCCGTCGGATACTTCAGCTACGACGTGGTGCGTCTCATCGAGGATCTTCCCAACCGCCCCAAGAGCGGGCTCGGTATCCCGGACGCGATTTTCGTCTTCACGCGCGCGCTCGTCATTCTCGACAATCTCTACGGCCGCGCGCGCGTGGTGATTTCGGTTCCGATTCCCGCGGGGGCGGGCGATGCGGAGCTTCGCGCCCTGCACAAGAACGCGGAGGGGGAGATCGACGAGCTTCTCGACCGGCTGCGCAAGCAGGTTCCGCTCGTGACAATGTCGCCGGATTTCGGCGCGCGACCCGTCGACGGCCAGTCGAGCTACAAAAGAGCCGATTTCATGGCGCACGTCGACCGGATCAAGGAATACATCAGGGCAGGCGACTGCTTCCAGGTGCTTCTGTCGCGTCGCATTGACGTTCCGTTCGATTTCGAGCCCGCGAATCTGTACCGCGCTCTCCGCACGATCAATCCGTCGCCCTACATGTATCATCTTGCGCTGGATGGAGTCGAGATCGTCGGCAGCTCTCCGGAGCTGCTCGTCCGCGTCTCGGACAATCACATCACGCTGCGCCCGATCGCGGGCACTCGCCGTCGCGGCAAGACGGCTGAAGAAGACCGACGACTCTCGGCCGAGTTGCTCGCCGACGACAAGGAGCGCGCGGAGCACGTCATGCTGGTCGATCTCGGGAGGAACGATGTCGGACGAGTGGCGAAATATGGCACTGTGAGCGTCACGGAGCTCATGAAGGTCGAGAAGTATTCGCATGTGCTCCACATCGTCAGTCAGGTGGAGGGCGAGCTCAACGACGGCCTTTCGGCGCTCGACGTATTCCGCGCGACATTCCCCGCGGGGACGATGACTGGCGCGCCAAAGATTCGCGCGATGGAGATCATCGACGAGCTCGAGCCCGTTTCGCGAGGTCCATACGCGGGCGCGATCGGATACATCGCAGCGGGGGGCAAGAGGATGGACCTGGCGATCACGATCCGGACGTGCGTGATTGCGGACGGCAAGGCGTCGGTACAGGCGGGCGCGGGCATCGTCGCGGACTCCGTTCCCGAGCGGGAATGGGAGGAAACCCAGAGCAAAGCGCAGGCACTGCTGAGTGCCATAGCATCCGTGCGTCAGGCAGCCGGCAAAGGCAAATGATCGCCGGAATCAGAATTCCATCCTACGAGCGCTTCGAGGTCAACGGCGCGCGCGTGGTTGCCACCGCCAACTGCTCGGCAAGTATCCGGCAGGTGTTGGAAGCCGAAAGGTTATACGAGTACGCGGCGCGGCAGCCAGACGCGAGGCCACTCGTGGGAAGAGCGCCGGTGTTCGCGGTGAATCTTCCCGGCGAGTGTGGCAGGGTTGTGGTTCGGCACAACATGCGCGGAGGATGGGCGGCGAAGATCAGCAGCGATCTGTTCATCCTTCCCACGCGCGGATACCGGGAGCTGATTGCCTCGCTTCGGCTTCGCGCCAGCGGTGTCAGCACGCCCGAAGTGATTGCCTACGTAACCTACCCGATGAATCTGCTTCTGCGCCGCTCGGACGTTGCCACACGGGAGATACCCAATGGGCACGATCTGTCGGTAGCCCTCGCCAAAGTCACTGATCACGTCCATCGCGTCATGGTCCTCGACGCGGTGGTGCAGCTGCTGCGGTCACTCACTCAGGCGGGGGCGCACCACCAGGATCTCAACCTCAAGAATGTGCTTCTGACCGCCGGAGACGGCCCGGATCTCGACGCCCATATACTCGACGTCGATCGCGTCCGCTTCAGCTCGCCGGGCTCGCCGCTCGTCGCCAAAGCAAATCTCGACCGGTTGATTCGATCGCTCCGCAAATGGCGGGATCTCCACGAGCTGCCGTACTCGGCGGAAGATGAAGAGTATCTCCGGCTCAGGATCGTGGAGTGACTCTTCCGGCCGTCGTGGGAGTCCCGAACAACATCTGCATCGTGATGATGAGCGCAGTAGGCGACGCGGTGCACGTGCTGCCGGTAATCAACGCTCTCAAGAGAGTGAATCCCCAGACGCGGATTACGTGGGTGCTGCAGCCGGGACCAGCCGCCCTCGTGCGCGGACATCGCTCCGTCGATGAGATCATCATCTTCGATCGCGCCCGCGGAATCGCGGCATTCGCGGATATCCGCGAGGAGCTGGCGAAGCGCAGCTTCGATCTCGTGATCAATCTGCAGGTCTACTTCAAGGCTGGCATCGTCACCGCCATGTCGCAGGCGCCGGTGAAGCTTGGATTCGACCGCGCTCGGGCTCGCGACTTCAACTGGGTTTTCACCAACCGGAAGATCGCCGCGAGTCCGGTCCAACACGTTCAGGACCAGTACTTCGAGTTTCTCGCCGAGCTGGGCGTGTCAGCGAAGCCGGTCGTATGGGATCTGGGTCCGTGGTCGCACGAGATGGCATGGCAGCGCAACTTCGTTTCGTCTGTCGACCGGCCGATCGCATCCATCGTCGTGGCGACGAGCAAGCCGGAAAAAGACTGGCTTCCGGAACGGTGGGCCGAGGTGAGCGACGCGCTCTACCAGGATTTCGGGCTACAGGTGGTTCTCGTCGGCGGACGCTCGGAGCGAGAGCTTGCCGCGGAGAAAATCGTGTTGGACCGCGCGAAACACAAACCCCGTTCGGAGCTGGGGAGCGGTCTGAGAAATCTGGTCTCGATTCTCGACGCGTCGGCGCTCGTGCTCTCGCCTGACACGGGTCCGCTGCATATGAGCGTCGCCCTCGACCGTCCGGTGATCAGCCTCATGGGCTATACCAACCCCAAACGGACCGGACCCTATCGTCGCTTTCAGGACCTGATTATCGATGCCTACGGTGGTCCGGACGAGGACTATCCAATCTCGATGGAAAATCGGCCCGGCAGAATGAGGCATATAGAGACGCGTCACGTCCTCGAGAAGGTGGAGCTCTGGCGACGGCACTATGCGAGCGTAGACCGGGGACGGCGATGAGATCCGGCAGCTACCTAATCGGCTGACGTCATGATCTCGCCGAACCTGTAGCTGACGCCGACGTCGCGCATCAATCCCACCAGCCTCACGAGCGGCAGTCCCATCACGGCGAAATAGTCGCCTTCGACCCGCTCGACGATCGTCGCGCCGTACCCCTGAATTCCATACGCGCCCGCCTTGTCCATCGGCTCGCCGGTCGCGA
>JBDTND010000199.1:0-3813 GCA_039933915.1 Gemmatimonadales bacterium | reverse complement strand
TGCAGGTCTTCCTTCGAGTAGACACCCGCGGAAAAGACGGAAGCGAGGGCCGTGGCAAGGTTTATCGAAGCCTTCCCTCTGGCGTTGCGCGCGGCTCGTTCGTCACCGAGCTTCGACCCGTTTCCCTTCTTCCTGCCTGGGCGACCCGTCATGATTGGAACGTGCCCCGGGCCGCCAGGCGTGTCAAGAGAAAGGTTATCAGGGGAGGGCTCGCACGACGCCGCAAGCGATGCGCGCGCCGCTGTTCCCCGAAGGGTTGGTGACCTGATCGTCGGCGGCAGCGTGAATTACGAGCGAGCTGCCGTCTGCATCGAACAGTGTCGTCGTACCTGGCGTGAGGGTCACGCGATCGCTGGTGAACGAGATCCTTCCGGCCACGCTCGATGCAACGACGATGTTCTGATTGTCGCCGGCGTGCGGCCCCTTCGGATTCTGGAGGCCGTGCTCCTTACCCATCGGATTGTAATGCCCTCCCGCCGTGGTGAATGCAGGACCCTCGCACTTTCCAACCGTGTGGAAATGAATCCCGTGTGTTCCGGCCGGCAGCGTGATGCTGGCGATCTCCACATTCACGAGTCCATTTGGGTCCTGCCATATCTGAGCGGTCCCAATGGGCAGGCCATTGGCATCGGTCATGACCGCCGATGCTCGTGAGACCGCATTCTTCATCCGCTGGGCCGACGAACACGCGCCGAAGAGGGCCATAGTGACGGCAATGGTGAACAGCAACGATCTGCTCGGCAGCTTCATCTTCGACTCCGGTGAGGGTGGTGTGTGCACCGCGAGTCGCAACAGCCGCGCCGTACAGCGGGTTTAATCGCGAATTTTGAACTTGGTCCAGAGAACGATCGTCGTGCAGTCACCTCTTTGGTACTGCGGCGGCGTGCCGGGGCCCGAGTACACCTCGACTCCCACGACCTCGTTGCCGTTGACGAAATTGTTGACGTCTCCAGGAGACATCGACTGCCATGGCGAGTCGTCCACGTAGTATTGCACGCATCCGGAGCCGCCTTGCAGGCTGGTCGTACCGCGCGAGCTCGACACCTCCTCGCCCTGTGGCCCGTAACTGACACGAAGTCCCGGGACGGTTCTCAGAATGTCTGTGAGAGAATTCGCGTGCAGCTTCTGGATCTGCTCTGGTCCGAGGTAGAATCCCTGTCCGGACTGCTTCCTCCTGTTGAATCCGATCTTGTCGAGGCCGGCCACGCGGCGCGAGGTAACCAGCACCGGGTCCAGAACGGCGACGAACTTCGGAAGCTTTAGCGTCACCCTCTTTGGCTCCCGCGACGACAGATCGACGGGGACAGTTTCAGCGCCGAAGCCGAGGTGCCGGGCCAGCAGAACGTGACTGCCCGACGGAAGGTTCCGCATGAAGAACTCTCCGTTTTCGTTGGTCAGGGCGACCACTTCGGTACCGACGACTTCCACTCTGCTGCCTGCATTCGATGGAGCCCCCTCAAGTATGACCCGGCCCGATACCGTAGCTGTCCCCGTCTGGGCTCCGGAGTCAGCCTTCGAGAGCAGCATGGTTCGCGCAAAGAGCGCTGATTCCTGGTCTCCGACAGTAATTGGGATTTCAGCAGTAACGGCGTTCGCCTTTCGCGCCTGAAGCGTCGCCTGCATCGCGTTCGGCAACCCGCAGAGGCTGAACGCACCCGTGGCATCGGTGCTGTCGCGGATTACGCGCGGCGTGCGCCGGACGCCAAACTCCTTCGACACTTCCAGCTGAATCCACGCGATCGATGCCTCCGCACCCGCCACGGGGTGCAGCGTCTCGGGGTCGAGCACATGCCCGATCACAGCGGATGTGCCTTGCGGGCGAAAGCCGCGCACGGGACAGGCGGTTCGTATGATCGACGTCGCGGACGGTACGGCGAGCACGATGAAGCTGGCGCTGTCGGCTCCGAGGTGAAACGGCCTTGTCGCCAGCGCGATGCCGAGCGTATCGAGCAGCGGATGGAAGACGCCGACCTGATACGTGCCGGGCTCGAGGTTGCCGACCTTGAATCTTCCGAGCGAGTCCGTGACTGTGGTGACCTTCGCCCCCTGAATGATTATGTCTGCTCCGGAGAGGAACCGGCCGTTAAGACTGTCGAGGACGAGACCCGAGATCTCCGCCTTCCCTGCCGGCGCCGCTGGTGGCGCAGGGGCAGGAACAGGCTTCGTCTTTTGCTGCGCCGAAGACGCCGTGGCGGGGACGGAGACAGCGAAAGCAAGCAGCGGGATCGCCGAGGCAAGCCGCATCATTCTTCCAGTGAGGGCTCGTATCCGGGCTCGGTCTGGGGCGCGAGCTGGCTGTTCGAGCTGATGAGACGCGCACATGTATTCCACCTGAGAATCGCGTCGTCATTCCCGGCGGGCCTGATAGCCTCGGCCTTTTCGTACCACCCCATCGCATCTCTGAAGGAATCGTAGGCCATTCCTCCGCTTCCCATTCCACCGCGATGCAGATGAGCCTGTCCGCCGCGCTCCGATGCGATGCCCGTGTAGTACGACCGCTGGTACGGATCGGTGATGCGCGCCAGAGTTTCGCGCACCGCTTTCATGATCGTCGCGTGACCGTCGGCCAGCTGGTCGGTGAGCGCGAGCGCCAGCATCACCAGCACCTGCTGGTTGGCGGGCTCGATCTCGAGAATGTCCCGGCAGATGCTCTCCGCCGCCCACGACTGGTTGATCAGACGATACCTCTCGGCCTTCTGGATCGCGCGAGGAATGGCTTCCCTCGAGATCGGCTTGAGCTTGAACTGCTCCTTCAACGAGCCACTCCTTGCCCGGTGTCCGTCGATTTCCTACCCCGCAACAGCCGCACGAGTTTCACGAGCGGATCATAGGCCCGGTCGATTACCCGCTCCTTGAGCGGGATGATCGCGTTGTCCGTGATGATGATGTTCTCCGGGCAAACCTTGGTGCAGCACTTTGTGACGTTGCAGTAGCCGATGCCGTGATTGTCCTTGAGGTCGCCGGTTCGATCCAGAACGTCGAGGGGGTGCATCTCCAGCTGCGCCGCGTGGACGAGGAGCCGCGGACCAACGAACTGTTCGTGAAGCTGATGATCGCGAAGCACGTGACAGACGTCCTGGCAAAGAAAGCACTCGATGCACTTTCTGAATTCCTGAACCCGGTCGGCGTCGGACTGCGTGATGCGCCAGGTGCCGTCGGGCGCGTCCGCCGGCCGCGGAGTGAACTTTCTGATCCGCTTTTTCGCGCGAAAATTGGAGGAGACATCGGTCACCAGATCCTTCACCGGCGGGAAAGCGCGCATCGGCTCCACCGTCACCGGCTTATCCAGGTCGAGCTCGTTCAGGCGCGTCATGCAGAGCAGGCGCGGCATTCCGTTGATCTCAGCGGAGCACGATCCGCATTTTCCCGCCTTGCAATTCCAGCGGACGGCCAGGTCCGAAGCGCTCTCCGCCTGGATCTGGTGGATCGCGTCGAGGACGACCATGCCCTCCGAGACGCTCGTCGAGTAGTCCTGGAATTTTGCGGTCGGGCCCTGCCCCCGCCACACGCTGAACGTCGCGGTGCGTTTTTCAGTCCCGGCGCTCGTGTCGCTTCTCGCGGCAGCGCGCTGTCCGCTTTCGGCGATATTTCGCGCCAACGACTGCGTCGGAGTAGCGGCCATCACTTGTTCTCCTCGATTATCTGCTTGAGATCCGGCCGCATCTCGGGGATCGGCTCGCGAGTCACCTGCATCTCACTATTCGGCCCGCGGCGAACGACGATGTTGAATTTGCCGTAGGCAGGGTCCTTATCCGGAAAATCGTCCCGAAAGTGTCCGCCACGGCTTTCCTTTCTTTCCAGCGCCGCCCGCGC
>JBDTND010000198.1:0-3815 GCA_039933915.1 Gemmatimonadales bacterium | reverse complement strand
GCCCTCGTTCTCGACGAGCCGACCACCTTTCTCGATGTCGCCCACGAGATGGCGATCTTCGAGCTGCTCTCGTCCCTCGCCCGGTCTGGCATGGCGGTACTCCTCGTCAGCCACCAGCTCAATCTCGTCGCTCGCTTCGCGGACACGATCGTCCTGCTCGATCACGGCAAAGTGGCCATCAGCGGCTCTCCCGCGGAAGTGATGCGAGCCGACAGACTCGAGGCGATCTACGGCTGGCCGGTGGTGATCACGCGCGATCCTGCCGTCGGCGCGCCCGCATTGGTACCTCTGCGCCGGCCGCTTCAGTTATGACCTCTTTCGTCGCACGCTCCAGCTCACTCGAACAATGACCATCAAAACACGTTTCATCTCTCTTGTCCTCGCGACGCCCGCGCTCATCTGCACGGACGTTGTTGCGCAGGCCACGGATACCGCCCGGCTCGGAACTGTCGTTGTGTCCGCCTCAAAAGTCCCGAGCTCGACCAGCACTCTTTCGCAGGCTGTGACGATTCTCAAAGGCGAAGATCTCCGCGCCCGCGGAGTCACGAGAGTTGTGGATGCGCTGCGGGAGGTGCCGGGCGCGACAATCGCTCAGAGCGGATCGTACGGCTCAGTAACGTCACTGTTCCTGCGCGGAGGGGAGAGCCGCTACACGAAGGTGCTCATCGATGGCGTCACCGTGAATTCGTCCGGCGGATTCTTTGATTTCAGCCACCTCACAACTGACAACGTCGATCGAATCGAGATTGTGCGTGGACCGGCGAGTGTTCTCTACGGCGCCGATGCCGTTAGCGGTATCGTTCAGATCTTCACACGCGGGGGCTCGGAGACGGCGCGCGCGTCGCTCGGCGCGCGGGGCGGGACGTACCACTCGTTCGACGCCGATGCGGGCGTGTCCGGCTCCACCGCCTTCGGACGAGGCTCTCTGGGCGCGGCTCATCATTCCACCGACGGCATTCTCCCCTTCAACAACCAGTATCTGAATGGGACGTTGAGCTCCTCGCTTTCTCTCGGAAACAGCGAGGCCGGCGACGCGAGAATCTCCGCGCGGTACACGACGGCCGAGTTCCATTATCCGACCGATTTCACGGGGCAGCCGGTGGACAGCAATTCGTACCGCACCCAGCACCGCTTTACGATCGGGCTCGATGCCGGGCGCATCCTGAGCGAAAACGTCCGCGCGCACCTGCTGGCTGGGAGCAACGAGGTGCTGGACCTTACCGAGGATATTGCCGTCCCGCTCGGCGCGACCACGCCGCAGCATTCCGCGTTCAGATCCCGCGGTTACCGCCGAAACGTCGAAGGGCGACTCGCTTTCTTACTTCCGTTGCGCATGACCGTCACTGCCGGGGGAACGTACGAGAAAGAGCACGAGAACAGCTCGAACGCGTCGGGCGCGGTGGGGGCACCAGCTTCGCAGACGGACTCCTTCGACGCATCGCGGCACAATGTGGCCTACTACACGGAAGTGCTCGGGAATCCTTCCGACCGAGTCTCGTACACCCTGAGCGCACGGGTCGACGACAACTCGGACTACCACAGGTTCGACACCTACCGCGTCGGTACGAATGTGGCGGTCGTACCAGCGCTGAGAGTGCGCGCCTCTGTCAGCACGGCGTTCAACGCGCCCGCGTTCAACCAGCTGCGGCCGACCCTGTTCACGGTTGGAAGCCCGGACCTGCGAGCGGAGAGGATTCGCTCCGCCGAGATAGGTCTCGTCTCGGAGTTTCACCCGGAGATCGTCAGAGTGAGCGCGAGCTATTTCGCCCAGCGCTTCTCAGACCTCATCCAGTTCGTGAACGGTGGTCCGCCGGATTTCAAAGGAAGCTTCGCCAACCTGACGGGAGCAACATCGAACGGCTACGAGGCGGAGGTGCAGCTGTCCCCCGTGAGAAACTGGCGCGGCAGTGCGAGCTACACGATCGTCAATCCTCGCGTGACCCAGGTCGACCCCGCGTATCAAGGCGGCGATCGGGTGGGAGACGCCCTTGTTCGCAGGCCGACCCATTCCGGCAGCTTGGTGGTATCGTACTCGCACCCCTCCAGCGTGAGCTTGAGCAGCGCGGTCAGTTACGTCGGCAGGAGACCCGATTTCGACTTCTCACAGTTTCCATCGCCGCGCGTGACACTGCCGGCATACACGAAAGTCGACCTTTCCGCGGAATGTCCGGTAACCACTGGCGGACATGGCCGACTCAGTCTTAACGCGCGACTCGAGAACGTATTCGACACGCACTACGAGGACGTTCTCGGCTTCAAAGCGCCGGGACGCACCATCCTCGTCGGAGCGCGGGCGTCCGCGCTGTTCTAGGAGCTTTCGATGTGATGCCGTCGCGGGACCGGGTGTTACATTCTCCTGATGACGCTCCTCGCCACTGAAGCGATCGTTCTTCACGCGTTCGATTATCTCGAGAGCTCGCGAATCATTCGCCTGCTGACGAGGGAGGCGGGCGTCCAGTCGGTGCTCGCGAGGGGCGCAAGGAAATCACGCGGCCGATACGGCTCCGCTCTCGATCTGTTCGCCGAAGGGTCGGCACAATTGTACGTCAAAAACAACCGCGAGCTGCACAACCTCGCTGGTTTCGAGATTGCGCGAACCCGCGGGGAGCTGGCGGAGGACCTCGGCCGGTTCACCGCCGCGTCGACGATAGCGGAGCTCGCTCTTCGGTTCGCCGGCGAAGAACCGAACGCCGAGCTATACGACACGGTCGCGGAGGTTCTCGACCGCATCGCGCTTTCGGCGCCGGAGGATACGATCGAGGACGGACTCGCCGGTTGCTGGCGCATTGTCTCCGTTCTCGGATTTACGCCTGAGCTCTCGAGCTGCGCGCTGTGCCACACGCCGCTTCGAGAGGCCGACGACACAATGTTCTCGCACACGTCGGGAGGGATCGTTTGTGCGGGATGCAGCAAGCTCGCGCCGGGCGGACGGAAGCTGCCGGCTGCGGCGCGTGTCGCCATCGCGCGGTGGCTCGAGGGCGATCACCCGGCGCGGCTGACTGACGCTGAAGCTCGCTCCCATCAGCGGCTGCTTCGGGAGTTTCTGGGCGCCCACATGCCGGACGACCGCCCTCTCCGCGCGTTCGCGGTTTGGGAGCATGAGAGGTGGAGCGCGGCGTGATAATCGGCACGGCAGGCCATATCGATCATGGCAAGACCGCGTTGGTGAAGGCGCTGACGGGTGTCGATACCGACCGTCTGCCCGAGGAGAAGCGGCGCGGCATAACCATCGATCTTGGATTCGCGCCGCTTTCCCTCGACGGCCTCGGGACAATAGGGATGGTGGATGTGCCCGGCCACGAAGATTTTGTCCGCAGCATGCTTGTGGGCTCGAGCGGGATAGACCTGGGCCTGCTCGTTGTCGCGGCCGACGAGGGCGTCATGCCACAGACGCGCGAGCACTTGTTGATCCTGGACCTGCTGAAGATTCCGCGAGTCGTGGTCGCCATAACTAAATGCGATCTGGTCGATAGCGAGTGGCTCGCTCTCGTCCGAGATGAGATACTCGCTTTGTTCGAGGCAACCGGACGCCAGGGCCCGCCTGTAGTGAGCTGTTCCAGTCGAACAGGCGAGGGCTTGCCCGAGCTGCGCGAGGTTCTGCGCGACAGTCTTTCGAGCGGCGATGCGCGCACCAGCGACGATCTATTTCGGCTCCCCATCGATCGCGCCTTCACAGTCAGGGGAACGGGCACTGTCGTGACCGGAACCGTCTGGAGCGGAGTCCTTCAGGTCGAGGAGAATGTAGTCGTGTTGCCGTCGCACATCCCGTCGCGCGTCCGACGAATCGAGCAGCATGGCGCGACCGCATCTCACGC
>JBDTND010000197.1:0-3884 GCA_039933915.1 Gemmatimonadales bacterium | reverse complement strand
GGATCTGCCATGAGCTTGCCGACGATGAACGCCCACGTTTGGCGGTGACCGAAGAGGCTCACCCATGGTACGCTCGTTCCGGCGGGCTGCGCGTTTCTGTCGGATCCCGGATTGCGATACAGCGGAATCCATAGGAAGAGCCATAGGAACCCGAGTGCGCCCGTCGCGACGAATGCCCACCGCCATCCCCATCGGAGCGTAATCCATGGCACGAGGAGCGGCGTAAGGATGGCGCCGGTGTTGGTGCCGGCGTTGAAGATCCCGGCCGCCAACGCGCGTTCTCTCTGGGGAAACCACTCCGCTACCGCCTTGATCGATCCGGGGAAAATCGCCGACTCACTGACACCGAGCATCGCCCGCGCGAATGAGAATCCTGCCGCGGTCCGCGCGAACGCGTGGCCGATCGCCGCGATGCTCCATGCAACGACCGCCGCCGCCAACCCTCGGCGCACCCCGATCCAATCGATAACGCGCCCGGCGATGAGAAACCCGAACGCGTAGGCGAAGCTGAACCACGAGACGATGTCGCCATAGTCGGCCTCGGTCCAATGCAGCTCCCTCTGCAGCGTTGGCGCGAGAATGCCGAGCACCTGACGATCGACGTAGTTGATCGTGGTCGCCACGAAGAGCAGCGCGCATATCGTCCACCTGTACGACGAGGGACGATCGACCTCTGGCGAGACGGCCGTACTGTCGGGAGCGTTGGTCATTGCTTCTCCGGGCTCCCGGCGATGCCCTCCCACAGGCCGTGCAGGTACATCGCGCCGAGCGCTCGATCGTTCAGTCCGTATCCGGGTTGGCGTTTCTCGTCCCAGATCATGCGTCCGTGATCCGAGCGTATGGGCCCCGAGAAACCCGTTTCGTGGAGCCCGCCAAGTACGGCGCGCATGTCCACATCGCCGAATTCTGATGGGTGTGCCGTCTCCTGGAACGATCGCTTCCCTGTGACTTTGATGTTCCGGCAGTGGGCGAAGTGGATGCGGCCCTTCCCGCCGAGGGTACGGATCATGGCCGGAAGATCGTTCGTCGGATCCGCCGCAAGAGATCCCGCGCAGAACGTGATGCCGTTCGCGGGATCGTCGACGATGTTGGTTACACGATCGAGCGCGGCTCCATTCGTGATGATGCGGGGCAATCCAAAGATTGACCACGGCGGATCATCCGGATGCAGCGCCATCCGTACACCAGACTCCGATGCAACAGGAACGACTCGCTCGAGGAAATACGCCAGATTCTCCCAGAGGCGATCCTCGTTCACTGATCGGTACGCGTCGAGAAGTCGTTTCAATTGCTCGGCCGAGTATGCCGTCGCCCAACCCGGCAGATCGGCAGTGCCTCGGGACAGATCGATCTTCGCGATTGCTGCGTCGTCGTAGGCGAGCGCGTTGGAGCCGTCTTCGAGTCCTCGCGCGAGATCGGTGCGCATCCAATCGAAGACCGGCATGAAGTTGTAGCAGAGCACAGGGACGCCCGCTCGCCCCATGTTGCGCACGCTCTCGCAATAGTTGTCGACAAGCTTGTCACGAGTCGGCAGGCCGAGCTTAATGTCCTCGTGGACCGGGATGCTTTCGATTACCTCGAGAGACATCCCGTGTCCCTCCACTTCCTCGCGCAGCGCCGCAAAACGGTTCAGCGGCCATGGCTCACCGACAGGAATGTCGAAGAGTGCGCCGACTATCCCCCTGACGGCGGGGATCTGGCGGATGTACGCGAGCGGAATCGGGTCTCGTGGCCCAAACCATCGGAACGTGATCACCGCGCGCGCGCCAGCTGCGCGGCAGCGAGGAATTTCGCGGCGAGCGCCCCAATGCCGGCGTAGTCTCGGCGCGCGAGAGCGTCTTTCGAAATCAGCTCGCTGCCCACACCCACAGCGGCGGCGCCTGCGTCGAACATCTCGCGAATGTTGTCGAGCGTCACTCCACCGGTTGGAACGAGCGGAATATCGGGAAATGGACCGCGCAGAGCACGGAGATAACTCGCGCCGCCGACGTTCTGCGCTGGAAAGATTTTCACCATTTGGCCGCCCAGGTTGAACGCCTCGAACACCTCGGTCGGCGTGAGCGCCCCAGGAAACACGGCGATCTCCGCTCGCCGCGCCGTATCTATGACCTCGGCTACGAGGCACGGCGAAACGATGAACTCAGCACCCGCGTCAATCGCCCGGCGCGCCGTGTCGGCATCAGTCACGGTTCCCGCGCCAACGAGTACCTTGTCGCCAAGCCGTTTCCTGACTGATGCGATTGCGTCGATCGCCCCCGGAACAGTCATAGTGATTTCAGCAATCGTTAATCCCGCCTCGATCAGCGCGTCGACGACGGCCATTGCGACATCCGCGCTCCCGGCCCGGATTACGGGAATGATTCCTATCTCCCGAACCGTGGACAGCACCGACGGCAGCGGGCGTACTCCAGCTGTCACCGCGACACTCTCAGGCTCGCTCCGCGCAGAAGCTGGTCCACTTCCGCGCGCGTCACCAGACAGAAATCGCCCGGGATGCTGTGCTTGAGCGCCGAGGCGGCTGTCGCAAAGCGCACCGCGTCCTCCCAGCCGCGCTTCTCCATGCGGCTCACGATCAGGCCCGCGCTGAACGCATCGCCGGCGCCGATGCGGTCCACGACCTCGACCTCATAACGTGGCGCGCGATGAATCTTCCCGTCGGCCGCAACGATCGCGCTCCAGGTGTTGAGGAGCACGAGTGGATTCTCGCGCAGCGTTACGGCAACGGCGCGAAAGTCAAATCGCTTCTCGAGCATGCGCGCGACTTCATCGTACGGCTCAGTATCGAGATGCTCGTAGCTGTTTTTCGTCTCGCCGATTCCGAACACTACGCGCGTGTCCTCCTCTGTCGTAATGAGAACGTCCACGTATTCCATCAGTGGCTCCTGCACCGAGCGCGCTTTCTCGGCGCTCCACAGCTTGCTCCGATAATTCAGATCGTAGCTGACCGTGAGCCCTGCCTTCCTGGCCGCCGCGAGAGACTCCGCCGTCACCTTTGCGGCGGATTCGCTGAGCGCGGGTGTGATGCCGCTCACATGAAACCACTGCGCACCGCTGAACACCGTCGCCCAATCGATGCTTCCCGGCGTAACTCTCGCAATCGCCGACGCAGATCGATCGTACAGGACACTGCTCGCACGAGGCGCGGCGCCAAGCTCGGCGAAGTAGAGACCGGCGCGGTCGTCCGCGGTCCAGTCGATGTGGAGATCCACGCCCTGCTCGCGGGCGCGATTTGCGATCATGCGGCCAAGCGCATTTTCGGGAAGCCGCGACACCCAGCGCGTGGATGCACCCAGTCGCGCAGCCGCGACGGCGACGTTCAGCTCGCCGCCGCCGACATAGGCGTCAAAGCTGTGCGCCTGCTCGAGCCGCTGAAAGTCGGGCGGCGTCAACCGCACCATCGCTTCGCCGAACGTGACCAGATCCATGCGCAATTCTACGCTCGCATTTGGCCGGTCACCAGTTTCAGCACAGTGCCCTGGTGGCTGGTGCGATTGGCCCGCGGCGATAACATTCCAGCGAATCATGGCATACTTTGGCCTCGACCTGACGAACCGGACCGCCGTAGTAATCGGTGCGACCTCGGGTATCGGGAGAGCTATCGCGCTGGGGTTGGCGGACGCCGGCGCGGACGTCGTCCCGACTGGCAGGAGAGCGAATCTGGCCCAGGAGGCCGCGAACGAGATCGAAGCTCGCGGGCGGCGATCGCTTGCGATGACGGTGGATGTCTCGAACGAGAAATCCATCCAGGCAGTCGCCGATGCGGCGATCGGGAAGTTCGGCAAGGTCGACATCCTGGTGAACGCGGCGGGCCGCACTGCGCGACGTCCAACTCTCGATGTCTCCGACGCCGAGTGGAACCAGATACTCGACACGAACCTCACGGG
>JBDTND010000196.1:0-3890 GCA_039933915.1 Gemmatimonadales bacterium | reverse complement strand
CGCATCGCTGAAGAGCGTGGGATAGACATCGCGGCCGTTGCCGGAACCGGTCGCGGCGGCGTCGTATCAAAGCCGGATGTCCTCGCTGCTTCGACGACAGAGCGGGCCCCGGCCCCGGCCCCGGCCCCCGCACCTGCGTCTGTGCGAGCCACGACTCCCGCGCCGAGTGCGCCACGCGGCGCGAATGGCGCCTCCGCGGCGGGTGACCGCGAGACGCGCGAGAAGATGACGACGCGCCGCAAGCGGATCGCGGAGAATCTGCTCCAGTCCCAGCACGCGACGGCGCACCTGACGACTTTCAACGAAGTCGACATGGATGCGATCAACGCGCTGCGCGACAAGTACAAGGAGAAGATCGAGAAGGAGTACGGAGCGAAGCTGACGTTCATGCCCTTCTTCGTGAGAGCAGTGTGCCAGGCACTCAAGCAATTTCCTACGATCAACGCGCAGGTGGATGGCGACGCCATCATCTACAAGCACTACGTCAACATGGGAATCGCGGTCGCGTCCGAGCAGGGACTCGTCGTGCCGAACATCAAGGACGCGGATCGCAAGGGAACGATTCAGCTGAGCCGCGAGATCGCCGAAGTCGCCAAACGCGCCCGAGAAGCCAAGCTGACGATGGAAGATCTCACCGGCGGCACGTTCACGATCACGAATGGCGGCGTGTTCGGCTCGCTCGTCTCGACGCCGATCATCAACTATCCTCAGGTTGGAATACTCGGCTTGCACAGGACGCAGGACCGGCCGGTGGCAATCAACGGACAGGTCGTCATCCGGCCGATGATGTACCTCGCGCTGTCGTATGATCACCGCATCGTCGAAGGGGCGGATGCGGTCAGGTTCCTCGTACGCGTCAAGGAGCTCATCGAAGATCCGGCCGCGATGCTTATCGAATAAATGATCGACTGCGATGTAGCGATCATCGGCGGCGGACCCGGTGGATATGTAGCAGCAATACGCGCCGCCCAGCTGGGCCTCAACACAGTCTGCATCGAGATGGACAAGACGCTCGGGGGAACGTGCGTCAACGTCGGGTGCATTCCGTCCAAGGCGCTGCTCACCTCATCGGAGCACTACGAGTTCGCGCGATTGCACGCGGCCGAACATGGCGTGACGATCGGTGATGTGAAGCTGGACCTGGCGACGATGATGAAGCGGAAGGACACCGTCGTGGGCCAGAACACCAAAGGAATCGAGTTCCTCTTCAAGAAGAACAAGATCACGTGGGCCAAGGGCCGCGGAACTTTAAAGTCCGGCAACGTGGTGGATGTCGCTGGCGCCGATGGTAAAACCGAATCGTACCGTGCGAAGAACGTCATCATCGCGACCGGCTCGGTGCCGATCGAGCTTCCGTTCCTCAAGTTCGACGAGAAGCGAGTGCTGTCGAACATCGGCGCGTTGAAGATTCCCGAAGTACCGAAGCATCTGCTGGTGATCGGCGGCGGAGTAATCGGCCTCGAGCTCGGCTCGGTGTGGCGCAGACTTGGCGCCAAGGTAACCGTCGTCGAGCTGATGCCGACGATACTTCCCGGCAACGACGAAGAGATCATCAAGGAAGCCGACAAGATTCTTCGGAAACAGGGGCTCGACATCCGCGCCGGTACCAAGGTTATCGGAGCGAAGATCGAGGCGAATCGCGTGCTGGTGGATGTTGAGAAGGATGGAAAGAAGGAGACGCTCGACGCGGACTACGTGCTGGTGTCGGTGGGCAGAAAGCCGGCGATCACGGGAATCGATGCGACTGGACTCGGGCTCAAGCTCGGCAAGCGCGGTGAGATCCTGGTCGACGATCAGCTTCGCACCAATCTTCCCAACGTGTACGCGATTGGCGACGCGGTCGGCGGCAAGCTGCTCGCGCACAAGGCTGAGGAAGAGGGCGTCATCGCGTGCGAGGTGATTGCCGGGCACAAGGTGCACATGGATTACAAGTCGATGCCGTCGGTGGTATACACGTGGCCCGAGATCGCGACTGTCGGATTGGCCGAGCACGAGGTGAAGGAGAGCGGGCGGAAGTACAAGGTGGGAAAGTTTCCGTTCACCGCCAATGCGCGGGCGCGCACCTCGGGTGAGACCGCGGGTTTCGTGAAGTTCATCGCGGACGCCGAGACCGACGAGCTGTTGGGCGCGCACATGATCGGGGCGAACGTGTCGGAGATGATTCAGGAGGCGGTTCTGGCGTTCGAGTTCCGTGGAACGTCGGAGGACATCGGGATCACGGTGCACGCGCATCCGACTCTCACCGAAGCCGTTAAGCAGGCCGCGCTCGGCGTGCTCGGCAGATCGACCGACATATAGGCGCGTCGAGAGCCGATGAAACAGGTCATCAGGCCGATGGTGGCGGCCGATCGCGGCGGCGTCTTCAGGATTCTCGAGAACGCGGGGAATTTCACGCCCGAGGAAGTGGGGACGGCGCTCGAGCTGATTGACGAATGGCTGGATCTTGGCGAGCACAGCGGCTATCTCACCTACGTTCTGGAATCCGATGGTGAGGAGAAAGCGGAAGTACTCGGCTACGTGACATTCGGCCCGACGCCGCTCACGGAATCGACGTTCGACTTGTACTGGATTGCGGTCGACAAGCTGAAGCATCGCGGTGGTGTCGGCAAAAAGCTGATGAAGTTCACTGAAGAGGAAACCGTGCGGCGCGGCGGCAGGATGCTGTTGATCGAGACGTCGTCGCAGGAGACCTACGGCGGGACGATCCAGTTTTACGAGAGGAGCGGGTACGAGCTGGTCGGGAAGATCAGGGAGTACTACAAGCCGGGGGATGACAAGCTGATTTTTGCGAAGACGCTGCAGCCTGCGGTCACGGCGAGAGAGGACGAGGCGGAGCTTCGCCGCGCGTCCGTTCCGAAATCGGAGGCGAGTTCGGCCATGAGTGTGAGCTAGGCTCTGGCTCACGCCGTTGTGCTCGTGAATCGACGTGGCGCGCGCTTTTTCGGTTACGCATTGCAGCGTTCCCGAGCGAATGGTGGCTCATGCCGCCGCCGCAGCCTCCTCCAATTCCATTATCCGAACTGAAAGCGCCGCCTGATCCTGCCCGGCGGTTTCGTTTGCTGGAGCGGGTTAGAAAGGCTCTTAGAGCCCGTCACTACAGCCGGCGCACTGAGACCACCTATTGCGGTTGGATTCGACGTTTCGTGTTGTTCCACGGGCGACGGCACCCATCGACCATGGGCGAAACCGAGATCGCGGCATTCCTCAATCATTTGGTGACGGAGGGAGGCGTGAGTGCATCCACACAGAATCAGGCGTTGCACTCGCTCCTCTTTCTTTATCGGCACGTACTGAGACACGAACTGGGTCTCGTTCCGGATCTTGCTCCGGCGAAACGTGGGCGACGACTGCCTGTCGTGCTCTCTGTCAGCGAAGTGCGTGCGATTCTCTCGCGAATGCGAGGCGTCCCGCGACTTTGCGCGAGTCTAATGTATGGGAGTGGTCTGAGGCTGTCGGAGAGTACTAGCCTGCGGGTCAAGGATGTCGATTTCGATCGCGGTGAGATTCTGGTGCGTGCTGGTAAGGGCGACAGAGATCGGCGAGTACCACTGCCGAAGATCGCATTGCCGGCATTGAGGGCTCAGATCGAGCGCACGCGCAATCGATTCGAGGGCGATTTGCGTTCCGGTGTTTCGGGGTCGGCATTGCCAGGCGCTCTCGACCGAAAGATTTCGAGCGCGGAGCGAGACTGGCGGTGGCAGTATCTGTTTCCGGCTTCGCGGGTCTATGTGGAGCGTGAAACGGGCAAGCGCCGGCGGCACCATATTCACGAATCTGTGATTCAGCGGGCATTGACCGAAGCGGTGAGCGCGAGCGGAATCGCGAAACGGGCATCATGCCACTCACTGCGTCACTCCTTTGCCACGCATCTCCTGGAGAGTGGCTCAGAC
>JBDTND010000195.1:0-3971 GCA_039933915.1 Gemmatimonadales bacterium | reverse complement strand
ACGATTTCACGCGAAGATACTGCCTTCGCCGGTTGTTAACTAGTTAAACCTTACCCGTCCGACCTCTTGATCTGGTATAGCCTCTCCTTTGCCAGCCGGCGACCGGTGGGCGTTGCAGCCAGCCCACCACCCGCCGTTTCACGGTACCGGACGTCCATCTCGCGCCCGATCTCGCCCATCACATCGATCACCTCGTCGACCGGAATGGCGAAGCTTATCCCCGCCAGCGCCATCTCGATTCCCGCCAGCGCGATCGCCGAGCCGGTGGCGTTCCTGAAAACGCACGGCAATTCGACGAGCCCGCCCAGCGGATCGCAAACCAGCCCCAGCGTTCCCTGCAT
This sequence comes from Gemmatimonadales bacterium, assembly GCA_039933915.1. Lineage (GTDB taxonomy): Bacteria > Gemmatimonadota > Gemmatimonadetes > Gemmatimonadales > Gemmatimonadaceae > UBA4720. The sequence continues at coordinate 3,630 of JBDTND010000195.1, read as the reverse complement.
CGTCAGCGCCACCGCGTGTCCGACCTGCGACGGGGTTCCGCCCAGCATCTCGGTCGCGGCACCGGCAGCCATGCCGGCGGCGGCGCCCGTCTCTGCCTGGCATCCGCCTTCCGCCCCCGACAGCGAGGCACGTTCCGCCACGACTGCTCCGATGAGTCCCGCGGTCGCCAATCCGTCGACGACCTTTTCGTCGGGCACTGACCGCGCCTTCGCCAGCCCGGTGAGAATCGCGGGAAGAACTCCCGCTCCGCCCGCCGTCGGTGCCGCGACGATCACGCCCATTGCCGCATTCACTTCCTGCACCGCCAGCGCCCGCGTGAGTATGTCGCGAAAGGGCGTCTGCGCGAGCGGACCCTTGCTGCTCAATCTGAGCTTTGCAGCATCCCCCCCAACCAGTCCCGACGCGGAATACAGATCGCCAACCAATCCTTTTTCGATCGCGCTTCTCATCACGTCGAGCGCGCGCTGCAGAACCGCCCGAATATCTTCGACCGACCGGCCCTGGTCGCGTGACTCCGCGGCCAGCGCCACCTGCGCCAGCGATTTCTTTTCGCGTTCAGCGTCCCTGATGGCGTCTGCGAGCGCTTTGTACATCAGCCCCCACTCACCTTGGGGAGCCGCCGCGTCCACCGGACCCAGTCGAGCGCCTTCAGCTCCTCGCCCGCCTTCTTGTCCGGGACTTCGTCGCACTCGATGACCATGAAGGCGTCGCCGCCCCTTTCCTTTCTCGACAGCTTCAGCGTGGCAATGTTGATCTCGTGCTCGGCCAGGATCCCCGTGATTCTGGCGATCGAGCCCTTCCTATCCTCAGCTACGAGAACAATCGTGTGTAAGTTTCCGGTCACTTCGACGGGGTAGCCGTCGATCTCCTGCACGAGGATCCGGCCAGCCCCCAGGGACGAGCCGAGCATAGTGGCCTTCGTTTCGTTCAGCTCGATGGAAATCCGCACCGTGTTGGGGTGCGCGGCGTCGGCGATCGTCACCTTCTCGAACTTGTAGTCCAGCCCTTCCTTCTCGGCGATCTGAAGGGCGTCGCGGAGTCGTTCGTCGTCGGGGCGGAATCCAAGCAGTCCGCCGACGAGCGCCTTGTCGGTGCCGTGTCCTTCACCGGTTCGCGCAAAGGATCCGTGGAGCTGGAGAAGTCCCGTCTGAGGTGTTCCACCTATGAGGCCGCGCGCGAGAAGTCCGAGCCGGCAGGCCCCCGCGGTGTGCGAGGAGGAAGGACCGACCATCACAGGTCCGATTATATCGAGCAAACTCACCATTCTCGCTCCCCCTTCTCACGGGACCGTCGCGGAGCCGGCTTCAGCCTGCCTTCAGCGACACCTGCTTCCGACTTCCGCCGCCGCTCCGGGTCTTGCCGAGCAGCGGACGGAGATACTGACCTGTGTATGACTCCCGTACATCGGCAACGTCTTCCGGAGTTCCGGCAGCGACGACGTCACCACCACGCTGCCCCCCCTCGGGGCCGAGGTCCACGATCCAGTCAGCAGTCTTGATGACGTCGAGGTTGTGCTCAATGACGAGCACCGTGTTCCCACGGTCAACAAGTCGATGCAGCACCGTGAGGAGCATCCGCACGTCCTCGAAATGAAGGCCGGTCGTGGGCTCATCAAGAATGTAGAAGGTTCGCCCCGTGTCTCGCTTGGACAGCTCGGCCGCCAGCTTGACCCGCTGCGCCTCACCACCGGACAGCGTCGTCGCCGATTGTCCGAGATGGATGTAGCCGAGTCCGACGTCGTAGAGCGTCTGGAGCTTTTGCCTGACGCGCGGCTGGTTCTCGAAAAAAGTCAGTGCGTCTTCGACTGTCTGCTCCAGAACGTCGGCGATGCTCAAGCCGCGAAACCGGACTTCGAGGGTCTCCCGGTTGTAGCGCTTCCCTTTGCAGACATCACAGGGCACGTAGACGTCGGGCAAAAAGTGCATCTCGATTTTTACGAGCCCATCGCCTTCGCACGCCTCGCAGCGTCCGCCTTTCACGTTGAACGAGAACCGGCCGGGGCCGTAACCGCGGATCTTCGCTTCCGGCAGCTCCGCGAACAGCTCGCGAATCGGCGTGAACAAACCGGTGTAGGTCGCCGGATTGGACCGCGGAGTGCGTCCGATCGGACTCTGGTCGATGTCGATGACTTTGTCGAGGTGCTCGAAGCCCGTGATGCGCTTGTGTGCGCCCGGAATGACTCGCGCGCGGTAGAAGTATCTCGCCATCGACCGGTGCAGGATGTCTTCGATGAGCGTCGACTTCCCGCTGCCTGACACTCCGGTGACCGCGACGAACAGGCCGAGCGGAATCTCGACGTCGAGGCTGCGCAGGTTGTGCTCGCGCGCGCCCTCGATTCGAATCACCCGCTTTGAATCCATCTTGCGTCGCACTTCGGGGATCGGGATCTCGATTTCGCCGCGAAGGTAGCGCCCGGTGATCGAGTCTTTACTGGCGCGTACTTCGTCGACCGTTCCCGCGGCAATGACGAGTCCACCGTGTTTTCCGGCTCCGGGCCCAAGATCGATCAGATGATCGGCAGCCTCCATCGTCTCCTGATCGTGCTCGACGACGATGACGGTATTGCCGAGGTCGCGGAGCATGCGAAGAGTGTTGAGCAGCCGCGCGTTGTCGCGCTGGTGAAGCCCGATCGACGGCTCGTCGAGGATGTAGAGGACGCCGACGAGGCGCGATCCGATTTGTGTCGCGAGGCGAATTCGCTGCGCTTCCCCACCGGAGAGCGACTCCGCGGACCGGCCGAGTGTGAGGTACTCGAGCCCGACATCGTTGAGGAAGCGGAGCCGCTCGCGAACTTCCTTGAGAATTGGCCCCGCGATCTGGGGATCTATTCCAGGCGTGCCGTTGCCGCGGACGGGAACGTTTTCGAAGAACGTGAGCGCGTCGGTGATCGACAGATTCACGACGTCGCCGACGTTCTGGCCGGCCAGCGTCACCGCCAGCGACTCGGGCTTGAGCCGGCGTCCGCCGCAGGTTGTGCACGCGCGCGGCTGCATGAAGCCTTCCAGCTCCAGTCGGACGGAATCGGACTCGGTCTCGTCGTAGCGCCGCTGGATGTTGGAGATGATTCCTTCCCAGTGCGCTCCGGATGTGTCAATGCGCTTCCCTCCCTTCCCGCTCGTTCCATATAGAAGCTTCTCGCGAACTTCTTCGCTGAGCTGTCCCCATGGCGCGTTCAGATTGAATCCGAGCTGCTTCGCGAGGCCGGGAAGGATGACCTTCTTGAGATAGCCATCCGGCTCACCCCATGGCAGGACGACGCCCTCGAGTATGCTGATGCTCGCGTCGCCGAGTATGAGCTCCTCGCTCACTTCGCGCCGTGAGCCGAGTCCGCCACAGGCGGGGCACGCGCCGAACGGCGAGTTGAAGGAGAAATGGCGTGGCTCGAGCTCGGGCAGCGAGATGCCGCACTCGGGGCAGCCGTATTTCTCCGAGAACAGGTGGATGCTGCGGTCATCGGCACGTTGGACTTCGATCAGCCCTTCGGCGAGCTTGAGCGCGGTCTCGACCGAGTCGTTGAGCCGTCCGCGGTCTTCGGGACGCACTACGAGCCGGTCGACCACAACCGATATCGTGTGGTTCATCCGCCGGTTGAGTTTGGGCGGGTTGGCAACTTCGACCAGCTCTCCATC
>JBDTND010000194.1:0-4000 GCA_039933915.1 Gemmatimonadales bacterium | reverse complement strand
CAGAGCCACCCGTCGCCGTAGTCGCCGAGGTAATCTTCCGCCGCCGTTTTCGGGATGGTCGAAAGCTGGACCGGCCACGCTTTCCACTTCACGCCCTTTTCGTCTACAAAATCGCGCATCGCCATCAGGTCCTCCCTCCGTCTTCCCTTCCCGTAACCAGATCGTACAAATCTTCACGTGTCAGGGGGACGCCGGCCCGCCCTTCTGGTGCCGGCTTCGACAAAAGTGTCTGTACTACGTTGAGCCCAGCAGTGCGAAAACCGTACGCGCCTACCGACATGTAGAGCCTCCAAACGCGGTAAGTTCTTTCCCCAACAAGCTTTATGGCGTCTGATTTTCTTCGCTCGAGGGCCCGAACCCAGGCCCGGAGCGTCATCATGTAGTGCTCGCGGAGGCTCTCGACGTCCCGGACCTCGAAGCCAACGCTCTCGGCGCTCCGGACAACACTGGCGAGGGGAACGAGCTTGGCATCGGGGAAGACGTACTTGTCGATGAATTGATCCCGCTTCCACAGCCAGCGTGTGAAGCGCTCGCCGATGGTGTTGGTGCGCCGGGCCGCGCGGGTGCTCACCTCGCAATGGTTAAGAAACAGCCCGGCCGGCTCGAGCGCATTGAAGGCGCGCGCGAAGTACGCCGGCTGCTGATCTTCAGGCACGTGCTCGGTGACGCCCACGGAGCTGATTTTGTCGAAGCGCGCGGTAACCGCCAGATCCCGAAAATCCATCATCCGAACTTTGCATCTATCACTCAACCCGCGCTCCGCGATTCGCTTCTGGGCATAAATCGCTTGCGCGGCGCTCAGGGTGATGCCGGTCGCGTCGGCTCCATAGTTCTCCGCGGCGTGCACCACCAATCCGCCCCAACCGCAACCGATATCCAGCAAACGGTCGCCTGGCCGCAGCCGAAGTTTGCGGCAGATGTGATCGAGCTTGTTGGTCTGCGCGGTCGCGAGATCGTCCGACTCGTTCCTATAGTACGCGCACGTGTACAGCATGCTCGGGTCGAGCCAGAGCGCATAGAAGTCGTTCCCCACATCGTAGTGGAACTGGATCTCGGGCTCGGTGCTCTTGCGCGAGCGCGGCGTGAGAAGGCGCAACGATCGCGCGTAACGTTTGTCGTCGAGCGGCGCCCAATCGTCGTCGCGGGGTAGCGCCAACACCTTCGGTATAAGCCTGATTATTCCGGCGAGGGATTGAATGCGCCCGCTGATTGTATCGCCCAGGCCCATGGCGGACTCGACGTTGCCCTCGATGTCGATGTCGTTCGAGATGAATGCCTCGACGATCGACAGCTCCGACGGCCTCAGCAGCATCCTGCGGAGCGCGCCACGGCGGCGGATGTTGAGCGCGAAATCGGCACTCGAATCCGAGCCCCCGTTCAGGACGGTGCCATCCCACAGCTTCACATCGTACGATCTCCCGGGCGCGGCACCAAAAACGAGATCGACGATTGCCACCGTGGCTCGGATCGCTGGATCAGGACGCAGCGGCGGGGCGGCTTCGATCGACTCGATGCGCTGGGGATGCGACATCTGTTTGGGGGGCTTTGAGGGTTTGAGTCAAATCGGATCCGCATACTGGGTGCAACAGGTGCGAAGCGTCAAGAGCAAAGTGGGGCGCGGGCGTAAATGGGGAGGGTCGGTGATACGAAACCGACAGTACGGTGATATGAATCGTACATTTCCGTGGGGCAGTTGGGGCCTGGGAGATCGCCGGAGGCGGATGGCGGTCTTGAGGGTCGGACCTACAACTGAACGCGGCGGGAGGCGTCAGAGGCTTAGATGCCAGTTATCAGGTTACTGCGCGTTGACTTTACCAACGCAGTTCAAGACCTGCGCGGCGCTTGTTGTTCGGCCCCAGAACTAGTGAAGTCAAAAGCGCATTCACTCGTTCCTGGTGCCTGTGCTTCTGACGCCTCCCGCCCGTTCAGTTGCAGTTGCCGCTTGTTACGGCAGAAGTGCCGCCCCGCAGTTCGAGCAAAACTGCGCATCAGCCTCCGGCCTGACTCCGCATTTCTCGCAGACTCGCGCCCTGGGCGCCGCCTTGATGTCCCCACGGTAGAGCGGGTATAGCACGTAGCACAGCGACGCGACCGCGAGCGCCGTTCCGACAAGGAGGGCCGTCATGCGGCTCGCTTCCCCCCGGCATTCTCGCTCTGCTCGCTCTGGGTGTCGGTGGCCGGCCACATCACCACCAGTCCGCCGAGCGCCATGAGTGCCCCTCCGATCCAGACCCAGCGGACAAGCGGGTTGAAGGTCACGCGAACCTCGGCCGAGTCGGCGCCACGCACGCCGCCGAGCACGACGTACACGTCCTGCCTGAACGATCCCTTGATTCCGACTTCGGTCGACGGTTCGAACGTTGGCGCACCGCGAGAATCGATGTATTGTCTCCTCTCGCTCGTGATGACCCCTTCGGGCTTTCCGTCACGCGCGACATCGAGCGCGATCGCTGTGACTTCGCGGTTCAGCACGTTATAGCGAGAGATCCCCTGGTTCAGGAAAGTCCACTTGTGTCCCCACGGGTCGGTTGCGGTCTTCATATCGCCGGCATTGAGCGTAAGATCGAACTCGCGCTTGAATGAGAGCCCGGCGAAGGCAGCCAAAATGACGACTACTCCCAGGTGCGCGATGTACCCTCCGTGGCGGCGGCGATTCCGGGCGAGGAGCCGTGGGAGAACGCCGAGCCGCGCTTCGCCGTTGAAGTTTGCGGGCGACGCCTGCCGCCGCGCGATCAGCGATCCGATTCCCATCAGCAGCAGCAACAACAGCCCAAGAAAGGCCGCGACCCACTTTGCCCCCGGCGACGGCGCGAATGAGTGCGCGGTCGAGATCACGTCGCTCCGAGTAGTCGACGCTGCAATGATCGAGAGGACAAAAGCAGAGATCACGAGCGTGACATTCCATTTCCGGAACATCCCGCGCTTTTCCTCCACGATTATCGAGTGCAGCAAGGCGGTGTTGACGAGCCACGGCAGCAGCGACGCGTTCTCGACCGGATCCCACGCCCAGTATGCTCCCCGTCCCGGCTCGATGTACGCCCCCCACATGCCGAGCACGATTCCCACTGTGCTGAAGAACCAGGCGAGCAGCGCCCACCGTCTCACCGTCGCGAGCCATTCCGCATCGAGGCGCCGCTTCAGGAGCGCGGCGACGGCGAACGCGAACGGAATCGTCGTCCCGACGTAGCCGAGGTAGAGACTGGGCGGATGAATTGCCATCCCGGGATTCTGGAGCCGCGGATTCAGTCCTCGACCGTCAGGCGGAATCCAGTCGAGGCGCTCGAACGGGTTTGAGCCGAAACACATCGCCGCGAGCAAAAACACGAGAGCCAGGCCGAGCGTGCCAGACACGTAGGGCATCAGCTCGCGGCTTCGCGTGCGATTTGTCCGTAGCACGACGGCGGAATAACTCGCGAGAATCAGCGTCCAGAAAAGCAGCGATCCCGACCGTCCGGCCCAGAAAGCGGCGATGGTATAGACCTTCGGAAGATTCGCGCTGGTGTACGACGCGACGTACTTGATCGAGAAGTCGCGCGTGAGCAGCGCTGTCCACAATCCGAGCGATGCGAACACTGCCATCGCGAGCGTCGCGTGGAGCGCGCGCTCGCCGCTCTCGATCAGATCGGCGCGGCGCATGTGGCCGCCCGCGAACGAGACTGTTGCGGCCCAGGCCGCCATGAGAAGCGCGACCCAGAGGGACAGCTCACCGATGAGAATCACGCCGTCTGCTCTATTTTCACGCCGCCTGCTCTATAAGGATGACGAGACTGACCGCGAGATCTCTGTACTTCCGAAATTGCGGTGTGTAACTGGACAACTTCGCGGACAATATAGGAAAAGGCGGAGGCGGGGGCAGCACCCGGCAGGCGGAGCGCAGCGGCCGCGAGACATTGCGCCGAGACTCTCTGGCGACCCATATTCGCCAAACGCGCACCTTCAGGAGCTGAGCATCCAATGACCAGGCGCCTCGCCGTAACAACAACGCTGCTGTTGCTGCTGA
>JBDTND010000193.1:0-4008 GCA_039933915.1 Gemmatimonadales bacterium | reverse complement strand
CGGCCGCTGAAATCGCCTGGACACCCCAGGCAGCACGCAACTGGGAGAGTTTCCGGGCGCGCTTGGTGACGCACGCTCCGCGCTGGAACCTCCTGGGGATCAACTACTACCGGTCACCTCAGCTGCCGTGGTAACGAGCTAGGCTGCTTTGAGCCCTGCCTCCCCGCCTGCCGGCTCGGTGGCAGGGCTTCGTGTCGATAGCCAGAAGATCAGCAGACAACCAAGAGCGAGCACCGCGGCCGCGAGAAAAGCGGCGCCCGGAATGTGGACGCTCGACTCGGGCGCGGTGAAGCGGGCAAAAAGGTGTGTCATGATGGGCGGCCCGATGATCGCGCTGAGAGAGAAGAGACTGGCGACCGCGCCCTGCAGCTCTCCCTGTGCGTCGGGACTGATTTGGTGCGACATGAAGCCGTTCATGGTGGGCATCACAGTCGCGGCAAAGAACCACGTCGCGAACAGCGCGAACATCATCCAGCTCGCTGTCGCGAGCCCGAATCCGGTGTATCCGATCGCGCCCGAGATGATGCCCAGCATCACGGCGCGCCGCTCACCCAGCCGCGGCACGAGCCGTCGCAACACGATGGCCTGGCTCAAAGCCATCACGACCCCAACCGCGGCGAACGACGCTCCGATCATCGCTTCCGACCAGCCGAATCTGAGCTTCGTGTAGAACGCCCAGGTGCTCGGCATGACCTGGTTGCCCAATCCCCAAAGGAAGAGCGCGCCAAGAACTCCGAGCACGACGGGGTGCTTCTTCATCTGCGCCAACGTGCCGAGCGGATTGGCGCGCCGCCATTCGAAGGGACGGCGCCGCTCCGGAGGCAGCGACTCCGGAAGAACAAAGTATCCGTAGCTGAAGTTGAGGAGACTCAGGACCGCCGCAACGAAGAACGGAGCGCGCGATCCAAAGGTGCCCAGCAGACCGCCGATCGCGGGTCCGATGATGAAGCCGACCCCGAACGCCGCGCCGACGACGCCAAAGTTCTGGGCTCGCTTCTCGGGTGGACTGATGTCGGCGACATAGGCGTACGCCGGCGTGAATGAAGCGCCGGCTGCACCGGCGATCGCGCGCCCGACGAACAGCCACGCCAGCGTCGGCGCGAAACCCATGATGATGTAGTCGATCCCAAGCGCGCCGATCGCAACCAGCAGGACGCGCCGGCGTCCGAAGCGGTCCGACAGATTCCCGAGAATCGGCGCACAAATGAACTGCATCGCCGCGAACACGAAGCCCAGCCAGCCCCCATACACCGCGGCGCGGCTGAGACTCTCGCCCGTGAGCTCCACGAGAAGTCTCGGGTACACCGGCATGATGAGCCCGAAACCGATGGTGTCCAGCAGAAGCGTGACTGCAATGAATGCGAGCGCGTGCTTGCGTGGCGCGCTCGTGTCCGGCGTCGTCATCGTCTGGTCAATACTTCAATCCACCTGATTCCGCGAACTCCTTCATCATCCGTTCCTGCTCTTCCGAAAGCTTCTCGGGCACCTGAATCGAGACTTCGACAATCAGGTCGCCCGTCTTGTCGCCTTTTTTTATTCCCTGACCGCGCACACGGAATCTTTTTCCGGACGGAGTTCCCGGGGGAATCTTGATCGCCACTTTTTTTCCGTCCAGAGTCTTCACGCTGATCTTCGTCCCGAGCGTTGCCTGCGCGATGTTGAGGGGCACCGTCGCGATCACGTCGAGGCCGGCGCGACTATAGAACTTGTCGGGCTGCACGTTGAACGTGATGATGAGGTCGCCCGGCGGCCCGTTCTGCGTTCCCTTTCCGCCCTGACCCTTCAACCGGATCTTGGAGCCCGTATCCACGCCTGGCGGGACGTTGATCAGAACTTTGCGCTTTGCGCGCACCTCGCCACTACCGTGGCAAGTTGGGCACGGCTCGGTCGGAACCTGTCCGCGGCCCAGGCACACCGGACATGGCCGATTGACCGCGAACCCGCCCTGCCCGAAGGAGATGACGCCGCGGCCGTTGCACTCGGGGCATGTTTTGAGCGACGCTCCCGGCGCCGCGCCGCTGCCGTGGCAAGTCCCACATTCTTCGCTCACCTCGAGCTCGATCGGAACCTTGCCTCCGCGAGCGGCGGTGCGAAACGGGATGTCGAGCGTCGCTTCGACGGTCTGCCCCTTCTCCGGTCCGCGCTGGCGAGCGCTCTGGCGCGTCTCCCCGCCGCCAAACATCGAGCTGAAGAGATCGCCGAGCCCGCCCAGCCCACCGATGTCGAAATCCTCGAAGTTGATGGACTGCGTGCTCCCCGGGCCGCCGCGAGAGTACGAGCCGCCGCTGCGCGACGATCTGGCGCCACCGAAACCGCCAAAGCCACCGCCATCGAACGCGCCAAGGCGACGCATCTCGTCGTACTGTTTCCGCTTCCCGGAATCGCCGAGAACGTTGTTCGCCTCGGAGATCTCCTTGAAGCGCTCCGCCGCCTTTGGATCGCTGGCGTTGGCATCCGGATGATTTTTCTTGGCGAGCTTGCGGTATGCCTTTTTGATCTCGTCCTGAGAGGCGGTGGAGCTAACCCCGAGCACGGAGTAAAAATCCTTGGTCGGTGCCATTCGTAATCAGCGCGTAAGCGCGGTCAGCCGTTCCACTGCTTCACTACGACGCGCGCGGGCCTCAGCAGCTGGGACTTGAACAGATAACCCGGCTGATAAACGCGCGACACGACGTGATCATCCTCTCTGGCCGACGTCGGCTCGGTTGCGACAGCTTCGTGGAGCGCGGGATCGAAAGTTTCGCCGACGGGGTTGATGACCTCGAGGCCGGCGCTGCCCAGCGCCTTCAACAGCTTCTTCTCCACCATGTCGACACCCTGGACGATCGTGCTGGCGTCGGTAGTTGCTGGATCAACGTGTGCGAAACGGGCAACGTCATCGAGCGCTTCGACCAGCGTTCGGACGAGATCTGCCTGAGCGCGCGCGCCCGCGTCCTGCCGCTCCCTTGCCGACCGCTTGCGATAGTTGTCGTACTCGGCGGCAAGCCTGAGGTATCTGTCGCTTTCCGTGGAGGGACCAGAATCGGTTCGCCCAGAATCAGCAGCCCCACCAATTGCGTCAGCGCCAGGCTCGGCTGTGCCGGCGTCGGAGTCCGGCGCGTTGTCCGTACCCTGGAAATCACCGCCCTGGCCGTCACCCTGACTTGCTCCGCCGGCGGCGTAGTCGTCGGGCTGAGCAAGCTGATCCGGCCGGTGCGGGGTTTCGCCCTTCTTTTTCGAGTTTCTCATGATTCTAAAGTTAACCGTTTGAGAGAGCGCGACGCACCATTTCCAGCGCGGCCTGTGCCGCGCGCTGCCTGATCTCCGCGCGGTCTCCACCAACATGGAAGCGCCGTGCCTTCGCTTCGGAAGCATGTACGCTAATCCACACGAGTCCAACCGGCTTGTCGGGTGTGCCTCCGCCGGGACCGGCAACCCCCGTCACCGAGACCGCGACATCCGCGCCCATCTTTGCCCGAACCCCTGACGCCATCTGGAGGGCAACCTCTTCGCTCACCGCCCCATGCTTGACGATGTCTTCTTCCCGGACGCCAAGCTCCTTCACCTTCACATCGTTGTGGTATGCGATCACGCCTCCGAGAAAGACATCGCTGGCGCCGGGAACGCTCGTGATCCGCTCACCGAGCATCCCGCCCGTGCAGCTTTCGGCGACGGCGAGCTTCAGGCCGAGGGCTCGGGACTTCGCGAGAACGACAGCGGCCAGATCGTCATCGTCCTCTCCGTATGCGTACGCCGCCACCCGGCTGCGCAGTTTCAGAATCGCTGCCTTTATGAGAGCCTGGGCGCGCGCGTGAGGGAGGCCCCTAGCCGTCACGCGAAGATCAACGCCCGCTACTCCCGGCAGGAATGCGAGCGGCAGCGATCCAAGCTCGGTCCCCGGCTCGCCGAGAAAGTTGGGTCCGAGGAGCTCGGCGATTGCCGACTCGGCGATGCCGGTCGTGCGCAGAACTCCAGAAAGGACGACATTGCCCGCGTCCTTGCTCCGCGAAGAAATGGCTGGCAGCACCT
>JBDTND010000192.1:0-4024 GCA_039933915.1 Gemmatimonadales bacterium | reverse complement strand
CTGACGCTGCGGGAGATGACCGAGCGCATTCTCGCGACGATGGGCGTCAGCCGAAAGCTGATATCAGTTCCGGTAAGAGCTCTGCGACCAGTCGTGGGACTCGCCGAGCGTCTGATACCAAATCCGCCGGTGACTTCGAGTCTGCTCGATCTGCTCGCGCTCGACAACACGGTCGCGCACAACGCTGTCACGGAATTCTTCAAGATGGTGCCGGTGCCATTCGCCGCCGACGAGCTGCAGTATCTCCGTCGGATTACAGTGAGAAACGCCTTTCGATCGCTGTTCGAGCGTAGGTAAGGGGCAGCCGTACCAACTCTATGAGATCGTCGCCGGGCAGTCGGGCGAGGGCATCCTCTTCGGCAGCTACTCGCTTATGGGCTGACGGGCTCGATGCGTGTAAGCGAGCTAGTCGGCGAAGAGGATACCCGTCGCCGACCGCCCGCGATGGACCCTTCTTCGCGGCAATGGCGTTCGCTAGACGTACCGCGCGATGGCCATGCCTGACGCGGCCAGGATTCCCAGGCCCACACCCAGCATACTGGAAACCGTAGCACGCCGCCGTACTCGCTCGAGCTCCGCCTGCAACCTTTCGCGCTCGGGAGCTGCCGGTGACGCCGCCAGCGATGCCGATATTACTCCCGCACGTACCGCCGACGGCCGAGCCACGAGAACCGATAGAAGAAAGGAGATGATCGCCGCGAGGCCGGCGTTGGCGAAGGTCTTGCCCGTACCGGTGTCGAAATAACCCGACGTGAAGCCAGCCGAATCGATCCAGAGCAGCCTGAGACCCGTCAGGATTGTAAGGAGGGCGACTGTTGGAAGAACGGCAAACAAGCGCCTGCGCTGAAGTCCTGCCATGACCTGGCCCACCACCGCAGGCGAGCCCGCGAGCGCGGGAATCAGAAAAAAGGTCGTGAACAGTCCGCTTCCGAGCCAAAGAATGGCGCTCAAGATGTGCACCAGTCGTAGAACAAGTAGTTCAGCGTACATCCGGTCTCCGTCAAAGGTGAGTAGCGCTCGGCATCCATCTTTGCGACTTCCGTTGAAATCTCAGGCGGTCATCGGCTCATTGGGTCGTCGAGCCGGACGCTCGCGCACAAAAGCTCCAAATCCGGCCGCTGCGAGCGCAAGTACCGCGGCTTCGATCACAACCACCCTGAACCCGGAGAGAAAGGCGTCGTCGATAGCCATCTTGACAGCCTTGCGTTGCTCGGCATGGAGAGAAGCCCCATCAATCTCGGCGCCCGCCATCCTGGGCAGCTGCTTCTCGATCTCAGCCCTCGCCGCGGGAGAGAGGGATAGCCGCTCGAGTCGCGGTTGTATTTCCCTGTCGAAGCTCCGGACCAGCACGACTCCAAAAACAGCGATCGCAAGCAACCCCGCCACGCGCGCCACGGTGTTATTGATCCCCGATGCGACGCCGGCATGATCGGATGGCACAGCTGCCATCACAGTGGTCGTGAGAGGTGCAACGGTGATCGCCATCCCCAGGCCGAGCAGGACGACCGCGGGAAAGATCGTCGACCAGTAGGACGCGCCGACACCGACGCGCACAAAAAGGGCGAGACCGATCGCTGCGATGATGGGGCCGACGGTCAGCGGCAAACGCGGGCCAGTGCGCACGACCAGGCCCCCTGACCATCGCGACAGCGCGAACATGATGATCGGAAGGGGCACGATTGCGGCACCGGCTGCGGTCGCCGAATATCCCCCGACCTGAATCAGCAGGAGCGGCAGGAGGAAGAACACGACGCCCAGTCCTCCGTACAAAAGCAGCGTCAGCGCGTTCGTGAGCGTGAATGTTCGCGACCTGAAAAGATGCAGCGGCATCATCGGGCTCGCGGCTTTGTTCTCGACCACTATGAGAAAGCCGAGAGAAACCGCACCGACCGCGAGCGAACCCACCACCAGTGGATGTGCCGGGCCGAGCGGCGGCCACTCCAGCAACCCGAACACAATACCGCCCAGTCCGAGGACGGCCAGCGACGCTCCCATCCAGTCCACACCGCCCGTTCGCGAGGGATCTTCACTCTCATCCATGTATCGCAGCGACAGAAAAACCACGATCGCGGCGATCGGCACATTCAGGAAGAACGCCGAGCGCCAGCTGACGTTCTCGATCAACCAGCCGCCGAGAATGGGGCCAGCGGCCGTCGTGATTGCGCTGAATCCGGACCAGGTGCCGATGGCGCGGCCGCGCTCCGCATCGTCGAACGTTGCGCTGATTATCGCGAGACTTCCCGGCACCAGAAACGCGGCCCCAATCCCCTGCAGCGCCCGGCCGACTATGAGGATGCGCGGCGAGGTCGCAAAGCCGCACCAAACCGATGCCGCCGTAAACGCGGCAACGCCGATCAGAAATATCTTCCTGCGGCCGAGCTGGTCCCCGAGCGAGCCACCCACTAAAATGAGGGCTCCCAGAAAAAGCGCGTAGGCTTCCACTACCCACTGCACGTCGGTGATCGTGGCGTCGAGCTCTTTCTGGAGAGCCGGGAGTGCGACGTTCACGACAGTCATGTCGATGAACGTCATGCTCGACGCGAGGATGGTCGCGATCAGCGTCCAGCGGCGTTTTTGAGAGGGGCCCATTTGTTCCAAAAAGTGCGTGGTCGCCGGGCGAGTTGTTAGGTGACGGCACCCTTTCACACTCGTCCCTAGACTGAGGACGTTGGCTGGTGTATTTCGTACTTCAGGAGTGGTCCAGTCCACTCCTGTACTCTGTCACATCTGTGGGCGCCTGGGCGCTTCAGGGCGGGAGAACCGAATGGAGCAGCGCACATATCTGATTAAGGGGCTCCTCGGCGCCATGGCCTTGACCCTCGTAGGCGCACGACTGGTTCCAGGATCCGACCGGAACGGTCCCGTGCTCCATGCAGCAGTCACATTTGTGGCTGCCAGGTCCGCAAAAAGCCCAGCCGATGGGACTGCATCGGGCCTCGCATCCAGGATCACGGACGCGCTTCACACGTTCGAAAAAGTGGTGCGTCCGCTGAGCCATCCGAAAGCGCTGGAGACAGCGTTTCGGAGCTATTTCACGTACAAGGCAGCGCACCCGGACGAGGTGAGGAAGCCCTTGCTCTACTTCGTCGACTACGGACTACCGAGCACGGAGCCGCGTGGTTACGTCTTCGACATGAACACGCTGCAGATCGTCGAAGGCCCCTTTACGGTCGCTCACGGCCGCGGTTCTTCGACCAGCCAATACGGCGTTCCGACCCGCTTTTCCAATGGCTTCGGGAGCGCGGCGACCTCACTTGGCCTCTACCTCGCTGAGGCCACATACGCTTTTCACGGTCACACCGGCGGCCGCAGCTACCGCTCGATCGGCCTGCGACTGAAAGGTGTCTCTGACGGGTTCAATGACAACGCGCTCTCACGTGGTGTAGTTGCCCACGGCGCCCCATATGTCACGTCCAGCAAGGCTGGGCGAAGCGAAGGCTGCCCCGCGATGGAGCAGCAGCGCGCCCAGGAGATTCTTCCGAAGATCGCGCAGGGCGGCATGGTCTTCCTCTTCGCCCCCGACCAGCAATGGATGGCGCACGACCCGTGGGTCGCCGCCACCACCGCTAACTAGGTCCAGCACGTCCCGCACGGAACTCGCCGCGAGGTGACTCAACCGTGGCGTGTCTCCGGCTCCTTCCCTGCTGTCATGAAGTGGCGGCTACGCGTGGACACTGCTGATATCCCGCGTCTCCAGAATCGGTTTTGAATACCCGTTGCGCGCAACGGCGATCATCGCCTTCCCGAGCTGTTCGGTCGTAGTGACATACTTGGGAAACAAAGTCGTCAGAGCATGATGCATCGGCTTCGTCAGAGTGTAGGTGAGCCGCGTCCATGTCGTCTTCGACTTGATGCCATGCAGCGGGACGATCACCCCGGGGCGAAACATGTGCGCCGCCTTGAACGGCAGCCTCAGCAGGGCATTCTCCGTTCTCCCCTTCACACGCGCCCACATGACGCGTCCGCGTTCGCTGCTGTCCGTGCTCATGCCCGACACGTAGATGAATGTCATACCCGGATTGAG
>JBDTND010000191.1:0-4028 GCA_039933915.1 Gemmatimonadales bacterium | reverse complement strand
GCGCGGCTCAGGCAGATTACGCGGCGCCGAGGCGACACTGGAGGCTCGGATGAGCGACGAGCATTCGCAGAGTGGGTGAGCCACGCGATCGCGCCGCGCAATATTGCCGGACTTGCCAACCCCGAGCGGCGGAATCTCTACTCAGTGGACTTTGAGGTGCTCGTCGATCGGCATGCGCTACTGGGGATGAGCCGCGACCAGGTTATCGCGGCGCTGCCCGCGCTGCGTGGGATGGGCCCGGAGCCATCGCTCGCCGGTCAGGCCGCGCTCTCCAGCGGGTAGCCGGTCGTTTTCAGCTGTTCGCTGTCTTGACGGTCTGTCGACCGCCAAGTATCCTTGGCCGCGGCTTCACCACCCAGTGAGAAGGTCACATGTCCACCTCGGTCTCTGACATTCAGCACATCAGTGGACATCAGTCCACGGGTTTTGTTGACAGCCTCAACACGCGCTGGCACAAAGTCGCGCTTCAGGGCTTCCTGGTGATCGTCCTGTACCACTGGGCCGAGCACATCGTTCAGGCCTACCAGTTCTTCGTGTTGGATTGGTCGCGCCCTATGTCGATGGGGATCCTGGGCATGTACTATCCCTGGCTCATGAAAACAGAGGCGCTCCATTACGGATTCGCTCTGGTGATGCTGATAGGATTGTGGGTGACCAGAAAGGGATTTACGGGCACCGCGTACAAGTGGTGGATGGCGTCATTCTGGATCCAGTTCTTCCACCATTTCGAGCATCTCATCCTGTTCTATCAGGCGAACACTCATCACTATTGGTTCGGTGGCACCGTCCCGACGAGCATTGGCCAGATCTGGATTCCGCGCATAGAGCTCCATCTCATTTATAACACGCTGGTGTTCATCCCGATGGTTGTCGCGATGTACTACCACGTGTATCCGCCCGCGCGGGACGCCGTCAAAATGATGTGCACTTGCGCGCATCACCGCGCGCCAGTCGCGCAGGCGGCCTAGCGCGTCTGGCCTGACCGGCGCAGGTCGAGCCATTTAGCCGCGGGACCGACGAGCGCCAGCGCGAAAAACGCGGGCGCGGCGTTGAATCCAGTCGGAAGCGGCCACCCCCTGTCGGACCCGAGCCGAATCAGCGTCTCCATCACAGCTATCAAGACCGCGACAACGATCTGCTTCCGGCGTCCGCGCACGATCGTTCGCGGGTCGGTGATCATGAAGAAAATGAATAGCTGATACATCGGTCCCGTGATTGGAGCGATCTCCGGCAGCACGCCCTGCCCGAGCGCCAAAGCGCGCAAACTGTTCAGCAGCAGGAAGCTCGCGACATATGTGAGCGTGATGTGAAGAACGCCCACGCGCGCGGCGATGATCAGACCGAAGATCCAGATCACGAGATTCGTCGTGACGTCGTTTCCGAACTGATGACTCAACACTGAGACGTGGCTCGGTGCGGCGAGCAGCAGCGCGCTGACGGCGAAGTTTGTCGGGTTCCAGAGGTGGTTCCCGCGATACCGCACCACGTACTTGGACGCGATCGCGATGAAACCGCCCAGCACGAACGGCCATAGAGCTCCGCCCTGTGGCTTCACGAGCAGCGTCAGACTGATTCCGCTGATGTACGCGCTCAGCAGATTGACGACCTTGCCCCGGTCAAACCAGGAGAGGACAGCCTCGGTCGCCAGGCATACTCCGAGCGCCAGCACCAGCCGGTCGTAGCTGCCGAGCATGTGGTAGCGCAGCTGCGCCGCCACGAGCACGAGCGTAATCAGAAACGCGATCAGGTAGCGCGGATCGATCTGGCTTGCGCGCCGCCACCAGCGCACGAGGACATTCCCCTCCGCCGCAGCCGTGTGTGCAGCGTCGCTCATCGCGTCAGCGCTGCGGCTCAGTGACGGTGACGAAGCTGTCTACGAGCGGGCGCGGCAGAACCTGCTTCAAGCCGGAAGGCCAGTAGATCACCACGCGGTCGACCCACTCGCGGGATCCAAGCCCGAAATGCAGCCGGCGGTCGTTCTGACTGGCGAATCCGGATCCGCCATCCACTATCCTGCGCTGCTTGAGATCTCCGGACTCGAGCACCACCTCGGCGCCGATTGCGCTGCGATTGCTTCGCGTGCCGACGAGCTTGAACGTAATCCAGTGGTTGGCGCTGTCAGGATAGTCGCGATAGAGCACCGCCGGCTGGTTCTGGTTTGCGACGATCACGTCCACGGCACCACGATTCGAGAGATCGGCGAGTGCAACCGCGCGGCCATCGTACAGATCCGTCACGCCGACTGTCTTGGCGACATCCACCCAGCCGGCGACGCCGCGATTGATATACACTCGCGACGGCTCATACCCTGACAGGCTCGCGTTCCCGAAGGCGGGCCAGGTCGCGGCGTCCTCGAAGAAACGCCCGTTGGCGCCCGCAATCTTCGACATCGCGTACCAGTAGCTCTTCGTGCGATCAGCCGAGATGAATCCGTTGGCGACGAAGAGCTCGTTGGCCCCGTCGTTGTTGAGATCGCCGAACTGCGCGCCCCACGCCCAGCCCGCGTCCGCAATCGCGCCTTCGGCGACATTTCGGAAGCGCCGCGCTTCCGGCATCTCGTTGACGCGCAGACTGTTGTTCTGAAAGAGGTACCCGGGCTCCGAGATGTTCGTGATAAACGCGTCGAGCTTGCCTCGATTGAATGCATCACCCAGCGCGACCGACATCCCGCTCTTGGATTCGCTCTCGAGTCCGGCCGTCGTCAGAACGAAGCGGCGGCCGTGGTCGTTCAGGTACAGCTCCTCCGGACCGTAGTCATTGGCGCGATAAATGTCCGGCCAGCCGTCACCATTGAAGTCGGCCGACGCCGCGGCCAGCGTCCATCGCGTGCTGCCGCCGATGCCCATCTTGTCGGTCACATCTTCGAACTTCCCCCCGCCGAGGTTGTGAAAGAGAATACTCTTTCCGCCGTTGGTCGCGAACTCGAAGCTGTTGTGCATGATCTTCGTCGTCGCGAGGTGCCAGAGGTCGATGTCGTTTCGGAAATAGGCGGTCACGTAAAGATCGAGCAGCCCATCGCGATCGTAGTCGAGCCAGATTGCGCCATTGCTGTTCATCCAGCGTCGCAGGCCGGCCTTCGCGGTAACGTCTTCGAAATGGTGCCCATCGACGTTCCTGAACAGCGCCAGGTAGCCATAGCGATACACCAGCACGTCTTCGCGCCCGTCGTTGTCGAAATCGCCCCACACGGCTCCCATCGACACGCCATCGCCCGGACGGTTCAGATCCGCGAGTCCCGCTGTCGCCGCGACATCCTCGAACGTGCCGTCGCCCTTGTTGCGGTATAGCGCATTGGGCTCACCGAAGCGGCTGTTGGTGAAGTACAGATCGGGCTTTCCGTCGCCGTCGAAATCGGTGACCGAGACAGATGCGCCGAGGGCTGCGACATGTGGCTCGATGCCCGCGATCTTTGGATCGAACGTCGCTCGGTGGTGAACGAAGTGAATTCCGGCCGCCGCGGTCTCGTCACGCAGCGCGAACCCGGGGTGCGCTGCATCCGCGGCCGCGCGGCTGGGGCCGCGATCGAGTCGCATGGCGAGGAGAATGGCCGCCAGAAATGGGATCGCGACGATGGCGCGCCTAACGGCGGGATTGGGTCGGTGAATCACAGACGGGAGTATAGCTTCCGTGCGCTGGAGAGGCGACACGCTTGCAGCCCAACGACTGTTCCCGCGACGGCGAAGCAGATGAACGGAACGATCGCCAAGGCGATCACTTTCAGGACAAGAAAAACTGCTCTCTTCACCTGCCCCCAACGACGCGGGTGTTGTATTCCCCGAGATAGCGCTGGTGCTGTGCGTCGGTGGGGTATGCGTCACCGGACGCGAACGGATATGCCCGCACACCGTGAAAGGGCAGCGGACCCACAGTAGTTCCGAACGCGGTATTCAGGTCGGAGTCCTTGATCCACCCGTCGGTGTAGAGGAGGAAGTCGCGCTTCCAACCGGGCGGCAGCGACTTGGCCGAGCTTGCCTCGAACTCAATGGTTGCCTCGTCGCCTGGGCCCATGACGACGTACATGTCATCGG
>JBDTND010000190.1:0-4058 GCA_039933915.1 Gemmatimonadales bacterium | reverse complement strand
CGCTCAAAGCAGGCGTGATGGAAGTCGCCGACATCTTTGTCGTCAACAAAGCGGACCGTCCGGGCGCCGACCGGTTGCGCAACGACGTCGAGCTGATGCTCGGACTTCGGAAGGGAGTCTCGTTCGGCAGCATGCCCGCGCACCACGGCGTGGATCAAAAGCGCACGAACCCGGCGCGCGCCGCGCGGGAAGCGGCCGCGGAAGTGAACCCTGTCGAATGGACGCCGCCTGTGTTGAGTGCAGTAGCGACGAAGCAAGAGGGAATCGGCGAGCTCGTCGCGGCGTTGGACCGTCACTTCGCTTATCTTGAACAGAGCGGAAAACTGCACCTGCGCAGGCGCGAACGGATGCGCGAGCGGGTGATGGATGTCGTCGAGCAGAAGGTGCGCGGACGGCTGTGGAAGGACACCGGCACGATGAGCTGGCTCGAGGCGCAGCTGCCATCGGTCGAGCAGGGAAGGGCGACGCCATTTGCCGTTGCCGATCAGCTGTTGCGTCAGAGCGGTCAGCTCGTACGTGGAGAGGAGAAGAAATGACAAAACTCAGGAGTCCCAGCTCCAACGGCGCCGCCGACAGCGAATTGATCGCGACCGTTGAGGAGCAGAGCGCGGAGCTGCGCCTGCTTCGCAAGGAAGTCGCCGAATGGCGAAAGAAGTACGAGAAGGGCGAGCTCCGCGATATCGCGTTCACGAATTCGGAGAAGGAGGTCCAGGCCATCTACACGCCACTCGACGCCGCCGAGACGAGCGCCGAGGCGCTGGGAATGCCCGGTTTCTATCCGTACACGCGCGGCGTTCACCCGACCGGCTATCGCGGGCGCCTGTGGACGATGCGACAGTTCGCCGGATTCGGGAGCGCGCAGGACACGAACGAGCGCTACAAGTTCCTGCTCGCGCAGGGACAGACCGGACTATCGGTTGCATTCGACTTTCCGACGCTGATGGGCTACGACTCCGATCACGTGCGCTCAGAGGGAGAAGTCGGAAAGTGCGGCGTCGCGATCTCGAGCCTGGCCGACATGGAGACGCTGTTCGACGGAATTCCGCTCGACCAGGTCTCGACGTCCATGACGATCAACGGCCCCGCGGTGATCCTCTACTGCTTCTACATCGCGGCCGCCGAGAAGAAGGGCGTCGACTCGAAGAAGCTTCGCGGCACGATCCAGAACGACATACTGAAGGAGTACATGGCCCAGCACGCGTGGGTCTATCCCATCGAGCCCGCGCTGAGGCTGATAGTCGACTGCTTCGAGTGGTCGGCCGAACATGTGCCGCAGTGGAATACGATTTCAATTTCGGGATATCACATCAGAGAAGCGGGCGCGACTGCCGCGCAGGAGCTCGCGTTCACGCTCGCGGACGGGTTCACGTATGTGGAACGCGGGATCGCACGCGGGCTCGACGTCGACATGTTTGCCCCGCGCCTCTCGTTCTTCTGGGACATCCACAACGATTTCTTCGAGGAGATAGCAAAGCTCCGTGCCGCGCGGCGCATCTGGGCGCGTCACATGAAGGACCGCTACGGCGCGAAGGATCCGCGCTCCCTCATGATGCGCTTTCATTCGCAGACAGCTGGTGTCACGCTGACGGCGCAGCAGCCCATGAACAACATCGTGCGCGTAGCGTATCAGGCGATGGCGGCGGCACTCGGCGGGACCCAGTCGCTGCACACGAACTCGATGGACGAGACGTTCGCCCTGCCGACCGAGGAATCCGTGCAGGTGGCGCTTCGCACTCAACAGATTCTCGCCTATGAGAGCGGAGTTCCGAACGTCATCGATCCCCTTGGCGGATCCTATTATGTCGAGACTCTTACCACCGAGCTGGAGCGCGAGGCCGAGGACTACTTCAGGCAGATCGAGGAAGTGGGCGGCGTCGTCCGCGGCCTCGAGACGGGGTGGCTCCAGCGAAAAATCAACGAGTCGGCCGCCAGGCAGCAGTGGGAAATCGAGCAGCACCGCCGAGTGATCGTTGGGGTGAACGAGTTCGTCACGAGCGAGCCGGAGCTCGAGATCGAGACTCTCAAGATCGCCGAAGCGACGGAACGCGAGCAGAAACAGCGCATGGCAAAAATGCGAGCCTCGCGTGACGGCGCACTCGTAGACAAGAGGCTCAAAGCCCTGCGCGAAGCGGCGAAGACTTCAGAGAACCTCATGCCCTACATTCTCGACTGCGCCCGCGCGTACTGCACACTGTACGAGATCCGCGCCGCTATGGAGACCGTCTTCGGCGCCTACCGCGAGCCAGTATTCTTCTGAGCAAATCGAGCGAGTGGTGGGAGTCCGCTTTCGACGCCCACTACCTCCGGGAATACGGCCTTCTCTTTACGCCCGAGCGCGATCGCCAGGAGGTAGCGCGTCTCGTTGATCTCCTCGAGCTGCCAGTCGGCTCACGCGTGCTGGATGTCCCGTGCGGACAGGGCCGCCATACGCACCTCCTCGCGGAATCCGGCTACGACATGGACGGTCTCGATTACTCGCAGGAGCTGCTCGATGTCGCGCGGAAACGGGGGACTGGCGGGAATCTTCGTTACACCCGCGGCGACATGCGCGAGATGCCCCTTGGCTGGACGAAACGGTTCGACGCAGTGCTCAACCTCTTCACGTCATTTGGATTCTTCGCGCATCCATCCGACGACGTTCGCGTGATAAAGGAATTCGCCCGCGTTCTCAAGCCAGGCGGGGTGCTGATCTGGCACGGCGGAAGCCGGGATGGAGTAATGGCGCGGTTTCTCGCGCGTGATTGGTGGGCATCTTCGGACGGGACGCTATTCGCGCAGGAGCGCCGGTTCGATCCCCTCTCAGGCGTGCTAAGCGTGCATTCGACGTGGAGGAAAGGATCGAAAGAAGGCACCCGAGAGCATCGAATCAGACTCTACACTGCCACTCGGCTGTCCGAGCTGTTAGCCGGTGTGGGCCTCGTCGTCGAGCAGGCGTTCGATGGCTTCAACGACAAGGGGCTCCGACGGACCTCTTCGGAAATGCTCCTCGTAGCTCGCAAAGAGTAACGCCCGATTGCCGCTTCTGCTCCGCTGCCGCTAACTTTGAATTCTCTATGAGACCAATTCGCGTTCTCGTCGCAAAGCCCGGCCTCGACGGTCATGACCGCGGCGCGAAGGTGGTCGCCGCCGCTCTCCGCGATGCGGGAATGGAAGTCATTTACACGGGCCTGCATCAGACGCCCGAGATGATCGCGACCGCCGCGATCCAGGAAGACGTCGATGTGATCGGCCTCTCGATCCTGAGCGGCGCCCACATGACGCTGATCCCGCGCGTCCAGGAACTCGTTCGAGGCCAGGGACGCGATGATGTGCTGATAACCGGCGGCGGAATCATTCCGAAGGAAGACGTCGACGCCCTCGAAGCGCGCGGCATTGGCCGGCTGTTCGGACCGGGCACTCCTACTACCGAGCTGATCGCGTACATCAAGGAGTGGTTCGCCACGCGCGAAAAACAGGAAGCCTAGTGAGCAACCGGCTCCGCGAGCTGAGCGACGCAACCAGGTCGCTCGAGGCGAAACTCCGCGAGGCGGGCGGAGCGAAGAGACTCGAGAAGTTGCACAAGCAGGGAAAGCTCTCGGCGCGCGAGCGCGTGGAGCTGCTGCGCGACCCGGGCTCGAGCATGCTCGAGATAGGATTGCTCGTGGCGCACGACCAGTACGAAGGGCAGGCTCCAGCGGCAGGAGTCGTGACGGCGCTCGTGAGGGTGCATGGGAGAGAGACGGTCGTCGTTGCCAACGACGCGACCGTCAAGGCCGGGTCGTGGTGGCCCGAGACGATCAAGAAGATTCTCCGTGCCCAGGAGGTCGCGATGCGCTGCCGCATCCCGATCGTCTATCTCGTCGATTCCGCCGGAGTGAATCTCCCCTATCAGGAGGGAGTTTTTCCGGGCCAGTACGGCGCGGCGCGGATTTTCTACTACAACTCCATCATGCGGCGTTATCTCCGCATTCCACAGATCGCCGCGGTGATGGGTCAGTGCATTGCCGGCGGCGCCTATCTCCCAGCGCTTTCCGATGTGATCCTGATGGTGAAGGGAACATCGTTCATGGGATTGGGCG
>JBDTND010000189.1:0-4066 GCA_039933915.1 Gemmatimonadales bacterium | reverse complement strand
TCCGACAAACAGCCACCGCGCGCAGTCGTCCTCCTGAGCGGAGGTCTCGACTCGACGACCGTTCTCGCGATAGCGAAGAGCGAGGGCTTCTCCGTGCACGCGCTCAGCTTCCGGTACGGCCAGCGCCACTCTTCGGAGATCGAAGCCGCGAAGCGAATCGCGCGAAACGCCGCGGTGCGCGGGCACCACGTGGTCGACATCGATCTCACACTGTTCGGCGGGTCGGCGCTGACAGCCGATATTCCGGTCCCCAAGGACCGCGATCTCTCGCCGTCGTCCCATGCGGCGAAGGAGATTCCCGTCACCTACGTGCCGGCGCGCAACACGATCTTCCTCTCGTACGCGCTCGCGCTCGCCGAAGTCATCGGCGCGTCCAATATTTTCATCGGCGTCAACGCGCTCGACTACAGCGGCTACCCAGATTGCCGTCCGGAGTACATCGAGGCGTTTGAGAAGATGGCTAATCTCGCCACCCGTGCCGGCGTCGAAGGTACGACCCGAATCGTGATCCGGACTCCCCTCATCCGCCTTTCAAAAGCGGCGATCATCAAGCTGGGGGCCTCGCTCGGAGTCGACTACTCCGAGACCACCAGCTGCTACGATCCTGGCTCTCGTGGCGAAGCGTGCGGAAGATGCGACGCATGCCAGCTCCGGCTGAAGGGATTCAGCGAGGCCGGTCTGACAGACCCGATCGCATATGCGACGTCGAGAGGACGGCCGATGGCCGGTGGGAGAGCAAAGTGACGTACACCGTCAAGGAAATCTTCTACACTCTCCAGGGAGAAGGCGCGCAGGCGGGGCGTGCCGCGGTGTTCTGCCGCTTCTCGGGCTGCAATCTCTGGTCTGGGCGCGAAGAAGATCGTTCGCGTGCCGTCTGCCAGTTCTGCGACACCGATTTCGTCGGCACCGGACCGGATGGCGGCAGGTTCAAGAGCGCGAAAGAGCTTGCTGATGCGATCGATCGGTGCTGGACCGGCGACGGACGCGCGACAGGCGCCCCGGGAGCAAACGCGTCTGCAGGCGTGGGGAAGAAGTATGTCGTGTGCACCGGGGGCGAGCCGCTCCTTCAGCTCGACGAGAATCTTGTCTCCGAGCTGCATGAGCGCAGGTTCGAAGTCGCCGTCGAGACCAACGGCACCCGGCCGGCACCCGCATCTCTCGATTGGGTCTGCGTCAGCCCGAAGGCCGGCGCGCCGCTCGTCCAGACGACGGGCAGCGAGCTCAAGCTCGTGTATCCGCAGGAGAACGCGCCGCCCGAGAACTTCGAGCGGCTCGATTTCCAGAACTTCTTCCTGCAACCGATGGATGGAGCCGAAACGGCGCGGAACACGGAGCTCGCTATCGATTACTGCCTGCGTCACCCGCGCTGGCGTCTGAGCATCCAGACGCACAAGCTCGTCGGCCTGCGATAGCTTACAGCGAGGGACCCAACGCGCTCTTGGGCAAGCTCCTCGGGGTCGTCAGCTTGAGCTCGAAATCGAAGGCGTCTAGATATTTGACGCCCGATCCGGTGTTGAACAGCACGACCCGCTCGTCGGGCTTCACCTTTCCGCGCTCCAGCAGCTTCCGTAAAGCGGGGACGCACGCGCCGCCTTCGGGCGCCGCGAAGATCCCTTCCCTGCGCCCCAGCTCGCGCGCACCCGCTATCAGCTCCTCGTCCGTAACGGCGATCGCGGTCCCCTGGGATTCTTTGATCGCGTCGAGGATGAGAAAGTCACCGATCGCCTTCGGCACGCGCAGGCCAGACGCAACCGTTGTTGCGTCCAGGACTTCTTCAGCGAATCTCTCTCCCTTTTCGAACGCGCGGACTATCGGCGCGCATCCCGACGCCTGCACCGTCACCATCCGCGGCCGCTTCTCGTCGATCCATCCCAATTCCTGCATCTCGTCGAATGCCTTCCACATTCCGACCAGCCCGGTTCCTCCCCCGGTCGGGTAGATGATCACATCAGGAAGCACCCACGCGAGCTGCTCCGCGATTTCGTAGCCGAGTGTCTTCTTTCCTTCGACGCGGTAGGGCTCCTTGAGTGTCGAGACGTCGAACCATCCCTCTTCGTCTTTCCGCCTCGCCACCTCGGCGCCACAGTCGGTGATCAGGCCGTCCATCAGTGTGACATTTGCTCCAGTCACCTCGCACTCGATGACGTTCGCGCGCGGCGTGTCACGTGGCATGAAAAGAAATGCCTCGAGGCCTCCGTGAGCGCAGTACGCGGCGAGGGCGCCGGCCGCATTTCCGGCGGACGGCGCTGCGATCTTCTTCACTCCCAGCTCCTTTGCCATCGATACCGCCACCGACATTCCGCGCGCCTTGAAGCTCTGCGTCGGATTCAGGGACTCGTCCTTCACGTACAGCTCGCTCAGGCCCAGCGCCGCGCCGAGGTGCTTTGCATGATGAAGAGGAGTCCATCCCTCGCCGAGCGTCACGATGTTGTCCTCGCGGCGGACCGGGAGGACTTCCCTATATCGCCAGAGATCCGCCCTGCGCCCGAACAGGGTCTGGCGCGAAAGGAACTTTCCAATGCGCTTGAGATCGTAGCGAACGAGGAGCGGCTTGCCACAATCGGTACAGACGTTGTGGAGCTTCCTTGCTTCGTATTCGCGATGGCAGAACGAACACTCGAGATTCCTGACGTGCATTCAGTGTTTTCGCTGGGCCAGGCGGCCTGGAGTGCGGGCCGCGGGCGGGTTGACGAAGCGCGCCTTAACTTTAAGGAAGTTACATGACTCCGATAACTCTGCGAGCCGACAAACCGCTGACAGCGATGCAGACCGTCCCGATCTGATGGATCACTACCTGTACGCCGTGCGCTTCATCGGAGCGTTGCTCATCGCGACCTTGCTGCCGCTGCTCATCGACAGGCGCGCGCGCCGCTAGATGTACATCGGCCACGTCGGAGCTGCGCTGGCGGGAAAGCGCGCGCGCGCGAGCATCGGCCTGCTCGTGCTGCTCGTCGCCGCGTACGCGCCGGACTGGGTCGATACCGGACTTTGCCTCGCGGGGTCATACAACCCGCACGGGATGCTGTCGCACTCGATTCCATCCGTCTTTCTATTCGCGCTGACAGGGTTTGCGGCGTACGGGATGGTCACGCGCGACTGGAGGGGAGCGCTCGTCGTAGCAGCGGTAGTCCTCTCACACATGTTCCTCGATTGGATCACCGGTTACAAGCCGACGTGGCCGGGCGGTCCGATGATGGGACTCCGGCTGTACGAGCATCCCATCGCCGATTTCTTCGTCGAGGGCGTGACGATCTTTATCGGTACCATGCTCTATGCGCGGACTCTCCCACCCAGGAGACGCCCTTGGGTCGACGTGTCCATCATGCTGGGCGCCCTCCTCGCACTGCAGCTTACAATCAACATCGCGCAGCTGCTTACCAAGTCGCTTCCGAAATGCTAACAACACAACAGAAGACTACCGGCTGCACGCTGATCGCGACCTGCTACCCGCCACCCATCTGCCCCCTTCGAGGTTATGGCAAATGATTGATGCATCGAGCCTCCCCTCCCGCGACGAAACTCTAGTGCTCATGCACGAGTACACTGCGAGCGAGTCGCTCCGCAAGCACATGCTCGCGGTTGAAGGCGCGATGCGCGCGTACGCGGAGAAGTTCGGGGAAGACCCGGAGCGCTGGGGAATCGCCGGGTTGATTCACGACTTCGATTACGAGCGCTTTCCCAACAACGCCCACTCCCCGACGGAGGAGCATCCATCCGAAGGCGTGCGCCTCCTTCGCTCCAAGGGATATCCCGAGGACATTCTCGGGTCGATACTCGGCCATGCGCAGTACACGAATACGCCGCGGGAATCGAAGATGGCGAAGACGCTGTTCGCGGTGGACGAGCTCACGGGCTTGATCACGGCGACGGCGCTCGTGCGTCCGACGAAGAGCGTGCACGAGGTTGATGCGAGGTCCGTTCGCAAGAAGATGAAGGACAAGGCCTTCGCGCGCGGGGTGAGCCGCG
This sequence comes from Gemmatimonadales bacterium, assembly GCA_039933915.1. Classification (GTDB taxonomy): domain Bacteria; phylum Gemmatimonadota; class Gemmatimonadetes; order Gemmatimonadales; family Gemmatimonadaceae; genus UBA4720. Next base: position 100 of record JBDTND010000189.1, on the reverse strand, counting down.
ACGATGTCATCAATGGCGCCGCGGAGCTCGGCGTGGATCTCGACGAGCACATTGCGTTCGTGATCTCCTCCATGCAGGCGCGCTCGGCCGATCTCGGCCT
>JBDTND010000188.1:0-4092 GCA_039933915.1 Gemmatimonadales bacterium | reverse complement strand
GAGTTGTGCGCGAGCCTTGTCGACGGCGGGACTACGCCGGCCGCTGATCTGATAGCAGCCGCGAAGGGTCAAGCGGGGATCCCGGTATTTGTGCTTGTCCGGCCGCGCGCGGGCAGCTTCGTCTATTCAGATGCCGAGTTCGACGCAATGCTCCGCGACATCGAACGCGCGCGTACGGTTGGCGCCGATGGCATCGTAACCGGCGCGCTGCGCTACGATCACACAGTCGACACCGCGAAAACCGCTGCGTTGATCAAGGCGGCAAAGGACCTGCCGGTGACGTTCCATCGCGCGCTCGATTCGACACCCGACCTGGCAGAGGCGCTCGAACAGGTGATCGCGTGTGGTGCGAGCCGGGTTCTTACGTCGGGCGGCGCATCGAACGCAATGGAGGGCGCCGCCACCATCGCCGCGCTCATCAAACAGGCGGGCGCGCGAATCACGATCGTTGCGGGCGGAGGAGTTCGCGATCACAACGTCCGTGAGCTCCTCGACAGGACGAACGCCAGCGAGGTGCACTCCCGCATGCTGGACGAAGCGACAATGCGGAAGCTCGTCAGCCTCGCGGCGAAAGCCGGGCCCGCCGGAGCCTGAACTCTTCAGCCATCGCGTTAGATTGGCAGGAAATCCATATTGCAGCACCTCCTTTGATCCTGGACCAAACGAATGGACAGGCCGCCCTTAGCGTGCGTCCCCAATCTGGGGCCGCGGGAACAGCGCAAGCGTCTCACATTTGGCATCCCAGCATTGGGTGCCAGCGTCCTGGTCGCGGTAATGCTGGTGCTGGCTCACGTTGGGCCGGAGTGGAAGATTCTCCTCTCCGTTCCCTTCTTTCTCGGGGCGCTCGGCGTTTTTCAGGCTCGCGACAAAACATGAGTCCGACTCGCATCGCGCGGTCAGCGCGACATGGACGACGGTCCGCGGAAGATCGACGACACGGTAGAGCTGCAGATAGTGAGGCGGCAGGCCCGGGGGGTCTACGTGAAATCGATCATCACAGCCGGCATCCTCACGGCGCTCACGCTGCTGCTGCCGTAGCCCCGCGGCACCTCGTCGTTTTCCTGGCGCTCCTCGTCGCGACCGGGAGCGCCGGCGCCCAGACCCGCCCGCGGCTGGACGCCATCGCGCAGGCAGAAGCGGACAGCGGATTCTCCGGTGTGGTCTTCGTGGCGAAGGACACCTCGATAATTCTGGAAAAGGCGTATGGGAAGCGTGCGGGCGAGCCGCTGACAGTTGCGAGCTCGTTCAACATCGGCTCGATAACGAAAGGCTTTACCGCGGCGGCAATTCTGAGATTGCGCTCACAGCATCGCCTTTCTTTCAGCGATCCTGTTTCGCGGTTTTTCCCTCACGCCCCACCACAAAAGCGCGATATCACCGTTTTCCATCTGCTGACTCATACATCCGGTCTCGCCGGTCATTCGGCCGGCACGGGAATCATGAGACGTGAAGGCGCCGTCACCGCGATACTGTCTCAGCGGCTCGAGTACCCGCCGGGCACTCATTACAGGTACCAGGACGACAACTACCAGCTGCTGGCGGCGATCATCGAGGTTGCCTCGGGTGACACGTGGGAAGATTACATCACGAAGGAGCTTCTGACTCCCGCGCGCATGCGCTCGACCGGGTTTCAGGGCGGCGACTGGGGACACAAGGGCGGCAGTGGGATGTGGAGTACGGCCTCGGACATTTACAGGTGGCTGACAGCGATCCACGAAGCGCGCATCTTCGGCCGCACAGAGAGCCGAGAGCTAGAGTCGCCGCTGATGCATGTGCGAAGCGAGCCACCTTTCGAGATTCACTACGGCTACGGGACGAGGTTGTACATCCGGGGTGGGCGCGTCGCGGAAGTGATGCATTCGGGCATCGGCGATGCGCGACAGAGCAGCATCGCTCGCATGCTCGCGGATGGCACCGTCGTCATCGTCCTCTCGAACGCAGGCCAGCATCGCCGCACTACCTGGGCGTCGTACCTCGCGCAGCGCCTCGCGCAACGCCTCGCGCCGCGAAAATAATCTGATGTGGGACATGGCGGCCCGGGCCGCCGAGCGGAGGGCGCGCCACAACAATAGATTGGCGGGAGCGCCATGCCAGCAACTCCATTCCACTTCGGTCCCGGGCTGCTCATCAAGGCCGCCGCGCCGCACCAGTTTTCGATGGCGGCCTATTCGCTCGCGCAGATCGTGATAGATGTCGAATCGGGATATTACCTCCTGAAGGGCGAGTATCCTGTTCATCGCGGAGCGCATACGGTTTTCCTGGGCGGATTGATCGGACTCCTCTGCGGGCTGATCATCTCGAAGGCCGGGGAATGGATTGCCCGGCCGCGCGACGTGATCCCCGAAGCTCTTGGCGCCGAATACCGATTACCCATCGCCGTGTGGAGTGGAATCTTCGGCGGAGTATTCCACGCGGTGCTCGACGGGGTAATGCATCTCGACATTCGGCCTTTCCGGCCGTTCACCGACGCAAATCCGCTCTACGAGCTTGTGAGCGTCCGAGTTCTCTACCTGTTTTGCATCCTCACCGGCTTCGCCGGTGCCGCGCTTTTGCTGGCGCGGCAGCGACGACCCCGAAGATTCTGACCGAGCCCTCGCGAGTGAAAGAGAGTACGAGAGAGCCGGCCACCCTCCTGCACGATCTCGTCGCCCAGCTGCACGACAACGTATTCATGAGAGCGTTCTCGTTTCCCGCGAGCCAGCTTCCGCTCACGGATGAGAAGGACGTCGAGCTCGCCGACCGGCTGATGCTGATGGACAACATCGGATTCATCTTTCAGCTGCGCGAGCGCGAGCCGAAGGTGGCGTCGAAGGCAGGCGACCTCGAGAGGTGGGTGACGAGCCATGTGGTGAGGAAAGGGGTGAAGCAGATCCAGAACACGCGAGAGCTGCTTGCCCGCTACATGGCGCTTTCCCTCGTAAATGAGTTCGGGCACCGGATGACGGTGTCGTCGAAGGATCCTGATTCGCTTGTCAGTATGATCATCTACCGCGTTCCCGCAAAGTCTCGCGCGTTTCGCGCGGCGCGATTCAAGAAAAATCGGAATGGGACCTTCGTCCATATCCTTCGAGACGCCGATTACTTCGAGATCTGCAACCATTTCGTAACCCCGTCGGAACTGGTCGACTACTTTGCATTCCGCCGCGACATCCTCCTGGCGTGGGATCCTTCGTCTACGGCAGTCAGCGAGCGCGCGCTGATCGGACAATACCTGATGGAGGAGCTCGCATCTCCTCCAGACCCGAGGTTCGAGCACGCGGCGCGCTCGCGCGGTGGTCCAACTGCCTGCGAGTTCACGTTCGTCATGGACAGTCTGGCTAACGCAATCGCATCTCAGGAAGGTGAGGCCGCCGACAGCGACTGCTACGAAATTCTGAGCGAGATCGCGCTGCTTGGGCGCCACGAGCTGCGGGCGCTCAAGCACCAGCTGCGGCTCGCTCTCGACGCCGTGAGGAGCAACAGGCTCGAGCAGCCGTATCGAATCGCGTCGACGCGCACCGGCTGCGGATTTACCATCGTGCCCGTAACGAAGCAGTTCCATGACCGCGCCTATGAGGCGTTGCGGAGCCTGTCGCGGGCATCAAAATATGAGCTCGACCTCGATAGAGAGGTCGGGATCGGAATGTGGAAGCTCAGCGAGTTTGTCGACATCGACTGGATGTTTCTCGACGGGCGGAATCTTCCGGATCCTGACCTCGATGAGAAGCTCGCCCACCGCTATCCGTTCCGCCGAGCGAGCGAGCAGAGGCTGCCGCCGGTTTTCACGTGATGATACGAGGAGGACTCATGCTGGGATCGATGAACATCGTCGCCTTCATTCCCACTCGTAATCCGGGGGACGCGCGCCCGTTTTACGAGAAGACGCTGGGGCTCAAGTTTATCGTAGACGACAAATTCGCACTCGTGTTCGACGCGAACGGCACCATGCTTCGCGTCGTCAATGTGTCGGGAATCGAAGGGTATAAGCCCGCGCCGTTCACAATTCTGGGCTGGAGCGTCGGAAACATCTCGAAGACCGTAGAAGGCCTTCAGAAAAAGGGAGTCGTGTTCGAGCGCTATCCCGGACTCGAGCAGGACGCGCTGGGAATCTGG
>JBDTND010000187.1:0-4097 GCA_039933915.1 Gemmatimonadales bacterium | reverse complement strand
CGATGCCCGTTCGCTCCCACCGATCGCACTGCTGCCCACCCATCGTCCAGCTGGTCGGGAAGAAGGAACGACGTCGCCGCGCCAGCCTGATAGACCTTCTCGTGCGTCGGCGCCGTCGTGCGGCGGAAGAGCACCTCGTAACGCGACGCTCCCGGGACATCCTTCCACGTGAGCATCCACTTCGATCCGCCAGACGCCTGGTCTCGCCGAGCCAGAGCCACGGGCGCCGCCGGTGCGTTGGCGAGTGACCCCACCACGGAGGCGTTGATCCGGGCAACGTTCGCGACGTAGCCGAAATTGACGTGCGCGAAATCGTCCGTCGGCAAATGCTGGCGCTTGTAGTTCTCCAATCTCTCCGTGAACCGGAGTCCGGGATCGCCGAGGCTGACGTAGGGGCTGTGATCACCTCCGCGTGAGATGCGGTCGAGACGGAAGACAGGCAGAAGGGTGAACGACGGATTGTAGATCATCCCGGTGCCCCAGGTGTAACGCGCGAGCTCTCTGCTCGGGCCGTTGTCCGGATCGGCGCCGAAGATCCGCATGGTCGTCGAATCGACCGTTCCATCCTCGGCGACGACGTTGCCGACGATGTCGTCTGTAAAGGCGGCGACGACCTTGTAGCCGGCTGCGTGGAGGCGCTGCGCCAGGTGCGTCGATCCGTAAAGGCCCTGCTCCTCGGCGGCGTAGGCGACGAAGATTACAGAGGTCTCGAGTCCGCGCGGAAAGTGCTTCGAGAATACCCGAGCCAGCTCGACGACTGCCGATGTTCCGGATCCATCGTCGTCGGCTCCAGGCGCGTCCTGCGTCGCCTCGAATCGCGCGAGTGCGCCCAGGTCCGTGCGGGCGCAACCGCAGGAATCGTAGTGTCCGCCGATGACCACGACCCTCGTCGTGTCGCGGCCAGGCAGCCACGCTACGACGTTGACGACGTTCACCACCGGGCGGTCCGGATGCCCGCGCATCTCGATCATTGCGGGATCGTACTCGATTTTCAGACATCCACCGCAAGCGGCGCTGTATTGGCCGAGCTTATTGAACAGGTACCGCCGGGCCGCGCCGATCCCGCGAGTGTTGCTGAGCGTGTCGCTCATCGTGTGGCGCGTGCCGAATGAGACGAGCGTCGAATCAGTCGCGCGAATTTCGGCCGCCGAGATGTCGGCGATCGCCGCGGCCAGCGATGCATCGCGCGCCAAGCCGATGGTGACATCCGTGCCCACGGCAGACCCGACGCTCGCCGGTACGGCCTGGCCAGAGGGCGGCAGCGGAGAGCAAGATGCGGCGATCAGAACTGCCGGGACAAAAAAGCGGAGCGAGCATCTGCGCATGTTATTTTATCCGGGTGAGGACAATTGCTGCGGATTCAACGGGTGAGAATACGAGCGGAAAGTGAGTAAGACAAGCGCACGGCTGGTCAACGATACGCAGGACGCGGCGAAACTCGTGGACGGGGTTTTCTGGCAATGGTCGCGTTTCAGCGAGCTGAGCCCAGACGATCTCTACGCCGTCGTCCGTCTTCGCGAGGCCGTCTTCATTGTCGAGCAGAACTGTCCCTATCCCGATGCCGACGGAAGGGATCCCAGGGCGTGGCACCTCCTCGGCTGGTCCGAGCGCGAGCACGGGAAATTTCTCGCCGCCTATGCGCGGGTATTCGAGCCGGGTGTCCGCTACGACGAGGGATCGATCGGGAGAGTGGTGACTTCTCCCGAAGTGAGAGGAACCGGGCTGGGAAAGGTCCTGATGGCTGAAGCATTGCGACGTCTGGAAGCGTTGGCGCCGGGCCAGCTGGTCAAGATCGCGGCGCAACGCCGGCTCGAGAAGTTCTACGTTGGACTGGGATTCAAATCGGTGTCGGCTCCTTATGAGGAAGATGGAATCATTCACGTCGACATGACTCGCCGGCAATCAGAACAGTGATAACGAAAGCACGTTACTGCGAAGGTGAGACCTTCGAAGATTTCATGGCCCGCCCGGTCAAGAATCATGACCTGTGGGCCGCCATCGCCAAACGCCTCGTCATTCCCATCGACTACTCAGCGCGAGTAGAAGCGCTCGGCGGGCGCTGGCACTTACTCGTGATGACGGAGGACTGGTGCGGCGACTCGGTGAACATCGTGCCGATCGTGGCCAAGCTTACCCAGTCGGTGAGCAACATGGACATGCGGATGCTCAAGCGCGACGAGAATCTGGACATCATGGACGCGCATCTAACCGGAGGGAAATCGCGCTCCGTTCCGATCGTGATCCTGCTGAATCCAAAGTTTCAGGAATGCGGCTGGTGGGGCCCGCGTCCGCGCGAGATACAGAAGTGGGTGGTAGAGGAGGGAACGAAGCTCCCCAAGGAAGAGCGTTTCAAGGTGATCCGGACTTTCTACGCGCGCGATCACGGTCTCTCGACGATGGAGGAGCTCGTCTCGATGCTGGAGCAGTGCTGCCGGGTGCCACCTGCTTCCCCGATCCCGGAAAGCGGCAAGGCGTGACTCTCGCCACGCCTCGCTCGCTTCCGTTCCGGCTTGGGTCGGTCAGCTGTTGCTGTCGCTCGATCCGTTGTTGGACCTGCGACCGCCGCGGGATGCTTCGCCACCTTTTCTTCCCGCGATTCGTGCCTCTTCGCTGGTGAACTCGTGCGCTGTTCCTTTCTGGTGCGCGGCGCGTCCGCCCTTTGCGGCGATCGCGCGTTGCGCCTGCGGATCCATCGCTGCGAATCCACGCGGAGTCTTGCGGCTGACAGTTCCCGTACTACGGTCTGCTCCGCTGTCGCTCCTGTTCTCATCCATCGTCCCGCTGTTCCCGCTCTGAACTCCGCTCCTTCCGCTCCGCTCGTCCATCCTGACCTCTCGGTTGTCTGCCGCGTCTGCCATTATCGATCTCCTGCCCAAAAATTTCAGTTTGATAAGAATGGCTCCGGGGACTATCTACGGAGATACCTTGAAACCGCTCCCGGGCCGCGAAAACGCGTATTCTGATGCGCAAGCGTCAGGCCGCAATTTCCGGGCGAGGGCGATCCGTCCGCAAGAGGCGTGAAAATGTGGATTTCTTCACTTCTCCCACGTGTGTGACGCGTTATGTTACAAGAGTCACGTCTCTGGGCGAGTTATCCGCCCATGCGCGGCGGCGCGGCTTGCAGATTTTCAATGACATCTTCACTCTTGTCATGCTGCTGTCACGTTGTTTTCGCGTCGGGGGTAATTGGTGAATCCAGTAGAAGAAGAGACGCTGTCGAAAATAGAGGTGCTTTCGGATCTCGAGCCATTGGTCAATGAGCTCATGGCGTCGCACGAGGCGAAACGGGTGCTGTGGTTCCCCGCGGAGCTGCTGGAGCCTCCGCCAGGCGAAGATCCCGACCGCCATCTGAAAGCGCTCCGGGAGCGCGCCCGCGGAATCAGCGATCCGGCCCGAGTGGCGCTGGCGCTCAATCTCCTTACCGAAGAAGGCCTCCCACATTTCCACCGGTTGCTCGCCGTCTATCTGGGCACGGACAGCATCTGGGCCAAGTGGAATAATCTCTGGACGGCTGAGGAAGATCGACACGGAGCCATTCTGCACGACTATACGCGCGACGCGCGCGTGTTCGATCCGGTGGTGATCGAGAAGATGCAGTTCGACTACATCAGGGCCGGCTTCGAGCCGGAGTGGGACAAGGATCCGTACAGAGTATTCGTGTATACGTCGCTGCAGGAGCGGGCGACGCAGGTTTCACACGCGAACACCGGCAAGTTTGCCTCGGAGTACGAGCCGACGATCGGAACGGTTCTCCAGAATGTCGCGAAGGAGGAAGCGCGGCATTACACGTTCTACCGTTCGGTGTTCAAGGCGGTGATGGAGCGGGATCCGAACCAGGGTCTGATCGCCGCGGCCAAGATCATGCCCGCGATCGACATGCCGGGTGTCAACATGCCTCATTTCCGCGAGCTGGCCGACGTTGTGCGCCGCGCCGGAATTTACGGTCCGCGCGATTATCTCAGGATCGTCGAGGAGCTGATCAAGTACTGGTCGATCGAGTCGCTCGACGGTCTGAACGATCTCGGCCGGGTAGCGCAGGAAAAAATCATGGCCATTCCTGCCCGGCTCGAGCGCATCGCGGAGATCATGGAGAAGAA
>JBDTND010000186.1:0-4111 GCA_039933915.1 Gemmatimonadales bacterium | reverse complement strand
GCAAACACCGCGTCGTCGTACGAGATGACACCCTTCTGGTACCAATTCATGAGGGATTGATCGAAGCTCTGCATTCCGTACGGGACGCCACCGTCCTTGATCAGCTGCGGGATATTCAGCGACGCCGACATGTCGCGCATCTGATCGCGGACCGCCTCCGTGTTGACCAGCACCTCGACGGCGGGAACGCGTCCCTTCTTGTCAGAGCGGCGAACCAGGCGAAGCGAGACGATCGCCCGAAGCGCCGTCGACAACATGAAGCGCACTTCGGTCTGCTGGTGGGGCGGATAGAACGAGAGAATTCGGTTGATCGTCTGCGTTGCGTCGGTCGTGTGGAGCGTCGAGAAAACGAGGTGGCCGGTCTCGGCGGCTTTGAGCGCGGTGTCGAGGGTATCCAGGTCTCGAATCTCACCGACCAGAATGATGTCGGGATCCTGCCGCAGCACGCGTCTCAGCGCGTGGCCAAAGCTCGTGGTGTCCGTTCCGACCTCGCGCTGGTTGATGCTGCTCTTGATATCCCGGTGGAGGAACTCGATCGGGTCCTCGATCGTGATGATGTTCGCTTGCCGGTTCTGGTTGATGTAGTGAAGCATCGACGCCAGCGCGGTGGACTTTCCTGAACCCGTGATTCCCGTGACGAGCACCAGTCCGCGCGGCATTAGCGCAATCCTCTCGCACACCTCGGGCAGGTTCAGTTCAGCGACGGTCTTTGCCTGGAAAGGAACCGTTCGCAGAGCGTAAGCGATGGTACCACGCTGCTGATAGGCATTCACGCGAAAGCGTCCGACGCCTGGCACGGCCAGCGCGAAGTCGGACTCTTTCTGCTCCGAGAACTCCTTGATGTTCTTCGGCGCCATGATCTGCTCGGCCAGGCTGCGGAGGTCGTCCTGTGTGAGCGGCGCCGTTTCGATCGTCTGCATATGCCCGTCGACGCGGAGCGTCGGCGGGCGCCCGACCTTGAGGTGAAGGTCGGATGCGTTCGCCTGAATCATGTGCTGGAGCACCGACTTGTAGTCGAACGTCGAGGGGGAAGCGCCCGCTTTGGGCGCCGGCGGAGTCATTTTTTCAGCCATTGGGATCGATGCGGAGGAGGACCTGGCCGTATTCGACGGGATGCGCGTTCTGCGCGAGAATCTCCTTCACCACTCCGTCGAACTCGGATTCTATTTCATTCATGATTTTCATTGCTTCGATGATGCAGACTATCTGACCCTTGCCGATTCTGTCGCCGACCGCGAGGTACGGCTTCGAGCCGGGCTCGGGAGCGCTGTAGTACGTGCCGACCATCGGCGACTTCACTTCCAGGTACTTGGGCTTGGGCGCTTCGACCTTGGGAACTTCAACCGCCGACGAGCCGGCGCCAGCGGCCGCCGGCGCTGCCGCGGGAAGAAGCGCCGGCATCGCGACGGGTGCCGTCATCTGCACGGCGCCGCGCTGTTGTGGTGTCTTCGACAGCCTGATCTTCATCCCCTTGTCGGACGAAATCTCAATCGAATCCACACTCGAGTCGTCGAGCATTTCCACGAGCTTCTTCACATAGCGGAGATCGATCATTGTCATTTCGCGTCTGATGGGGTCAGCAGTGGGTTGCAGCTCATGCCACCTCGAGCAGCTCTCGCGTGAAATCCGTGAGTATCACCGGGCCGCTCGGGGCGAGGTGGACATCATCCTCGATACGAACTCCTCCCCAGCCCGGACGGTATATCCCCGGCTCGATCGTCACCACCGCCCCAGCTCCCAGCGGCGTCTCGACGGTTTTTGCGAGCCGCGGCGCTTCGTGCACTTCCAGCCCCAGCCCGTGTCCGAGGCTGTGTCCGAATGCGTCGCCGTAACCCTGGTCCTCAATGTAGCGGCGAGCGAGACCGTCGGCATCCTGGCCCTTCATTCCCGCTCTCACCGAAGAGGACGCGACGGCGTTCGCGTGCTTCACGATGTCGTAGATCTCCTTCTGCTCGGCGGATGCAGTGCCCACCACCACAGTGCGAGTGACGTCGGAGCAGTAGCCCTTGTACTGCGCGCCGAAATCGAGGAGAAGAAGATCACCGCGCTGGATCACGCGCGATGATGCGCGCGCGTGAGGAAGCGCCGCGCGCGGGCCGGAGGCGACGATAGCCGAGAAGGGAAACTCCTCGCTGCCCTCGTCGCGGAGGGCGTGTTCAAGAACTCCGGCGACATTGAGCTCCGTCATCCCGGGTTGAATCGCCTTGAGCGTCCTCGCCAGCGCGCGCGTCGCCATTCCTCCCGCCTCCTTGATCAGCGCGACTTCTTCGGGATCCTTGGACTCGCGCAGCGCCTCGACGAGGTTGAGCTGCGGGCGCCACTGCCACCGCGTGCCCTCCGTGAGCAAGCGCTGGAAATCCCGGTGCAGGAGATGCGCGGACTCGAAGCCAATCACTTCGACTCCGGGGAGTGATGCGCCGAGATTCCAGAGTCCGGCCCACAGGCTCTGCGCCTCAATGCGAATCGTCGCTATAGATCCGACTTCTTCGCCGACCTGCGTGTCGTAGCGGAAATCGGTCATGAGGTGGAGGTCGCGCTGCGTCACCAGGACGAGCGCGCTCGACCCGGAGAATCCGGTGAGGTAGCGCACGTTCGGAAGACTCGTGAGCACCAGCGCGTCAATGTGCGCCGCAGTGAGCGACTCGCGGAGCGCGGCGATACGCGCGGGACGGCGGTCAGCCATTCACGGCCACCGGCAGACGCTTGACCAGTCCGCGGAGCGCGAGCTCGTAGCCGTACGCGCCGAATCCGCAGACCACGGCGAGCGCGGCATCCGACAAAGCCGACTTTCTTCGCTCTGGCTCCCGAGCGTAGATGTTGGTGAGGTGGACTTCCACGAACGGAATCTTTACCCCCGCCAGCGCGTCGCGAATCGCGAGGCTCGTGTGACTGTACGCTCCGGCGTTCACGAGCGCGCCATCGGCGCGACCGCGCAGGGCGTGAACGGACTCGACGATCTCGCCTTCCCCGTTGTGCTGTGAAAAGGTGACCTCGACGCCGAGCTCTTTCGCGACTTCTTTGAGTCGCGACTCGATGTCGGCGAGAGTCTCCGTTCCATAGAGAGCCGGCTCACGGGTGCCAAGCAGATTGAGGTTTGGGCCATTGATGACGGCGATTTTCACTCGCCGGTAAGCCCATCGAGCCAGGCGCGGAACTTCGCCACGTCTTCCTCGGATTCCTGCGTATGCGGAAGCCGGGGATTTACGCGCGGTGTCGGCATCGGCGGAGTTGGCGGAGTAGTTCTCGATGTGCCGGACACACCGCTGAATGCACCCGCGAGGCGCGCCGCCGCACGGCTGTCCGCGGGATTCACAGTGGCTCCGGCGAATACGGCGTCGAGCGTCGCGCTGGGGGCGGAGCCGACAAGAGACGGGCCCGGGTCGGCCGGGATGCTGTTGGTCGGACGCGGCGGAGCACCCTGGCTGCCCGTCGCCCGCGGCGGACGCCGGCGTCCAAGCGTCGCAAAGAATTCCTTGATCGAAGGCTGTCGAGCCGCGATCCCCTCGGGCTCCGCGCGGGGCCCCTCACGCGGCCTTTCACGCGGAACATCGCGTGGACGTTCGGGTGCGGGCGCTTCAACGGACTCCCGCTCCCTGTATGGCGGCGCGGGTGGCGGAGCCTGTGCAGGAGCACGATCGATATTTGGAGCCTCAGGCGGCTCCTTGCGCGCAGCCGGTGCGGGCTCTGCTCCCTCCGGATGCGCCGCGCGATCGTCGGCTTCGATCTGCGCGATGCGGTCCTTCAGCGACTGGTCGTTGGGGCGGGCTTCGGCAAGCTGGTGATAAACCCTCAGGGCGAGTTGCCTGTATCCCTGCTGGAGGTACAGCTGCGCCATCGTCTCGTTCACGAATGGCTCTGGCGTGCCCGACGCCGCGGCGGGTTCTTTTTCGGGCTTCGCCCGCTCGGGCACCGTCACGGCGGGAGGCGGCGTCCATGTGTCGACCACGTCTTCAACATCGGATCGCGCTGCTTCAGCCCCGGCGAGCGGATCTGGCATCGTCTTCCCGTGAAGACCCTGGGCTCCCTCGATCGCCTCGGGCGCGCTACCGTGCAAGCCCTCAGCGCCTTCCACAATCTCGGGTGCGCTGCCGTGCAGGCCTTGCGCGCCGGT
>JBDTND010000185.1:0-4211 GCA_039933915.1 Gemmatimonadales bacterium | reverse complement strand
AATAGGTAAATTAAAACTATCATGGCGATTGCCCGTGTTGAAGCATCCGCGGTGGAGAGCGCGGTGGAGAGGGCGCTGCGCGGATGCGCTTCGGCGGTGCTCGCGGTATCGGGCGGGCTCGACTCCATGTCACTCATGACGGCTGCCTCGAGACTGCCCGCGCGTGCGCGGGACAGAGTTACCGTCGCAACGTTCGATCACGGAACAGGGCCCGCCGCTGGAAGGGCGGCAGCGCTCGTCGCCAGACATGCCGTTCGCTGCGGATTTCGCTGCGTCAGCGGACGCGCCGCCACCATTGGCACGCGCGAAGAAGAGTGGCGGCGTGGCAGATGGCAGTTCCTGAATCAGGTCGCCTCAACGAAAGGCTCCAACGTGGTAACGGCCCACACGCTCGATGATCAGGTCGAGACCGTCTTCATGCGGATTCTCCGCGACGCGGGGCCCCGCGGACTGGCAGGACTCTACGCTGAATCCGAGATCGTCAGGCCTTTCTTGAACATCAGCAGGTCGGCACTGGCCGAGTACGCAAGGAATCATCGCGTGCCATTCGTGAGCGACCCGTCGAACCAGGACCGCAAACATCTTCGCAATCGCATCCGGCTCGACATTCTGCCGTCGATCGTCAAACGGAATCCGGATTTCCCGGCACAACTATTGGAGCTGGCGCGAGAATCGGCGCGGTGGAGACGGTCGATCGAAGAACTGCTGACCGGGATTGACGCGGCGGAGGACAGGGACGGCGGGTTGCGGATCAGCCGCTCCAGCCTCAAGGGCTACGACGATGAATCGCTGCGAGTCCTGTGGCCCGCGCTTGCCGCCCGCGCCAGCGTGGTCATGGACCGCCGAGGAACTCATCGGGCCGCGGAGTTTACTATTAGGGGAGCTACCGGAGGCGCGATTCAGCTCTCCGGTGGCGTAGAGATCGTCATGCGGCGCGATCACATGCTGCTGCGGCGCTGGCGCACCGGACAAACGGAGGCGCAGGCATGAGCAGCACGGTCAGACCGCTCGACTTGAAGTCCGATCCCCGCCTCTCCGGGCGAGCCGTAAGGCGAATCGCGTTCGATGAGGCCACGATCGCGCGGCGGGTCAACGAGCTCGGCAGAGAGATCTCCGCCGCTTATCCGGATGGCGATCTTCTGGTGCTGGGATTGCTCAAGGGAAGCTTCATCTTTCTCAGTGACCTCGTACGGCAAATCACCCGCCCGCTACAGGTGGATTTTCTGGTAGCCTCGAGTTACGGAGACGGAATGGTGTCCAGCGGGACCGTGAATCTGGTGTATGACCCCGAGACCGAGCTCAAGGGGAAGGACATTCTTTTGGTTGAAGACATCGTCGATTCCGGCCGCACATTGAATCGTCTCATAGCTATACTGAAGGAGCGGCAGCCGAGGTCGCTGGAGATATGCGCGCTGCTGCACAAGCGGATTGCCGGTGGATTGAAGTACGACACGAAGTTCGTTGGTTTCGATGCGCCGAATGAGTTTTTGGTTGGTTATGGGTTGGATCACGCGGAGAACTTCCGCCACTTGCCGTACATAGCGAGCTTGCAGTAATGCCTATACAAATGCCTAACAACAAAACGCCAAAAAAGCCGACGAACTGGAGCAAGGTTTCAAAACAGCTCTCGTTCTGGGTTTTTGTCATACTCGTCCCCGTCGCGATCATCCAGTTCTCCGGAAAGGGAGCCGAGGCGGCGCCGGAGATCGCGTACACGCCCGACTACGACCAGCAGCTTCAGCGCGGCAATATCGAGAAGGTCACGATATCCGGAGGCCGCTTTGTCGCGGGTGACTTCAAGCAAAAGGTTTCCATCAAGGGGCGCCTCGTCCAGAAGTTCAAGGTTCTGCTGCCGATGGAGAACTCCAGCGACGAAGTCAAGCGGCTGACCGACCACAACGTTCAGATCCAGGCCGAGGAGCCGCGCGCATCGTTCACGACGATTCTCATCGGGCTGTTTCCGTACCTGCTGATCATCGGAATCTGGTTCTTCCTCTTCCGTTCGATGCAGGCCGGCGGAGCCAAGGCATTCAGCTTCGGCAAGTCGAAGGCGAAGCTGCTGACGGGTGACACCCCGAAAGTCACGTTCGACGATGTCGCCGGCGCCGACGAAGCGAAGGTCGAGCTCCAGGAGATCATCGAGTTCCTCAAGGACCCGGCAAAATTCACCAAGCTCGGCGGACGTCTGCCCAAGGGCGCGCTGCTGGTCGGCCCGCCGGGAACTGGCAAGACGCTTCTGGCCCGCGCTGTCGCGGGAGAAGCCGGGCGTCCGTTCTTCTCGATGTCCGGTTCCGACTTCGTCGAGATGTTCGTCGGTGTCGGCGCGAGCAGGGTGCGCGATCTGTTCGAGCAGGGCAAGGCACACGCGCCGTGCATCATCTTCATCGACGAGATCGACGCTGTCGGACGCCATCGCGGCGCCGGACTCGGCGGCGGTCACGACGAGCGCGAGCAGACGCTGAACCAGCTGCTCGTCGAGATGGATGGCTTCGAGTCCAACGAAGGCGTGATCCTGATCGCCGCGACGAACCGTCCCGACGTGCTGGATCCCGCGCTGATGCGGCCCGGCCGGTTCGACAGACAGATCGTCGTCGATCTGCCCGATCTGCGCGGACGCGAGGGAATTCTTCGCGTGCACATCCGGAACAAGCCAATGGCCGAGGACGTCGAGATCACGACGCTCGCACGGGGCACGCCTGGTATGGCCGGCGCCGATCTCGCGAATCTCGTCAACGAAGCCGCCCTGCTCGCCGCCCGTCGAAACCACGACAAGGTCTACATGGCCGACCTCGAGGACGCGAAGGACAAGGTCATGATGGGCGCCGAACGGAAGTCGATGGTCATGAAGGACGAGGAGCGGAAGCTCACCTCCTATCACGAGAGTGGCCACGCGATCTGCGCGATCAAGGTGAGGGGCAATGACCCGCTCCACAAAGTCACGATCGTTCCGCGCGGACGCACCCTCGGTGTTGCCTGGACGCTGCCGGAAGACGACCGCGTGTCGGTGACACGCGAACAGCTCGAGGCGAACCTCGTGAAGGCGTACGGGGGACGTGTCGCCGAGGAGCTGGTCTTTGGTCGCGACCGCGTGACTACGGGGGCGGCAAGCGACATTCAGCAGGCAACGGGTCTCGCGCGCCGCTATGTGTCACAGTGGGGACTGTCCGATGAGATCGGACCCATCCTCGTTGGCGACAACGAGCAGGAGCTGTTCCTCGGCCGTGAGATTCAGACACGGCGCGAGGTATCCGAGCGCACGGCCCAGCTGGTCGACTCCGAAGTATCGCGCGTGATCAAGGAGGCTTACTCGCGCGCGACCCAGGTGCTTCAGGAGAACATGGACCTGCTGCACACTGTAGCGACGGCGCTGCTCGACCGTGAGACGCTGACCGGCGACGAAGTCGCAGCTCTCGCCCGCGGCGAGAAGCTTCCGCCGCGCCCGATCAGTCCGCCGCCTTCGGCGCCGGCTCTGGCGACACCGGTATTGCACCCCAAGGCGTCGAAGCCGCCACTCTTCGGAGGTCCGGAGGTAGCACCGGCGTGAGTTTCTCGTGGCCGTCAAAGTCACAGCGGCCTACCATCTTCGGAATTCTGAACGTTACCCCTGACAGCTTCAGCGACGGGGGTAACTTTTTGTCTACAGAGGCCGCACTGGCGCAGGCGGCCACGATGATCTCCGAGGGCGCCGACGCGATAGACATCGGCGGAGAATCGACTCGGCCCGGCGCGGAGCCGGTTTCCGCCCGCGATGAGTTAAAGCGTGTTCTGCCCGTAATTCGTGGCCTGCGCTCCCGGTGGAGCGACATTGCGATCTCGATCGACACGGTAAAGGCGGAAGTCGCGAAGGCAGCTCTCGCAGAAGGTGCGTTGATCGTCAACGACGTCTCAGGGATGTCGCTCGATCCCGAGATGCCGCGAATCTGCGCCGAGGCTGGTTGCAACGTGGTGCTGATGCACTCGCGAGGGACGGTGGCCGACATGGCCAGCTACGACAATGCGGTGTACGGATCCGACCCGGTCGGAGAGATAATCTCCGAGCTCGAGGAGAGTATTCAGACGGTGCAGCGCGCAGGGATCCATCCGGGACGAATCGCCATCGATCCGGGAATTGGCTTCTCGAAACGGACCGGTCATTCACTCGCCGCGCTTGTTGAGCTTCCCAGAATCGTGGAGCTGGGCTACCCTGTTTTCGTGGGCGCGTCGCGCAAGCG